>NZ_CALNCS010000141.1 GCF_937875145.1 Alkalibaculum bacchi | reverse complement strand
CCCAACACAGTAGTAAAAGATAATTATTTGTTTATTTTTTCATGCGATAGCCGTGCTCTCAGGATTGAGTCAAGCTATAACACTCTCAGCAGATTGTAATAATAGTTTAAAAAGTTAAGCGTGCTTATATAAAAAAGTGCAAACCAATAAGGTAATGCACTTTTTCATATAATAACTTTTTTTAGTAATAGAGATTGCTCAAATCATTCCATAGCATCTAGGAAGTTTGTGATTCTAATCAATACCTTGATGCTAGCGATCAAAACAGGCGCTTTCTTATTCTTATTTCTGAATATCTTTTTCGATATCTACAGGGTCTATATTAATCTTATCTTCTTTAGTTTGTGGACTTACTGGACTAGCTCGTAGATTGAACTTTTCTCTAATTAAATTCTCTATTTCATCTGCTAAATGAGGATTATCCTTTAAGAATTGTTTTGAATTTTCTCTACCTTGCCCAAGTCTTTCACCTTTGTATGAATACCATGCACCAGATTTTAGTACAATATCGTGTTCGGCTGCAATATCTAAAATATCTCCAACCCTTGAGATTCCTTCTCCGTACATAATATCAAACTCAGCTGTTTTAAATGGAGGGGCAACTTTATTCTTAACGATTTTTACTCTTGTTCTATTTCCAATCATGTCCTGACCTTGCTTCAATGTCTCTACTCTTCGCACATCCATTCGAATAGAAGAATAGAATTTTAAAGCTCTACCGCCAGTTGTTGTCTCAGGATTACCAAACATGACGCCTATTTTTTCACGTAATTGATTGATAAATACAGCTGTAGTATTGGATTTATGGAGAACGCCTGTTAATTTTCTAAGAGCTTGAGACATAAGACGAGCTTGAAGCCCCATATGAGAATCGCCCATTTCTCCTTCAATCTCTGCTTTAGGTACCAATGCAGCAACAGAGTCAACAACGACAATATCAATAGCACCACTTCGAACTAATGCCTCAGTGATTTCTAAAGCTTGCTCTCCATTGTCTGGTTGAGATACGATTAGATTATCGATATCTACACCTAATGCCCTCGCGTATACAGGATCTAAGGCGTGTTCTGCATCGATAAAGGCAGCATTGCCACCATTCTTTTGTGCCTGAGCGATAATGTGTAAAGCTACAGTTGTTTTACCTGAAGATTCAGGTCCATAAATTTCTATAATTCTTCCTCTTGGTACACCACCAACACCTAAAGCAATATCCAATCCTATAGAAGATGTGGATATTACCTCTGTATTATTATTTATAGTACTTTCTCCTAATTTCATTACAGAACCTTTACCAAATTGTTTTTCAATTTGACCAAGAGCTGCTTGCAATGCTTTATCTTTTTCTAATGTCATGCTTAGCCGAACATCCTTTCCCTTTTAACTCTAACTGCGTTTTATTTCTAAATAAGTACACTATAGATGTACCCTTATAATGCATTATTGAATCTTTTTCTTAAGATTACAGCACAGAACGTTTGTTCTGTACTATTGTATAGCACTACTAAGTTTTAGTCAATAGCAATATTTGTTTAAAGACACCTCATTTTTCTTCTATAGCTTTTCGGATTTTATTTAAAGCTTCGTTAGATGCCCATAATTGAATCCTTTTCCGATCTCCTCTAAACTGATGTCTTGTCACTGTATATTGACCTTTGTATAAAATCCCAATATAAACTGTCCCTACAGGCTTATCTTCACTTCCTCCATCAGGACCTGCAATACCTGTTGTAGCCACTACAATATCTGTCTTATTTTTTTCATAAAGACCTTGTAACATTTCCCTAGCTGTTTCTTCGCTAACTGCACCGTACTCATCTAAAGTTTTTTGTTGTACACCTACAAAACGAACTTTCGCTTCGTTTGAATAGCACACAATGCCGCTATGAAAAGATTGAGATATACCAGGAAATTCACTTAATCTGCTGGCGATTTGCCCCGCTGTACAAGATTCTGCAATGGATATGGTTAAATTCTTTTCAACTAGCGATTTTCCTACAGCTTCTTGGAGGGAGATGTCTTCAAAGGCGTAGATATTCTGTTCGAATCTCTCCCTAATTACTACATCGTAATCCTGAAGTAGGCTCTCTACTTCTTCTCGCGATTTTCCATTTGCTGTAACTCGAATAAGTACTTCTCCAGGTTTAGCATAAGTTGCAATGGTAGGATTTTTTTGTTTGTCTATAAGGTCTAGCAAACGGTCTTCTACTGCAGATTCTCCAATAGAAGTAACTTTGTAATAATTTGAATAAAACTTTGTGTCAGTCTTCTTCATTAAATAGGGAAGGACACTTTGTTCAAACATAGGAATCATTTCCCTTGGAGGTCCTGGTAATAATATGATTGATTTATTATCCATTTCTGCTAATATACCAGGAGCTGTACCATTTAAATTAGGTATAGGAGAGGCTCCTTTAGGAATATAAGCTTGTTTGTAATTGTTTTGTGTAACCTGTGAATATCCGGATTTATAAATACGTTCTGTTATACCATCGTAAATCTTTTGATCTAAAACTAATTCTACGCCTAAAATTTCGGCTAGTATTTCTTTTGTAAGATCATCCTGAGTTGGTCCTAAACCTCCTGTCAAAATGACTACATCGCTTCTATTAAGAGAATTTTGTAAAGTCTCTTTTAAGCGATTAGGGTTATCACCTACTGTTGTATGGTAGTATATAGAAAAGCCTATATTCGATAACTCCTTTGAAATGTACTGTGCATTGGTATTTACAATATCTCCAATTAAAATTTCTGTGCCTACATTGATTAATTCACCTATCATTTAACGACCACCTTTCCCAATTTATCTTTTATTTTTTTCTTCTTTTTCTTCTTCTTTTTTACGGAAAAACCAAAGCTGCCGATCTTTTCACCTAATGAAAAGTATTCTCCATGAGCGTAAGCAGCTAAAGAACACTTATCTAAATGAAATTTTCCCTCTTTATCTATAAAACTGCTGTCTACATTGACAGCTAAAATATCTGCTATAAACATGTCATGAGAGCCTAAAGAGACCACATCAGTCACACTGCATTCTAAGGATACAGGGCTCTCTACAAGCATAGGGCAGGTTACTTTAGAGGCTTCTTCTATGTGAAGACCTGTGACAGCAAATTTATCTTCATTTCGCCCTGAGCGAACTCCACAGTAATCGGCTGCTTTTATCATATGAGTAGTCGTTAAGTTAATGATAAATTCCCCATTTTCTTTAATCAAATCATAGGAATATCGAGAAGGTCGAACGGATATATAGGTTTTTGGTGGAATCGTATTTAGAATACCCGTCCAACCAATAGTCAATACATTTGGTTTTTCTAAAGTACCGCAAGTAACCATAACAGGGGGCACTGGAGCAAGCATAGCGCCTCCTCTCCAAGTAATATTCTTCTGACTGGCCAATAATTCATCTCCTAAATAAAGAATGTGATATCCTTCGTCACTCGTTTCTTTATTACAAATATAAGTATTAAACTCACTGTAATAAAATCCAAACCTTGTAATTATTATTGCTATACTATTATTTATTTTTTATTAAACAATTATTTATACACAGTAGCAATAGAAAAAGCTAGCGACTAAAGCACCTTTGGTGCTTTAGCTTTGCTTCACAAATTTCGTTCCACATTTTGAGCAGGTAATATTTATTTTGCCTTTTCCTTTAGGCACCCGTAGTCCTTGCTTGCAATTTGGGCATTTGAAGTATTTGTGAGTTTTTCTGTCTTTTAGTGCGGTTTTTCTTTTATGATAAAAGGAGTATATTGGACTCAATTTTATCATAAACTTGTAGTTTTCTAATCTTCTCTTATCTACGTTCTTAGAAAATATCCGATACACGGCAAAAACAAAGGGAATATAGCTAATATAAGCTATAATAGGTAAATCCAATATGCCAGAAACAATAGACAACAGTAAAGATAGTATAAGTAATGCAAGGGAGAGCTGATCTCCACCATTTCTGCCCATCATCCATTTTTGAAGTTTATTTAATGGGTTGTTTTTCATGTAATCACGCTTTCTTTTTTTACCTTTTTAAAGGTTGTAAATCCATTTTACTGTGTAGAAAACAGCGATTCCTTGCGGAATTAAAGTTTAATTATTTGTATGTGTAAATACCTTACGATTGATGACAAAGTAATCTACACCAGAAAGAATGGTAAAGAATGTAGCTATATACATAATGTAGATACTGAAATTGATATTAAACAATGCTACAATGATAGCTATCATTTGTGTTACGGTTTTTATTTTACCCCACCAGCTAGCCGCGATGACGATATTATCTGATGCTGCTAGAGTGCGAAGACCTGTTACAGCAAATTCTCTTGAGATAATGATGATGACGATCCAAGAGGGAATAAATCCAATTTCTACAAGGCAAATAAGTGCAGAACATACGAGTAATTTATCTGCAAGTGGATCCATAAATTTTCCGAAGGTAGTGACTAAATTGTCTCTACGGGCAATGTACCCATCTAACCAATCTGTAGCGGATGCAATGATAAATATAATGGCAGCAATGGTTTGACCATTTTCCATTTCTCCTAACATAAAGACGATAAAGATAGGGATCATTATCACTCTTAATAAAGTCAGTTTATTTGGTAAGTTCATCTCCATGTACTATCTCTCCTATTAAATCATATTCTAATGCATCTACGATTCTAACGACACACAAATCCCCTTCCTCTAATCTCTTTTGAGAATGAACATATACGTATCCATCAATCTCTGGGGCGTCCATATAGCTGCGTCCTACAAAGGTATTAGGATCATCTGTCGCTCCCTCTATAAGCACCTCTATAATTTTTGAAACCTGTGATTCATTATGAGATAAGGATATATCTTGTTGCATCTCAAGGATTTGTTCCTGTCGTCTTATTTTTACCCCTTCTTCAATTTGCCCACCTAATAAGGCTGCAGGAGTTCCTTCTTCTAAGGAATAAGGAAATACGCCTAATCGATCAATTTGAAGATCTTTTAAAGTTTCAACCATAGCTTCAAACTCTTCTTCACTTTCACCAGGGAAACCAGTAATAATAGTAGATCGAATGATGATATCTGGTATTTCTCTTCGAAGGGTATTAATAAGATTTATAATTTTTGTCTTTGTAGTTCTTCTTGCCATTTTCTTTAATACACTATCTTCTGTATGCTGAAGAGGGATGTCTAAGTAGTGTAAAATCTTTTTGCTGTTCTTGATTACATCTATGAGATCTTCGCCAATATTTTCAGGATAGACATATAATAATCGAATCCATCTTAAGCCCTCAATTTTCTCTAGTTCCCTTAAAAGCATAGGCAGGGAGTGTTTTTCGTAAAGGTCGATTCCATACTGAGTAATATCTTGCGCAATAATGATGATTTCCTTTACTCCATTGTTTACTAATTGTTCAACCTCTCTTTTAATATCCTCTAACTTTCTACTTCTATATTTTCCCCTTAAATAAGGGATAATACAATAAGTACAATGATTATCACAGCCATCTCCGATTTTTACATAAGCGGTATACTTAGGTGTAGAGATTCTTCGAGGCAAAGATTCATCAAAAGAGTAATCAATATGTCCATAAGCGCAGACCTTTTCTCCTTTTAAAGTGTCTTCTATAATCTGTATGATATTTTCATAGTCTCCAGTACCCACTACTGCATCTAACTCTGGAATCTCATTTAGAAGTTCATCTTTGTATCTTTCTGAAAGGCAACCTGTAGCAATAAGGGCCTTAAGATTCCCATTTTCTTTGTACTGTCCTAACTGTAGAATCGTATCTATTGATTCTTCCTTAGCAGATTCAATAAATCCACAGGTATTAATGATGATGATATCTGCTTTAGAATGATCTTCCGTAATAGTATAGCTTCCTCTTTCAATTAAGCCTAACATAATTTCAGAATCGACTAAATTTTTGGCGCATCCTAAGGATACTAGCCCTACATTGTAACTCATAAAAGTAAATCTCCTATTCTTCTTGTGATTTCATATTTTCGTAATATGCTTCTTTTGATAATAATACTCTCCTAGGTTTACTTCCTTCTGGCCCAGAGATAATACCCTTTTCTTCCATTTCATCAATAATTCTACCCGCTCTTGCATATCCTACCCGGAGTTTCCTTTGAATCATAGATGTAGATATGGTATCAGATTCTAAGGTAAGTTCAATTGCTTGTGGGAGCATATCATCTTCAAAGTTATCATGGTCTTTTGCTACTTTAACGTCTTTAATTTCTTCAATGACTTTTTCACTATAGCTTGGGTCTCCTTGTTTCTTTACAAACTCTACGACTTTTTCTACTTCAATGTCGGATATAAAAGTCCCTTGTATACGCACTGGCTTTGCCTCACCTACTGGATGATAGAGCATATCTCCTCTACCTAAGAGCTTTTCGGCTCCTCCCATATCTAAAATCGTCCTTGAATCAACCGAAGAAGATACTGCAAAGGAAATTCTAGAAGGGACATTTGCCTTAATCAGTCCAGTAATAACGTCAACAGAAGGTCTTTGAGTAGCTAGGACAAGATGTATACCTGCGGCTCTCGCTAATTGAGCCAAACGACAAATGGCATTTTCTACTTCTCTAGGAGAGACCATCATCAAATCTGCCAATTCATCTATAATGATGACGAGCCTTGGCATGAGCTTTTTGCCCTTTTCACCAACAACCTGATTATATCTGTTAATATCCCTTACACCTTGATCTTTAAATGTTTTGTAACGCTCTGTCATTTCTCTTATAGCCCAATTTAAGGCTCCAGCAGCGTGTTTTGGTTCTGTTACTACAGGAATTAATAAATGTGGTATGCCATTGTAATTATTTAATTCTACCATTTTAGGATCGATTAATATAAGCTTTACTTCTTCAGGAGTAGCTTTATAAAGAATACTTGCAATGATGGAATTAATACAGACGCTCTTACCAGATCCTGTTGCTCCTGCAATAAGGATGTGAGGCATCTTAGCTAAATCACCAACAACTACATTCCCAGACAATTCTTTTCCTAGAGCAAAAGAAATTTTACTATTGAAATTCTTAAAGGCAGTACTATCTAATACTTCTCTGATATTGACAATAGATGTCTCTTTATTGGGCACTTCAATGCCTACTGCGGATTTACCAGGGATTGGGGCTTCGATTCGCACGCTTGTAGTAGCTAAACTTAAGGCTAAATCGTTAGACAAATTGACAATTTTGCTCACCTTTACTCCTGGCTCTAATTGAAGCTCGTATCTTGTAACACTAGGTCCCATACTAACTTCTACAACTTTTGTATTGATACCAAAATCTCGTAGGGTTTTTTCTAATGTACTTGCATTATGAATAATTTCCTTCTTGCTATTTGGATTTGCTGGTATAGGCGCATTTAATAGATCAGGGCTTGGAAAGACATAATCTTTTGGTATATGGTCCTGAATTAGAGGGCCATTGCTCGTTTGGTCTTCTAGCTGAATGATCTTTTCTTCTACCTCTTTTTGATTCTTAACTTTAATTCCTTTATTCATAGCAGGATTGGTTTCTGAATTTTTATTGCGTATATCTGCGTAATCTAGTATTTTGATTTTTTCTTCCTTATTTACTACAATTTTTTCTGGTTCTGTAGATGGTTTCTCTTCAGGACTACTATATCTCTTAGACTTGTTTAAAGCTAGCTTTTCAACAGGGAATTCAAGATTAGGTAGAATTTTTCTTTTAGGTCGATTTTTATGATTTTCCCTAAACTCTACAATTCCCTCATATAGTGATTTTCGCGAAATCAAGATGCTTGCAATGAGAGTAGTAATAAACAGGATAATAATTGTACCATATGTAGAAAACAATTTTACCAAAATTGAAGTAAAAAAGATACCTATAAATCCACCACCATCGTTTGTATGCAATGCTGTTTGAAAGATATCTAAGCTAAAAATATTCTCAATGATAAGATCATCGATCATGGTAATTGCAATACTAAAATTCAAAGTAAATAAAGCTATAGGAAGTGCTACAGACATCCAATAGGTCAATCCTTTTACGATAAAGTATGCTCCAAGGACTATAATAAATATGGTAAAGAGATAACTACTTTTTCCAAATAGAAAGTAAAATAAAGAGTTCAAATAATTTCCAATTGTTCCAGCGTCTTTAGCCACCAGGGCATAAAATCCAAATGATCCGAATAAAACAAATATTAAACCAATAATTTCACTAAATAACTTTGTGTCCCTAAAATCTACTTTCTTAGTGTTTTTTTTACGAGTACTTTTTTTTCTCGTATTTTTCTTTCTTTGTGTGGTCGATGCCATTTAATCACCTCAGGTTCTACTCTATATTTTACCACAAAACCCCTATAACAAGAAAGCGCCTTCGACGCTTTAGTCATCAGCAATTAGTGATTAAAGGGTAGTTAAACTATAGACAAACAATAGTTTGCGTTTTTTTTAATTTAAAAGATAAAAAAGCTACTCTCTTGTAAATAATATAAAAATGCACAGCTTTAAACTGTGCATAATAAACTTACACCTTTCACTTTTGATATTAGTTTTCCGCTTTTCTTTCATCGATAAGTTCCTGAATCTTAATAAGGGCATCGCTTAATCCCCCTACAGAATCAATCAAACCTTCATCTACAGCATTTTGTCCTACAAGTATGCTACCTAAGTCATTCGCCATTTCTCTGTTATTTAACATGAGCTCTTCAAAACGATCTTTTTGTATCTTTGAATTTTTCTCTACAAAGGAGACGATTCTCTCTTGCATCCTTTTGAAGTATTCAAAGCTTTGAGACACTGCAATGACTAATCCGCTTGTTCGGATAGGATGGATGGTCATAGAAGCTGTAGGTGCAATAAAGGAGTGATTTGTACTTACGGATAATGGCACGCCAATACTATGACCTCCACCAATAACTAGGGATACGCTTGGTTTTTTCATGCTTGAAATAAGCTCAGAAAGAGCTAGACCTGCTTCTACGTCTCCTCCTACTGTATTAATAATAAGAAATAGACCTTCATACTTAGGGTTTTGTTCTACGGCTAAAAGCTGGGGGATCACATGTTCGTATTTCGTCGATTTTCTCCCTTGAGGTAATTCTCCATGACCTTCAATTTCTCCAATGATAGGTAGAGTAAAAATACTGCTTTCAAAATCAGGAATATTCACTTGTCCTAATTCTTGCAAGTTTTGTAATTCGTTGTCGTTCTCGTTTTGGTTAATATTCTGAAATATATTCTTATTGTTCATATCACACCACCATATTATAGTTAAAAGATTCAATCTTACTATAGTATGTGGTTGGATTAGTTTTTTATACATTAAAAAAGTTAGACGGTCGGACGAGATATACGCTTTGCGCAATGAATAATTTAAAATTGAGAATTCCTTTTTCTATCTATAAATTGATAGGAAACTCGATAATTATTTAACTACCGTTCAACCATCCTTCATTTAAATCGATACCATAATAGTGTCTTTTCCAATTTTTTTAATATTTTCCCAAGGAATCACTGTTTTGAATTCTTCCTGTTTTCCTAAAAAGGAAAAAAAGGAGCCTGCACCTTCTATGACGATAATAGATATAATCTGTCCTGTGGAGATGTCAATATCTAATTCACAATTACCAAAAGTGCCTAATTTTTCACCAGTTTCAATATTTATTATTTCTCGATCTCTTAATTCGCCAAATCTCATTTCATCCGCCTCCAACTTCATCTTATGTATTCATATGAGGGTTTTCGGGAAAATATGATAAAAAAGTGCCGAAGGCACTTTAGTTATCAGCGTTCAGCTAGTAGCCTGAGTGTCCAAAGCCACCTTCTCCACGCAGTGTATCGTTTAAAACTTCTACTTTTTCAAATACAGCCCTAGAATATTGATTAATGACCATTTGAGCAATTCTCTCTCCAGGGTCTATCGTGTAATCTTTTTCTCCTAGATTGATGAGTATAACCTGAATTTCACCTCTATAGTCACAATCAATCGTACCTATTCCATTCGCCACTACTATACCAAATTTTAGAGTCATTCCACTTCTAGAGCGAATTTGAGCCTCATATCCTAGGGGCAAGGCTATAAAAAGGCCAGTAGGAATCAATTTAATCTTACCTTTTTCTATAATAATGGGCTCATCAAGATTTGCACATAAATCCATCCCCGCAGCACCTTCTGTTTGATAAGCAGGAAGAGGATATTTTGATTTGTTAATGATTTGAATTTTTATTTTGTTCATCGTTTTACTCCTTAATAATAAAAGTTGGACGGAAAAAACTTTAATGCGAAAAGCGAAATGTAGAAATTGCATTTTTACACCTCAAAATCAGCTAAAGCTGATTCCTTAGTTGGGCACTCGTCAAATGAAAGCTAAAGCTTTTATTTACGAAAAAACACATAAACTAAAAGTCTATGTGTCTCTACTAGCTATAATATTTTCTTTTATAACAACTGTTTAAGATGAAAGTCCTACTTTTGATCCTAGCTCTTGCGCCAGTCATTCTGAGCGTAGCCAAGAATCTTGACCCTAAAGCTAGTGGCTAAAGGGCCCAAGGCACTTATTTATCATCATGATTTGTCTTTGGTCTTGGAAGAGTTGCTTTTCTCGATAGATTGATTCGTCCTTGTTGGTCAACTTCCATCACTTTTACAGTCACTTCATCGCCAATTTTGACCACATCTTCTACTTCATTAACTCTTTCATGGGCTAATTTAGAAATGTGAACCATTCCTTCTTTGCCGCCTGGTAATTCTACAAATGCTCCGAATTTTGCGATTCGACTAACTTTGCCTAGATATACTTCGCCGACTACATATTCCTTTGTGATATTGCCAATGATTTCTTTTGCTCGTTCAGCAGAAGTGGAATCAGGAGAAGAGATAAATACTTTTCCATCGTCTGTAATATCAATTTTAACGCCTGTTTCGTCAATAATCTTATTGATTACTTTTCCACCAGAGCCAATTACGTCTCTAATTTTATCTGGTTTAATTTCCATTGTAATAATTCTTGGTGCATATGGAGATAAATCATCTTTTGGTTCTGAAATAACTGCATTCATTTTGTCCAGGATAAAGAGTCTTCCCTTTAATGCTTGCTGAAGGGCATTTCGAAGGACATTTTCATCGATACCGTGAATTTTAATATCCATCTGGATAGCCGTAATTCCCTTATCTGTTCCAGCCACCTTAAAGTCCATATCTCCTAAGAAGTCTTCCATACCTTGTATATCTGTTAGAACAGCTACTTGATCTCCATCTTTAATAAGTCCCATAGCGACACCCGCTACAGGTGCTTTAATAGGAACGCCAGCATCTAATAGGGATAAGGTACTTCCACAAACACTTGCTTGGGATGAAGAACCATTTGAGCCTAATACTTCAGATACTACTCGAATAGTATATGGGAAATCGTCCTCAGATGGAATAACAGGTAATAATGCTCTTTCTGCTAATGCACCATGTCCAATTTCTCGTCTACCTGGTCCACGCATTGGTCTTGTTTCACCAACGCTAAAAGATGGAAAATTGTAGTGGTGAATATATCTTTTTTTCACTTCTTCTTCAGAAAGTCCATCTAGAATTTGTACATCACCTAATGCTCCTAATGTGACTACAGACATTACTTGAGTTTGACCTCTTGTAAAGAGTCCAGATCCATGAACACGGTCAAGCTTTCCAATGTTACAACTAATTGGTCGGATTTCATCCAGTGCTCTATTGTCAGGTCTAATCTTATCATGAACAATCATTCTACGAACTTCTTCTTTTAGCATATTGTAAGCTACTTCGCTAATATCTCTTTTATTATCTGGATATTTTTCTAAGTAGGTTTCCATGATTTCTGCATTAACAGCGTCAATTTTCTCTTGTCTTTCTAATTTCTCTTCTGTCTTTATTGCCTCTGCAAGTTTAGATGACGAGTTGTCGCGAATTTCTTTTTCGATATTTTCATCCGGTTTGAAAAGATTTATTTGGATTTTTTCTTTGCCAATTTCTTTTATGATTTCTTCTTGGAATGCAACGAAATCCTTTATTTGCTCATGAGCAAATAGGATTGCTTTTAGCATAGTTTCTTCTGATATTTCGTTAGCTCCAGCTTCTACCATCATGATAGCATCTTTTGTACCAGAAACCGTTAAGTGCAAATCACTTTTTTCTCTTTGTTCTACTGTAGGATTGACGATAAATTCGTCATCAATTAAACCAACTAAAACAGAACCAGTTGGTCCATCAAATGGAATATCTGAAATAGATAATGCAATAGAAGAGCCTAGCATTGCAACGATTTCTGGAGAATTATCTTGCTCCACACTCATCACTGTAGCTACAACTTGTACATCATTTCGAAATCCTTCAGGGAATAATGGTCGTATAGGTCTATCTATTAATCTAGAAGAAAGAATTGCCTTTTCAGAAGGTCTTCCTTCCCTCTTAATAAATCCTCCTGGAATTTTTCCTACGGAATATTGTTTTTCTTCGTAATCACAGCTTAACGGAAAGAAATCTATTCCTTCTCTTGGCTTTTTAGACGCGCAAGCAGTTACTAAAACATTTGTTTGTCCATATTTTAGAAATACAGAACCGTTAGCAAGTTGCGCTAATTCTCCGATTTCCACGATTAATTCTCTGCCTGCAATTATTTTTTTAAATACATGTGT
This sequence comes from Alkalibaculum bacchi, assembly GCF_937875145.1. Classification (GTDB taxonomy): domain Bacteria; phylum Bacillota; class Clostridia; order Eubacteriales; family Alkalibacteraceae; genus Alkalibaculum; species Alkalibaculum bacchi_A. The sequence goes on along the minus strand of NZ_CALNCS010000141.1, from coordinate 17,014 downwards.
CATTGTATTCCTCCTTTCGTAGTTCAGTAAACTTTATATAACTTGTAATTGTTCAGTTATTGAATTTCTTAAAAATATTTTAGCTTAGCTCATTAGTTATGCGTAAAATAAGAGGCGGATATCTCCGCCCTTAATCATCTATTACAATTTATTTTCTGATGTTCAACTTTTCGATAATTGAACGATATCTATTGATATCTTTTTTAGTCAGGTAATTTAATAAACCTCTTCTTTGTCCTACAAGTTTTAATAAACCTCTTCTTGAATGGTGGTCTTTTTTGTGAATTTTAAAGTGCTCTGTTAATTCATTGATTCTATAAGTTAATATAGCAATTTGCACTTCTGGAGAACCAGTATCTCCTTCTGTTAACTTGTACTCATCGATGATCGCTTGTTTCTTTTCTTTACTTAAACTCATTTTCTTTCCTCCTAAATGTTTTTGTTAAACGCCTCTATCAGAGTATACTGTTGGAGATTCAATAAACACAGATAAAGGTTAAAATTAACAGTATTATTATAACATAGTAGTGTATCAAAAGCAAATAATCATTTGTTTTTACTTAGATATTAGAACACAGAACGTACTTCTCGTTAATAGTGGCTATATCATGTTGTACTTGTTTAAACAAATCATTAATATTATTAAACTTTTTTTCTTTTCTTATTCTTTTATAGAAGATTACTTTGATTTTTTCACCGTATATGATTTCTGAAAAGTTGTAAATATAAGACTCAATTCTAAACGGATGATTTGCAAAGGTGGGATTGTGACCTACATTAGTAAGAGCGTGATATTCTTTACCCTTATATATAACATGAGTGTAATAAACTCCTGGTTCAGGAGTAATTTGATTCCCTTTTACTTCTATATTAGCAGTAGGAAAATTGTATTGCCTACCAATTTTTTTCCCTTCAATTACTTCCCCTGAAACGAAAAATTTTCTACCCATATATTTTTCTACTGCATCCACTTTTCCAGTAGAAATTAAATTTCGAATAAAGGAACTGCTCACCGTCTGGCGCTCTACTTGATATTCGCCCACGATTTCTACTTCAAAGCCATGTTCTTTACCAAGTTGTCTCAGTAACTGAGGGGAACCCTCACCCTTATTTCCAAAATTATAGTTAAATCCTACAACTACATGCTTTATATTTAATTGACCAACTAAGATTTCTTCAACAAATCTTGTCGGTTCATAATTCATCATTTCTTCAGTAAATTTCAGAAAAACCAATTGTTCAATATTCATTGTCTCTAAAATTTTGACCTTTTCTTCATTAGATAATATGAGCATTGGAGCATATTTAGGAAAAGCTATCGTCAAGGGATGCCTATCAAAAGTTACAACACAACTAAGTAATTTTTTCTCTTTTGCCCTCTTTTTCATTGTTTCAATAAGCATTCTATGTCCTAAATGAATGCCATCAAAGAAGCCTAAGGCTACAGATGTATCGTATTGTAGTTTTGTGTCTTTATTTAATACTATGGACTCCATCTTATGTCTCCTTACTAAAAACCTAGATTGTTTCGGTGTATCTGTCTTCATAAGCACGTGGATGCTTGAAAACCTGTTTAGGCTTGATTTATTGGTTCGTAAATAATCTTAAGGGTTTGATTCGATAATCGTCTTTATTTTCCATAAGACCAACCCCTTTAAATTCGTCATGTAAGTAGATTCGAACCTTCTCACAAAGTGGAATATCATTTATGTTTTGTACAATATTCTTTTGAATCAAAGGATTTCCATTGAGCAGATACTTTGCTGAATAAGGTTGCACATCAACTCGAAATAAATGTTGAAGTGGAAAATCCATTGGGTACAAGTGCTGTTCGATCTTTTCTGAGCTTAATGCTTCAAGTTGCTTTAGGCTTATGGCTTTATCGAGGTGAAAAGGACCACTCTTTGTTCGAATCAAAGAGGTCATATGTGCGAAGGTGCCTAACTTTTCTCCAATATCATTGCATAAAGATCGAATATAAGTACCTTTTGAACAGGCAACTCTTATTTTGGCAATAGGAAATTCAAAATGAAGAAGCTCAAGTTCGTGGATGGAAATTTTCCGAGCTTTAATCTCTACTTGTATCTGTTCCCTAGCGTATTCGTATAGTTTCTTACCATCTACTTTTATAGCAGAATAAATAGGAGGTACTTGATCAATCTCTCCAGTAAATAAAAGAAGAGTCTTTTTTAACTCATCCTCAGTAATTATTTTATCAACTTGTCCTATTATTTGACCTGTTCGATCAAAACTATCTGTCTTAGAGCCAAATGAAAGTTCCGCTACATACTCTTTTTCTTTCTCTACAATAAATTGAGAGATTTTAGTCCCTTGGCCAATAGTAAGGGGCAAAACACCTTCTGCAATAGGGTCTAATGTACCCGTGTGACCAATTTTTTTTGTATGAAGAATTTTTCGAACTTTGTAGACTACATCGTGTGAGGTCATACCTTGTGATTTATAAATATTTATAATTCCGTTCATTGTAAGTCCTTTGCAATATTATCTGTTATATCATTCATGATTTCTTTAAGGCCATTACCCCTCATTGTGCAACCTGCGGCCTTGCTATGTCCGCCCCCGCCATATATAGTAGCTAATGTACTTACATCATAATCTCCATTAGCTCTAAATGACACGCGAAATAAATTCGGTTCTACTTCTTTAGCAAATACTGCCACTTCAACACCTTTAATATCTCTTGCATAATTAATAATACCTTCTAGGTCTACATTGTCGTACTCTTTTAGATCTTCTAAAGATAGTGCTATTACAGATATTCTGTTCTCATGAGTTAGGTATAAGTTTTCTAAGGATTTACCGATAATCTTCATCCGCTCATAAGAATTTTGATCAAAGATTATAGTATTGATTTTCCAATAAATATCTGTGATTTTATATAATTCGGAAATAATAGCATGGGTTTTATGCGTCACATTACTGTATTTAAAATTTCCTGTATCTGTTACAACTGCCACATACAATGCAATAGCCATATTTTCATCTATAGGGATGGACAGCTTGCATATGAGTTCATAGATGATTTCACCTGTAGCGCTTGCAACAGAATCTATATAGTTTAATCCACCATAATTTGTATTGCTAATATGATGGTCTATATTAATGATGACGTCCCCATTAGATAGATTTTGGCTATTTTGTAGATGTTCAATATTTGAACAATCCAAGCATACGGCTACATCAAAGTGTTGGGATGTATTTACTTTAAAATTCTGAATCTCATCTAAAAATTCAAATTTTTGAGGAATATCATCCATAATATAAGTAACGGATTTCCCCAGTTTTTTTAATGCTAAGCCTAAGGCAATACAGGAGCCAATAGAATCTCCATCAGGATTTCTATGGCTACTGATTGCAAAGCTTTGATACTTGTTAATTGCTTTTATAATATGATCCATACTAATTATCCTTATGATTAATTTTACGAAGTAAATAATCGATATGAACACCATACTCGATAGAATTATCTAGTTCAAATAAAAGTTCTGGTGTGTAATGAGTTGTCAGGTTCTTGCCAATTTGTTTTCTCAAAAACCCAGCAGATTTTTTAAGGATTCCAAGCATTTCATTCTTTTTATCAGCGTCATTTTCAAAGATGCTTACAAATACTTTTGCAAAACGTAAATCACCTGTTGCCTCTACTCTGATAATGCTTATCATATCAGTATTTAATCTTGGATCTTTCAACTCAAGCCGAATATAATGGCTGAGCTCTTGTTTTATTGTCTCGTTAATTCGCTGTATTCTAGTTGACATAATAAATCATCCTTATCTAGGGATTTCTTCCATCATAAAGGCTTCTATAATATCTCCTTCTTTAAGGTCATTGAATTTTTCAATACCTAGACCACATTCGTAGCCTTGAACAACTTCTTTTGCATCATCCTTAAAGCGTTTCAAAGAGGAAATTGAGCCTTCTTGAACAACTATGCCATCTCTTATTACTCTGACGTCGTTATTTCGAGCGATTTTACCATCTGTAATATATATACCTGCAATTATACCGATATTAGGTACTTTAAAGGTTTCACGAACTTCTGCAGTACCCACGACTACTTCTTTAAATTCAGGGTCTAGCATACCTTTCATAGCTGCTTCTACATCTTCTATTGCATCATAGATTACTCGATATAATCGAATGTCTACTGCTTCTCTTTCGGCTATTTTAGATACATTTGCTCCAGGTCGAACATTAAAGCCAATGATAATACCATTAGAAGCTGATGCCAATATAACATCTGATTCAGAAATAGCACCTACACCATCGTGTATTACATTTACTCGAACCTCATCATTTGTAAGCTTAAACAAGGATTGTTTTAAGGCTTCCACAGAACCTTGACCATCTGCCTTAATGACGATATTAATATCCTTTATGGATCCCTCTTGTATTTGATTGTATAAATCATCTAATGAAAGTGGTGCACTCTTTTTAACTTGTTGGTCTTTTAGATAATGTTTTCTCATTTCAGAGACTTGTCTTGCTGTTTTATCGTCTTTTACGACGTAAAAGTCATCTCCAGCTTCTGGCACTTCGGAAAGACCAATAATTTCTACTGGAGCAGATGGACCAGCTGATTTTAATCTTTTTCCTTTATCATTGACCATCGCACGAACTTTACCATAGGTTGTACCAGATACGACAATGTCTCCAATACGTAATGTACCTGTATTAATAAGCAAAGTTGCAACGGCTCCTCTACCTTTATCTAATTGAGCTTCTACAACGCTTCCCTTTGCTAGTCTTTTAGGATTCGCTTTGAGTTCAAGCATTTCAGCAGATAAAAGAATCATCTCGAGCAGCGTATCAATACCTTCTCCAGTATGAGCAGATACAGGAACACAAATGGTATCCCCGCCCCAAGCTTCTGCAATTAATCCATGTTCAGTTAATTCTTGAAGAACTCGGTCACGATTTGCACTTTCCTTATCGATTTTATTTATAGCAACGATAATCGGTACGTTTGCAGCTTTCGCATGGTTGATTGCTTCAACAGTCTGTGGCATAACGCCATCATCAGCAGCTACTACTAAAATAGCGATATCTGTAATTTGAGCTCCTCTTAAACGCATGGCAGTAAATGCCTCATGACCAGGAGTATCAATAAAGGTAATCGATTCATTGTTTATTTGTACCGTATAAGCACCAATATGTTGTGTAATGCCACCAGCTTCTCTTGAAGTAACACTCGTATGGCGAATAGCATCTAGTAGGGATGTTTTACCATGGTCAACATGACCCATTACTGTAATAACAGGAGGTCTTTTTATTAGATCTTTTTTATCATCTTCATCTTCGTATTCTTCTAAGATACTGTGTACTTCTTCTTCTACATTTTCTAATTCCACTTTGATATCTAATTCACTTGCAATAACCTCAGCAGTATCAAAATCGATTTCTTGATTAATTGATGCCATAATACCTAATTTAATCAAGTGCGTAATAATCTCTGTAACAGAGATATTGATTTTGGATGCAAGATCGCCAACTGTGATTTGTGATGGTAAAAGAATTGTCTCTTCAACTTTAGTTTCTTCTGTTTTTCGTTTTTTATAATCTGTTTTCGTTTTTTTAACTCTCTTACTATTGTCAATTTTTACAGGTGTAACCTTAGGTTTGTTAATGTCTTTCTTTTTGTTTGTATTGTGCGTTTTCGATGGACTTGCCCCTTTACCTTCATGATTCTTTGTGTTTTTATTTTGATTACTTAAACCTTTATTGTTGCTATTGCTTTTTGCAGAATTATTATGGGTATTATTATTACTGTTATTATTTTTGCTAGAGTTATTATGAGTGTTAGTGTTACTGTTATTATTTTTACTAGAGCCACTATGGGTGTTATTATTACTGCTTTTAGTCGCTGTATTCTGGTGCTTTTTATGATTTGTTCCTACTGTTGTTTTATTATTGTCCTGATGATTTATTTTTACATTTTCATTTGCTTTTGACTCATTTGCCTTTTGATCTTTTACCGTATTCGCATTATTTTGATGGCTTTTAAAGTACCTCACTTCTTGTTCTGTTAGGGCACTCATATGGTTTTTAGCTGGAATATCCAGATCATTTAACTTTTTTACTAAATCCTTGCTTGAAACATCTAATTCTTTTGCCAAATCATATACTCTTATTTTACTCATCAAATTCCCCCTATCCATTATAGTTGTTATTATATGATTTTAGTACGACGAAAAAACGTTATTATTTTTTCCCGTTTATTACATCTTCTTTAAGCTTTTCTTTTACTTCTTTTAATACTTCACGTTTAAAAGTTTTATTTAGCATGTTTGTACTAACAATGCTATCAATACAGCTGTCTTTGCTGCATATGTAAGCACCTCTGCCATTCGCTTTTCCTGTTGGGTCGTAAAACAGGTCTCCTTCTTTTGTGCTTACTATGCGATTTAAGTCTCTTTTATCAACTTTATCTTTACAGACTATACAAGTTCTTTGAGGTGTTTTCTTCATATATATGCCTCCTTAAAGCTTGAACCTTATTCTAAGTCTAAATCCAAATCGTCTAAGATGGACTTCTCAATGTCCTCTAATTTTGCATGCTCATCATATTGGCTTTTACTCTTAATATCTATTTTCCAACCTGTCAATTTAGCAGCTAATCGAGCATTTTGACCTTCCTTACCAATCGCAAGAGATAATTGATAATCATCTACAATTACTAGAGCAGATTTATCATTTTCTTTTGCCTCTACCTTTAAAACTTTCGCAGGGCTAAGAGCTGTAGAAATATATTCCATTGGATCTTCGCTCCATTTAATTATGTCTATTTTTTCCCCGTTTAATTCATCTACAATAGATTGAACTCTTGCACCCTTAGGGCCAACACAAGAGCCTACGGGATCTACATTATGATCTGATGCGTAAACGGCGATTTTTGTTCTTGAACCAGCTTCTCTGGAAATGGATTTGATTTGGACTGTACCATCAAAGATTTCAGGAACTTCACTTTCAAATAATCTTTTTACTAGACCAGGATGGGTTCTAGAAACGAATACTTGAGGGCCTTTTGTAGTCTTCTTTACTTCTAAGATATAAACTTTAATCCTCTTATTTTGAGAATAGTCTTCCCCATGAATTTGTTCTGTAGGAGCGAGTATTCCTTCCGTCTTGCCAATGTCTATAAACACATTGTTTTTTTCTTTTCTCTGAATAATTCCTGTAAGGATTTCATCTTCTCGTTCAATAAATTCATCGTATACAATGTTTCTTTCAGCTTCCTTTATTCTTTGTACAACCAATTGTTTTGCATTTTGTGCAGCAATACGACCAAAATTCTTAGGTTTTACCTCAACTTCTGCCATATCACCAATTTCGTATTGTTCATTTATTTGTTTTGCTTGTTCATAATTAATTTCTAGTAACTCATCGAACACTTCTTCTACTACTTGTTTTAAGGAAAATACTTTTATTTCTCCATTTTCTCGATTAATAAGAATTTTCACATTTTGGCTTGTTCCATAATTCTTTTTATAGGCGGAAGCAATAGCGGCTTCGATTGCATCAATTAGCTCGTCTTTTTTTACTCCTTTTGCCTTTTCCACTTCATCAAGTGCTTGAATAAACTCCTTATTCATCTGTTACCTCCAACTAAAATTCAAAATACAATCTTACCGACGCTACTGATTTCATGGGGACCTCTAATAAACTATGGTCTTCTAGCTCAATAGTCAGTATATCGTCTTTAACCCCTTTATTAATTCCCTTATAATTCTTTGAATTATTTACTGCTTGGTAAAGACTTATTTCAACTTCTCTATCCATATAGCGAATGAAATCTCTTTCTTTTTTTAATGGTCGGTCTAAACCAGGTGAAGATACTTCTAAAAAGTAACTTCCATCAATTGGATCTTTCTCGTCTAATATGTCGCTAAGTCTATTGCTAACCGTTTCACAGTCATTTAACGCAATACCGCCATCTTTATCAATATAAACGCGTAAATACCAATTTTGACCTTCTTTTTTATATTCAACATCCACTAATTCAAAATCATATTCATCGGTAATCGGTTTTGTAAGGTCGAATACTACTTCTTCGGTTTTGATTTTTGCCATAGAAACCTCCATCTAAACAGTAAAGAGTGGGACTCTCCCCACTCTTTACACGAATCGATACTTTCTTTTGTCTTATTATATCATATCATTAATTATATGCAAATTCAAGGAATATTATCCCTCCTAAGTGCAATCACTAGCTGTTAGAGACTAAACAACGAAATTTGATTGCTCTCTGGCAAGAAGTTAATAGCTCCGTGTTTGCTTAAGACATCTATATTCGATTTACTGATTCTACTTCTTCTTTGCAAATCTTCTATAGAGAGAAAGGGACCTTCTTCTCTTGCTTCGTACAGGCTATGTGCCGCCTTTTCTCCAATCCCCTCTAGTCCATTAAAAGGAGGGAGTAGTTTATCTTCTTTGATAAGAAATTTATTAAAATGAGATTCCATTAAATCAACAGGCAAAAATCCAAATCCTCTACAGTACATCTCTAAAACCAATTCTAAAACCGTTAGTTTTGATTTTTCTTTTGTCGTAGCATCATTGCCCTTATCTCTAATCGCTTTAATTTCTTTTCTTACAAACTCTTTTCCTTGTACAGCTACATGGGCGTCAAAGTCTTCTCCTCGTATTGAAAAATAGGTTGCGTAGTAAGCCAGTGGATAATGAACTTTAAAATAAGCAATTCGAAAGGCCATCGTTACATAAGCTGCTGCGTGAGCTTTTGGGAACATGTATTTGATTTTTTGACAAGAATCAATATACCAATTTGGCACATCGTGCTCCTTCATAATTACAATATCTTCTTCCGTTAGTCCTTTACCTTTACGAACCTTTTCCATTATTATAAAAGCAGTTTTAGGTGGTAGTTCTTTTTGCATGAGATAAATCATAATACTATCTCGAGTATTAATAACGTCTTTAATGGTACAAGTTCCCTCTTGAATAAGGGTTTGAGCATTACCAAGCCATACATCTGTACCATGAGACAAGCCAGAAATACGAATAAGATCGGCAAAAGCCGTTGGCTTTGTATCTAAGAGCATGCTTTGAGTAAAACTCGTTCCAAACTCTGGTATTCCATAGGTGCCAAGAGGAGAGCCCATTTCTGAATCTTCTAATTTTAGCACTTCATTTGAAGTAAATATGCTCATGGTATCATTATCGTCTAAGGGAATACTTGTTGCATCTACTCCCGTTAAATCCTCTAACATACGAATAACAGTGGGATCGTCATGCCCAAGAATATCTAATTTGAGAAGACGGCCACTTATAGAATGGTAATCAAAGTGGGTAGTAATAATAGTAGAGCTTCTATCATCAGCAGGTCTTTGAATCGGACAAAAATCAAATATGTCTTTATCTTCAGGTACAACCATGATCCCCCCTGGATGTTGGCCAGTAGTCCTCTTTATACCTGTGCACCCTGCTACTAATCGATCAATTTCTGCATTGGTAACCTGCTTGCCCGTCTCTTCTAAGTAATGTGCCACAAAGCCATAGGCCGTTTTTTCAGCAACAGTGCCTATGGTACCAGCCTTAAAAGTTTTACCTTCTCCAAAGAGTTCTTCTGTATATTTGTGGGCGATTGGCTGATAATCTCCAGAAAAGTTTAAGTCGATATCAGGCTCTTTGTCTCCATCAAAACCTAAGAAAACTTCAAAGGGAATGTCAAAGCCATCCTTATGGTATTTTGTCCCGCAATTTGGGCAGTCTTTATCTGGTAAATCTGGTCCAACACCGTACTCACTGCTATCTAAGAACTCTGAATTCTTACACTGAGGGCAGATATAATGAGGCGGTAGTGGGTTTACTTCTGTAATATTGCTAAATGTAGCAACTAACGATGAACCAACAGAACCCCTTGATCCTACTAGATATCCATCATCATTTGACTTCTTAACGAGTCGTTGGGCTACTAAATAAAGTACAGAATAGCCATTTTTAATGATGGAAGTCAGCTCTCGGTCTACTCTTTTAGCCACATCTTCAGGAAGTGGGTTTCCGTATTTTTCATAGGCATTGTTCATTACCATGTCCGTAATCTCTTGATCCGAACCTTCTATTACTGGAGGATACGTGCCATCAGGGATCGGCAAAATTTTCTCTATAGCATCTGCCACCTTATTAGGGTTTGTGATGACTACTTCTTTGGCAGTATCTTGATCTAGATAATAGAATTCATCCAACATCTCTTGTGTAGTTCGATAATATAATGGTGGTTGGTTTTCTGCATCACTAAAACCTTGACCATGCATGAGGATGCGTCTAAAATACTCATCATGAGGATCTAAAAAGTGTACGTCTCCGGTAGCAACTACAGGTTTGGAACAGTTTTTTCCTAATTGAATGATTCTTTTATTAATGTTGATTAAATCCTCTACGGAACTAACGATATTCTTATCTATTAAAAATTGATTATTGCCTAAGGGCTGAATTTCTAAATAATCATAAAAATTCGCAATATCTTCAATCTCTTCATCGGAACCTTCTTTTAAAATGCTCTGAAACAATTCCCCGCTTTCACAAGCAGAACCAATAATTAAACCTTCCCTATACTTGGCTAGGATACTTTTTGGTATTCTGGGTCTCTTGTAAAAGTATTTTAAATGAGCCATTGATACTAATTTGTATAAATTCTTAAGTCCAGTATTATTTTTGACTAGGATAATGATGTGATACGTATCCATCTTTTGAATGGCTAGCTCATTATCAAAGACCTTATCAATATCATTTGCTCTACTAGCGCCTTTGTCCTTACAGGTTTTAAGCAGTTGAATAAAGACTTTTCCTGTAGCCATAGCGTCATCTACTGCTCTATGATGGTTTTCTAAATTGATTTTATAGTATCTTGTCAACGCCTTTAAATTGTGTCTACTGATTTCTGGAATGGCATTTCGGGCAAGAGAAAGGGTATCAATCGCCGAAAAATCTCTTTCCATATTACAAATATGACAAGCCTTCTCTAAAAAGGATAGATCAAATTTTGCATTATGAGCCACTAAAATATAATCCTGGCAAAAATCTAAAAACTTAGGAAGTACTACTTCTATAGTCTCTGCATTAGCCACCATATTGTCCGTAATTCCCGTTAGCTCAGTAATCCTCATAGGAATCTTTTCTTTGGGTTTGACAAAGGAGCCAAAGGTTTCAACAATTTGATAATTGTGAACCTTTACGGCCCCTATTTCGATGATTTCATTTTTTCTAGAAGATAAACCTGTTGTTTCTAAATCAAAGACGATAAATGTACCATCTAGATCCCCGTCTTTCTTACCCGACTTGGCACTTTTTTTATCATCAACCAGATATCCCTCTAAGCCGTAAATCATTTTAATGTCTTTTTCCCTAGTGTACTCCATAGCCTCAGGAAATCCCTGTAAAACTCCATGATCTGTAATGGCTAAGGCTTTATGCCCATAAGCCAAGGCTCTTTTTACTGCTTTTTCAATTTTGGCTACAGAGTCCATAGCACTATATTGACTATGCAGGTGAAGTTCTACTCGTTTTTCTTCTGCATTATCTGTCTTAATCTGTATTTGTGCTTCTTCAATGCCATTAGCCATAAAAACGTATTCTCTGGCAAAAGTATCGTACTCAACTCTTCCCATTACTTTTAGTGCGCTAGCTCCTTTTATTCTTTCTAATGTTTCATCCCTTTTGTCCTGCAGGATAAAAAATTTAACAGTCATAGAACTCGTATAGTCTGTGATGTTAAATATAATGATAGCTTTATTATTCTTAATATCCTTGTTCTCTATTTTAAAGACAGTTCCTAATATAATAGATTGCTCATCTGGTGCGCAATCTACAATTTTTATAGCATCTGAGGTAATTCGCTTTCCGAATATGATCTTATCCGCACTCTGAGCTGGGGATGCTTTTTTATTGTTTGTACTAATAGATTCTTTGGAAATCTGCACTTTTAGATTCTCTTTTTCTTTTTGAATTTCTTGGGCCATATCCTCAATTTTACCCTTGTATACAAACTTAAATTGTAAATTTACGGCATCTGCTTCTCTTAAGTGATCATGAATCTGCTGACCTATATCCGATTGAGTTAAATTTTCAAAATCTTCTTTAAGAAAAATAGGTATTTCAATAATATTTCCTTTAAGAGACCAATTGTTCTTTGGTAAGAATACTTCGGGCTGTTTGTTGCGAATAATCTGCTTGATAAATTCTTTTTTTCCAGATAGGTACTCTTTTATAGAATTTTGACTGTCTGCATTCTTAAATTCTACACATTTTAAACCTGGAAATGTGCCTATTAACTCACTTTCAAGAGATTTTTTATCAAATTTCGTTGGATCTTCTATATGTAATATCCACTTACAACTAGTAGGGTTTACTTCTACTTTTGTGATATTAATTGGACAAGAATTTAGTATTTCACTTAGTGGATTCGAATGATTTCCCAATTTATTACCTCCTAGAGCGCTTATATAATGTATGACTAGTAGGACTTCATCTTATCTCTGATTCTACCCGTGTTTTTGTAGAGTATATTTTTTTCTCTTCAGATATTTTTTTGAGCAATGCTATATAATCTAAACTTTTATTGATTCGCAAGGTGAATTCAGCATCCTCTTCATTATAACGCAAGGATAAAAGTTGTAGACTTCTTTTATCCAAGTATTGAAACAAGGTTTCAACGTTAAAATCATCTGTATATTTTATATGAAATAGATATACTTCATAAGTATTTTCGTATTTATGTTGTACTTTCCCAAATATTTTTAAAGTAATAAAAACAGTTAAGGTAGAGATAGAACTTAGTACATAATAGCCTCCACCTACTACAAGGCCAATACATCCTACAGCCCATATGCTTGCAGCGGTAGTGAGGCCTTTTACTGTAAAGCCCTCTCTCAGAATAGTTCCAGCTCCTAAAAAACCAATTCCACTGATAACTTGAGCACCTAGACGGCTAGGATCCATATTAGACAAACTACTATAGTCTCGAAACATCATCAAGCCAGCTATCATTACAGTGGTGGCTCCAATAGAAACTAAAATGTGAGTGCGAAAGCCTGCTGGCTTCTTTGTATACTCTCTTTCAAAGCCAATAAGACCACTTAATACTACAGAGAGCACAAGTCGTATAGTGATATCTGTGATCGTTAAATTCATACAAACACCCCTTTCAACAAATATGCGACTAACGCAATAATGAACGATGAACAATGAATAGTTAACACTATACAAAGATATCATAAATCATTGCATATTTGTACTGTTCAATGATCATTGTTCATTAAAAGTTTCATATTTTATACTTCATTAAAACGAGGAACAATCCCTCTACAAATTATGAATTTCCTTCAGCACTTCAGCTACTACATCTTGTTCATCTACAGTACGGAGTATTTCCCCTTTTTTAAATAATACCGCTTTATTTTTACCACCTGCAATGCCAATATCGGCATCTCGAGCTTCTCCTGGACCATTTACTACACAGCCCATAACAGCTACTTTTATACTCTTTCGAATGTGCTTGCATTCTTTTTCAATCTTCTCTGCAATTTCCATTAAGTTAATTTCTGTTCTTCCACAGGTAGGGCAAGAGATAAACTCAATTCGAGGTTTTTGGAAAATTCCTAAGGACTTTAAAATCTCTTCCCCTACGCTGATTTCATTTACAGGATTAGAGGTCAAGGAAACCCTCAACGTATCTCCAATACCATGATATAATAAAATTCCTAAACCTACTGAAGATTTTACAGATCCTATATTGTAAGTACCTGACTCCGTAATCCCGATGTGAAGGGGGTAATCGTACTTTTGACTAAATAGTTTATAAGCCTCTACCGATAATAGCACATCTGATGACTTAATGGAGACTACAATATCTTCAAAATTTAGGTTTTCTAGTATTTCAATATGCCTTGAAGCGCTTTCCACAAGACCTGCTGGTGTGACCCCATTATATTTTTCATAGAGATCCCTTTCTAAGGAACCGGAATTTACACCAACTCGAATGGGTACACTTCTTTTTTTTGCTTTTTGCACAATTTCTTTAACTTTAGATTCATCGCCTATATTTCCCGGATTAATTCTAAGTTTATCAACGCCACTTTCTAGTGCTGTAAGGGCTAGATGATGATCAAAATGAATATCTGCAACTAATGGAATAGATATGGATTTCTTGATTTCTTTAATAGCTCTTGCTGCTTCTTCATTTACTACAGCTACTCTTACAATATCACAACCGACATCTTCTAATTCTTTTATCTGATTTACAGTAGCCTTTACATCTCTTGTATCCGTCTTCGTCATACTCTGTATAGCGATGGGATTATTTCCTCCAATATAGATTTCTCCAACTGGAACTTCTCTTGTTTTCTTTCGCGTAATCAAGCAATCACCTCAATCTTAGGATATCATTATAGGCTACAAATATTGCTACTATTATGAGCAAAGCAAAGCCCACAAAATGTATCTTACCTTCTTTTTCAGGAGAAACTGGAGAGCCTTTTATAGCTTCAATAATTACAAATAAAATTCTACTTCCATCAAGAGCTGGTATGGGCAATATATTAAAAATTGCCAGATTAATACTGATTACAGCAGCTAAATTTAATACTGCTACTATGCCGTATTCTATGCTTTGCCCTACAACAGATACGATTCCAATAGGCCCTGTTAGAGAATCCGTGGACACTTCTCCAGTAAACAGCTGACCTAAGCTTTCAAGAATCAGCTTTCCATATAAGAAAGTTTGTTTAAAGCCATTTGTAATAGACGAAAAGATGCTCTTCTCTCTTTGTGAGGTAATACCTATGCGGTGTTGATTTAACTCTTCATCAAATTTTGATGCTACATTAAAGTTCATTTGTTGACCATCACGCAAAACGTCAACAGAATAAATGTTTTCCTCTACAGAACTAATCTGAGATGTTACATCTTCCCAGGAATCAACATCTTTTCCTTCTATAGCTACAATAATGTCCCCTTGACGCAAACCAGCTTCATAGGCAGGATAATCCTTTTCTATAAGGTCAAGGGTAGTACTAGGAACGCCAACTATAAAAAATATAATCGTTAAAAGCACAATGCAACCTAAAAAATTCATCAAAGATCCTGCTGAAAGAATAAGAATTCGAGCAAGCTTGCTTTTGCTGTTAAAACTGCCGCTCTGATAATCTTCAGCATCTTCACCAAGCATTTGACAATAGCCACCCATAGGAATGAGCCTTAAGGAATACTTTGTTTCTTTACCCTGATAACCAAAGAGCTTGGGACCCATGCCAATGGCAAATTCTTCTACAACAACTCCAGATAATTTTGCAAATATAAAATGGCCAAATTCGTGTATGACAATTAAAAAGCCGAATATGAGAATTGCCACAAGGATGGTTTGAAAAGTCATTTAATCACCTCAACAAAATATAGTAATACGTAATATAATATACTACTGGCGTAGCAAAAATAATACTATCAAATCGATCTAATACGCCACCATGTCCAGGAAAGATATGTCCATAGTCTTTTACTCCAAATGTCCTTTTTATAAGAGAAGCCGTTAAATCACCAAATTGTGAAAAAACACTTACTATAAGGGACAGTATAATATAAAAGAAAAGTGGAAAATTCAAATATCCGTATCTGTTCATAAAATAACCGTAAATGACAGTGGCAATAATACTACCTACTACACCACCAACGGCACCTTCAACAGACTTTTTGGGGCTAATTTGTGGACATAATTTGTGTCTTCCAAAATTCACACCTGATATGTAGGCGAAAGTATCTGTAGCAAAACTAATAATAAAAACCAACCATAAAATATACGTTCCATTTTCCAACTTTTCAAATAAAAGAATATGACCTAATAAAAAAGCTACGTAAAACAAACCCAAAAACGCATAAATCCCTTGTAGGACATAAACTTTATTATTCCATATTTGATGAATGAAAATCAGCATAAAACAAAGTATAAGGCCAGGTACAATAAATTGACTTTCAAAATAAAAGAGGCACAATAAGAAGATACCTAAAAGAGCTTCTAGAACTGGATTTACATTTATTTTTTCATCTGTATTTACTGCATTGCAGTATTCTAATAAGCCCACACTAGAAAGCACAAGTAAGGAAGCAAATAGTAAGCTCCCCCCTTTTTGTATTATAAATATGAGAAGTGGAATACCTAATATGGCGGTTAAAGTTCGCGTTAACATACAAGCCTCCTATACAATTATGCCACCAAATTTTCTTTTTCTCTTTTGGTAATCACAAATAGCGTCATAATAATCTTCTTTTTTAAAATCGGGCCATAAAATATCCGTAAAATACAATTCACTATAAGCACTTTGCCATATTAAAAAATTGCTCATTCGAAGTTCACCGCTAGTACGTATGATTAAATCGGGATCCTCTAGATTTTCTGTAAATAGATATTCTGTAAACATATCTTCATTTAAGTCTTCTGTGGAATATTTACCCATTATCATGTCCTGATATAAAGCTTTTATACCTTGAATGATTTCATTCCTACCACCATAATTTATGGCTACATTGAAAAAAAGCCCCTCATTATCTTCTGTTCTACGTTCCGCTTTTTCAATAGTAGACTTTACTTCTTTTGACAAGGCAGATTTTTCACCAATAATTCTAATTTTTACATTATTCCTATTTAGTTCTTCAATTTCTTTTTTAAAATATTCTACAAGCATCTTCATCAAACCATCTACTTCTGATTTGGGTCTTTTCCAATTTTCCGTAGAAAAGGCATAAACCGTTAAGGCTTTAATACCTAAATCGGAAGACGCTTGAATAATTTCACGTAAGGATTCGATTCCAGCCCTATGACCAAAAAGCCTTGGTTGAAATCTCTTTTTTGCCCATCGCCCGTTGCCATCCATTATAATGGCTATATGCTTGGGTAGGTTCTTTTTGTCAATTTCTGCTTCATATGCCATGACAACACCTCCTAAATGTAAAACACCCTTTTAAAAGGGTGTCTTTTCTAACAATAGTGAA
>NZ_CALNCS010000140.1 GCF_937875145.1 Alkalibaculum bacchi | reverse complement strand
CTGTCACATCGTCAATGTACAATTTGCTTGCTCCAGAAGAAAGAGCTCTTTCTTCGAGACCGTCAATTTCTTGCCCTTGTCCTACGTCTATACAAACACAGATTACATCATAATCATAGTTTTCTTTTAACCAAGGTATAATAGTTGTTGTATCTAATCCTCCGGAATAAGCTAGGATTACTTTTTCTTTCATTGTTTTTCCCTCCAAAAATAAATTCAAATAAGTATTGAATAATTATACATCAATGATGTATAATATGCAATAACAATAATGCAAATTTATGCAAATCATGTTAAAATAGATTCATTAAAAATAAAAGAAGGTGTTCCTAATGATTAAAGTGGCAGTTGTTGGTGCTTCAGGTTATGCAGGTCAAGAGTTAATAAGGCTATTATATCAGCATCCCAATGTAGATGTAAGTACAATTACTTCTAGAAGCAATATTAATGAAAGATACGATAATTCCTATGGGAATTACATAAAAATAAGCGATTTGATTTTTTCTGAAAATGATATGGAGAAACTCAGCGAAGAAGTAGATGTGATTTTTTTAGCTTTACCTCATGGTGTAGCATCTAATGTAGTGACGGAAGAACTCTTAAATAAAGTAAAAGTCATCGATTTAGGTGCGGACTTTAGGATTAGAGATGTGGAGGTATACGAAAGTTGGTATACGAAACACGGAAGTGTACCATTGTTAGAAAAAGCAGTATACGGGTTATGCGAATTAAACAGAGAGGAAATTGTAAATACAAATATAATAGCCAATCCAGGTTGTTATACTACTTGCAGCATATTGTCCCTAGCACCTTTAATGGATAAAAGTTATATAGATAAGAAGTCTATCGTCATCGATGCAAAATCTGGTGTAACTGGTGCAGGTAGAGGTTTAGATCTTTCTACTCACTATACGGAAGCAAATGAGTCCATAAAAGCGTATAAAGTAGCTTCACATAGACATACGCCAGAAATTGAAGAACAATTATCTAACATTGCAAGAGAAGATATTAAGCTCCTCTTCACTCCACATCTCGTCCCTATGAATAGAGGGATTTTAGCCACTTCCTATGTGAGATTAAAGGAAGAAAAGAGCATTGATGAAATCTACTCAGTATACGAGGAATTCTATAAAGACAAATATTTTGTAAGATTATTGCCCAAGGGCAAAAACCCAGAGACGAGATGGGTTAAGGGATCAAACTATTGCGATATTGGTTTAAATATAGATAATAGGACAAATACTATAATTATTATCGGAGCGATAGACAATCTAGTAAAAGGTGCTGCCGGCCAAGCCGTACAGAATATGAATCTTTTATTTGGCTGGGAGGAAAAGACGGGATTGGATTATGTGCCAATGTTTCCGATTTAAAATAGGAAAGCAGAATACGGAAAGCGGAACTTGTAAAGTAAGGATGTTGAAAGGTTGGACCACTACCTCGCCTGAAGGCGAGCGTTGTTTTGGCTTACCCCTTACCATCTTGTAGCCTTATTCGAAAATTACAATTCTACATTCAGGGAATGTATTGCTACAAGATGAAATCTACAATTAAAATGAAAGAAGTGTGAAAATATGAAAATAGTTGAAGGTGGTATTATTGCACCTAAAGGATTTAAAGCGGGAGGTAAGTTTATAGGTCTTAAAAAGGCGAGAAAGGATTTAGCTATTTTGGTCAGCGACGCTCCCTGTAGTCTAGCAGCAGCGTTTACTACCAACAAAGTAAAAGCAGCTCCTGTTTTATGGAATCATGATATTTACAAAAATCATTCTACTATAAAGGCATTGGTGGTAAATAGTGGAAATGCCAACTCTTGTACAGGTAAAAAGGGTGTAGAAGATGCCCAAACCATGGCTCAAACTATGGCTAATTTAATAGGGGTTAATGAAAAAGAAATTTTAGTAGCGTCTACAGGGGTCATTGGCGTCTCTATGCCTATTGAAAAAATCGTCAAAGGAATTAGAGAGCTATACCCTGAAGTAGATAATGACGTCTTATCTGGAGTCCATGCTGCAGAGGCTATTATGACCACCGATACAGTTATCAAAACAATCTCCGTTAAAGTTGAAATCGGAGGAAAAGAAGTACACATTGGTGGTATGGCTAAAGGGTCTGGGATGATTCATCCTAATATGGCGACGATGCTCTCTTTTATAACTACAGATGTAAACATTGACCAAGGGTTGTTTAGAGATGCCTTAAAAGAAATTACTCAAGACACCTACAATATGATCTCTGTTGATGGGGATACAAGTACCAATGATATGGTTATGGCAATGTCCAATGGCATGGCAGATAATCCGAAAATAAATGAAAAAAATCAAGATTATGAAGTTTTTTACGAAGCCTTCTTATATGTGAATAAGCACTTAGCTCAATCTATTGTAAAAGATGGAGAAGGGGCAAGTAAATTTATTGAAGTAACAGTAACTGGAGCAAAGAGTAAAGAAGATGCGAAGGCAGTAGTCAAATCCATTCTAACTTCTAATTTAGTAAAAACAGCTATGTTTGGAGAAGATGCAAACTGGGGTCGTGTTATTTGCGCAGCAGGCTATTCGGGAGCAGATTTTGATCCCGATAAATCTACCTTATACTTTATGAGCGGTGGAGAAAAAATATTGCTTACAGAAAAGGGATTACCTGTAAGTTTTGATGAAAATAAAGCTTTTCATATTCTAAAAAACAATGAAATACAAATTCTTCTAGAGCTAAATGAAGGGCAATACGCTGCTACAGGTTGGGGCTGTGATTTAAGCTATGAATATGTAAAGATAAATGGTGAATATAGATCATAACGCTGGTAGTAGAGAATGGTTTTTAGAAATAAAAATAATACAGTATAAACACAATAGATTAGGAGTTTAAAATGGATAAGTCGATTATAAGAGCTAAAACCTTGGTGGAAGCTCTCCCATATATTCAAAAATTTAATAATAAAATCATTGTCATAAAATATGGCGGAAGCGCCATGATTGATGAGGAGCTAAAGATGTCTGTTATTAAGGACATTAGTTTGATGAAATTAGTAGGAATCAAACCTGTGGTCGTCCATGGCGGAGGTAAAAAAATCAGTGAAATGTTAGTGAAAATTGGCAAAGAACCCAAATTTATTCAAGGTCTCCGAGTTACAGATGATGAAACTATGGAAATCGTTGAAATGGTACTCTCTGGCAATGTGAATAAAGAGATCGTCCAGTTGTTTGAAAAGCAAGGCATAAAATCAGTAGGTATTAGTGGAAAGGACGGAAGAAGTATTATTGCTAAGAAAAAACTTCTAGATGGCGTAGATATCGGTTGGGTAGGAGAAATTGACACCATTCAGACAGAGTTGATTACAGCAATAATTGAAAAGAACTTTATTCCTGTCATAGCGCCTATTGCTTGCGACGAAGACAATAACACCTATAATATCAACGCAGACTACGTAGCTGGAGCCATAGCTGCTGAATTAGGTGCAGAAAAATTGATTTATTTAACAGACGTAGAAGGGGTCTTAAGAGATGTAAAAGACAAGACCAGCCTCATATCAAAGATTAAAGTAGATGAAATACAGAAATACAAAGACGACAAAATTATACAAGGTGGGATGATTCCTAAAGTAGATTGCTGCGCAGAAAGCATCAAAAATGGAGTAGCTGGAGTACATATACTAGATGGGCGGGTCGAACACAGTATTCTATTAGAACTTTTTACAAATTCCGGTATAGGAACAATGTTAATGCCGTAAAAAGTGCCGAAGGCACTTTTTAGGCGGTAAGGTGGTCAAATATGCGACTTACGTCGCAATGAATAGTGAACAATGAACGAAGAACAATTAACAGTATAAAATCAAACAAGTAATCGCATATTTGTAATGTTCAATATTCATTTTTCATTGTTCAATTAATATAAATTCTTATAGTATGTGGTGTGTACTTAAATAGCTAGATTGGCGAGATCCTTCGCTAGCGTACTGGATGGCTCCTAACGGAGTCTAAAACTTTTCTCGGCTATAGGCGAGTTTTGCTTTTCCCGTCCAACTATAAATAGTTCAGCTTTCACCAAAAAAATATAAAGTATATATATGTAAACGAAAGGACGATTATTATGGAAAATAAAACCATTACAAAAGGTAACGAATATATTATGAGCTCTTATTCTCGTTTTCCACTAGTATTGGAAAAGGGCGAGGGAGTTTATTTGTATGATGATAAAGGAAAGAAGTACTTAGATTTTGTAGCTGGTATTGCTGTGAATTGCTTGGGGTATGCTCACCCCGCTTTTGTAAAGGCTATAACAGAACAACTTCAAAAGATGAACCATGTTTCCAATCTTTATTGGACGAAGCCACAGGTCGAAACAGCTGAATTGTTGGTAAAATACTCTGGGCTAGATCAAGTGTTTTTCTGCAATAGTGGAGCAGAAGCGGTAGAATCGGCATTAAAATTAAGTCGAATTTACAGCGAAAAAAACAAAGGACAGGATTGTTACGAGATCATCGGCATGAATAAATCTTTTCACGGCAGAACTATGGGGGCTCTTTCATTGACTGGTCAAGAGAAATATCATGCAAACTTAGCTCCTTTGCTCCCAACGGTAAAGAGAGTAGAGTTTAATAATCTTCAAGACTTAAAATCTCAAATTTCAGAGAGGACTTCTGCTATCATCTTAGAGCCTATTCAAGGAGAGGGTGGCATATATCCTGTAGATATTGATTACTTAAAACAAGTAAGAAAAATCTGTGATGAGCAAGATATTGTCTTAATCTTTGATGAAGTACAGACAGGAATTGGACGTACAGGTAGCTTATTTGCTTATCAAGAATTAGGTGTGGTGCCAGATATTGTCACTTTTGCAAAAGGTTTAGGAAACGGAATTCCTATAGGTGGTATTATTGCTAAAAAGAAATTCTCTAAAGAATTTACACCAGGTACTCATGCATCTACTTTTGGTGGAAACTCTATCTCTACTACTGCTGCAAAAGTAGTCTTGACAGAGATTATGGAAAATGGAGTATTAGAAAGTGTTAAAGAAAAAGGAAATCATTTGAAGAAATCCTTAGAAGAATTAAAAAATTCCTTTGACACTATAGTAGATATAAGGGGAATGGGTCTAATTCAAGGAATTGAAGTGACAGCACCTGTTGGAGTTATTGTTAATAAAGCCATGGAAAAGGGACTGCTCCTAGTATCTTCAGGAGCCAATGTAATTCGTTTTGTACCACCACTTATTATTACAATAGAACAAATTGACGAAGGTATAGCAATCCTAAAAAGCGTGCTGGGGGAAATAGAATGAAATCATTCATCTATTTAGAAGATGGAACAAAATTAGAAGGCAAAACTTTTGGCGTTAATAAAACGGTAGTGGGAGAATTGGTATTTAATACGGGAATGACAGGGTATGAGGAAGTCTTGACGGATCCTTCTTATAAGGAACAAGTAGTTATTATGACTTACCCATTAATAGGAAATTATGGCATTAATAAAAAAGACAAAGAATCATCAACAATTCATTTAAAAGCATTTATTGTAAGAGAGTATGCAAAAATACCAAACCACTACGAGAGCTATGAAACCCTTGATCAATTCTTAAAAGAGCATGATATTCCTGGAGTATATGATGTGGATACCCGAATGCTCACAAAAAAGGTTCGCGAAAAGGGCAGTATGAAATGCTTAATTACCTCAGAAGAGCTAAAGAATCCAGAGGCGTTATTACAAGATTATGAATTTCCTAAAGATGTAGTTAAAATAGTATCTCGAAAAAAGAAAGAGTGTTTTCCGGGAAGAGGAATAAAGGTAGGTATTTTAGATTTAGGACTAAAGGATGGAATTATAAATCATTTACAAAAAAGAAATTGCAGTATAAACATTTATCCTTATGACACAAAAAAAGAAGAGATTGTAGAGGATGGCATCGAGGTATTATTAATCTCTAATGGTCCAGGAGATCCCAAGAATTGCACTGAAGTCATTGAATTAGTAAAGCAGTTAACAGGTGTTATACCCATATGGGGGATTTGCTTAGGACATCAAATACTGGCATTAGCATTAGGTGGAGATACCTATAAAATGAAATTTGGTCATAGAGGAACAAATCACCCAGTGCAGGACATTACAACTGGAAAAATACTAATCTCTTCTCAAAATCATGGCTATGCAGTAGAGGAAAATTCGCTTCCTTCCTACGTAGAAAAAACCTACATGAACATTAATGATAATACATTAGAGGGGTTTGCATATCCTAAATTTTCTATAAAGGCTGTTCAATTTCATCCAGAAGAAGGACCTGGCTCTATTGACGGACATAGTATATTTGACGAATGGCTACATAATTTGAAAGCAGGTGAAGACTATGCCTAAGAGAACTGACATTAAAAAGGTTTTAGTAATCGGTTCTGGCCCTATTATTATTGGTCAAGCGGCTGAATTTGATTACGCAGGAACTCAAGCTTGTAAGGCTTTACGAGAAGAGGGAATGGAAGTAGTATTAGTCAATAGCAATCCTGCTACGATTATGACAGATGAAAATATTGCAGATCGGGTATATATAGAACCGATTAATTTAGAAGCGATTACTTATATTATTGATAAAGAAAGACCAGATGGCTTACTTGCTACTATTGGAGGGCAGACAGGGCTAAATATGGCAGTAGAACTAGAAAAAGCAGGTGTGCTAGACAAGTATAAGGTTCGATTGCTTGGAACATCTTTAGAAGCTATTGAAAAAGCAGAAGATCGTGAAAGCTTTAAAGCTTTAATGGAAGAAATAGGAGAGCCTATTCCTAGCAGTGAAATTATCTCTACTGTAGAAGACGGTGTGGCTTTTTCAAAAAAGATTGGATTTCCATTGATTATTCGACCTGCCTATACTTTAGGGGGTACAGGGGGAGGCATTGCCGAGAGCGAAGAAGAACTTCGTGAGATTGTTCATACGGGAATTATGTTTAGCCCTATTAATCAAGTCTTAATTGAACAAAGTGTGGCTGGATGGAAAGAGTTAGAGTACGAAGTCATGCGAGACAGCAACGACACTTGCATAATCATCTGCAATATGGAAAATATAGATCCTGTAGGAATACATACTGGAGATAGCATCGTTGTAGCTCCTTCTCAAACCCTAACAGATAATGAGTATCATATGCTTAGAGAATCTGCTCTTAAAATCATTCGAGCTTTAAAGATTGAAGGTGGGTGCAATATTCAATTTGCCCTAAACCCTAAGAGTAAAGAGTATATTGTCATTGAGGTTAACCCAAGAGTAAGTCGATCTTCAGCCCTAGCGTCAAAAGCGGCAGGCTATCCTATTGCAAAAATTGCCGCTAAGATAGCAGTTGGACTACAACTTCACGAAATTGACAACGCTGTAACAAAAAAGACAAAGGCTGCCTTTGAACCTACTTTAGATTATGTGGTTATTAAGATACCAAAATGGCCATTTGATAAGTTTGAGTATGCTAATCGGAAATTAGGTACCCAAATGAAGGCTACTGGAGAGGTGATGGCTATTGACCGTAACTTTGAAAGTTCTTTTCTAAAAGCAGTTATCTCATTAGAAGGCAATATTATTTCTATGAGAAAACAAGATTTAGAAAAATTAAGCAATAAAGAAGTAGAAGATTTATTTTATGTTGCAGATGACAGTCGAATCTTTACAATCTTTGAAGGTCTTCGAAGAGGTATCTCGATTGATAGAATTCACGAAATTACTGCAATAGATGAGTGGTTTTTAAACAAGTTTAATAACATCATCAATGTAGAAAAGGAAATGATGAACCAGCCATTAAATTACGAGTTACTTTATAAGGCTGAGAAATTAGGATTTACAGATAAGGAAATTGAAATTTTATCTGGTGAAAGCAGCAAGGTCATCGATGCCATTCGAAGAGCTCATCATTTATATCCGGTATATAAAATGGTTGATACTTGTGCTGGAGAGTTTGAATCTTCAACCCCTTACTATTATTCTACTTATGAAACAGAAGATGAAAATGTCATCAGCAAAAAAGAAAAAATCATCGTCATAGGATCAGGTCCAATTCGAATTGGTCAAGGAATCGAGTTTGATTACTGTTCTGTTCATGCAGCTTGGGCTATACAAAAATGTGGCTATGAGTCTATTATTATCAACAATAATCCTGAAACAGTCAGTACAGACTTTGATACAGCAGATAAATTATATTTTGAACCATTATTTATTGAGGATGTGTACAATGTCATTCGAAGGGAAATGCCCAAAGGTGTCATTGTTCAATTTGGTGGGCAAACATCATTAAACTTAGCTGAAAAGCTCATGAATCGGGGAGTTCAGATTCTGGGGACATCAGTTAATGCCATTGACGTAGCTGAAGACAGAGAACGCTTTGACCGATTGCTCCAAGAGTTGAATATTTTACGTCCAAGAGGAACAGCCGTTACAAGTAAAGAGGCAGGGATAGCAGCTGCAAAAGAAATAGGTTATCCTGTACTCGTCCGCCCATCTTACGTCATAGGGGGAAGGGCTATGCAAGTGGTTTATGATGAATCAGAACTCGTTAAGTACCTGAAAGAAGCAGCTCGAATTTCTACAGAACATCCTATACTTATTGATAAATATATTTTAGGTAAAGAAGTGGAAATTGATGCTATTAGCGATGGAACGGATATTTTAATACCTGGTATTATGGAGCATATCGAAAGAACAGGTGTCCATTCAGGAGATAGTTTTAGCGTATATCCTCCACAAAATATGAGTCCAGGTGTAGTAGAAAAAATTGTAGATTATACAAAGCAAATATCACGAGCCTTAAATGTAAAGGGCTTAGTTAATATTCAGTTTGCTATTCAAAATGAGGAAGTTTATATTATAGAAGTCAATCCTAGAGCATCTCGAACAGTGCCAATTATGAGCAAGGTAACAGGTGTGCCAATGATTGATTTAGCCATGAATGTTATTTTAGGAGATAAATTAGAAGATTTATCTTATGGAATTGGACTTAGGGAAGGTGGCAAATTAATTGCTGTAAAAGCCCCGGTATTCTCTTTTCAGAAGCTACTAGATGTAGACCCTGCTTTAACTCCTGAGATGAAATCTACAGGTGAAGTATTAGGGGTAGACCAAAAATATGAGCTGGCATTGTTAAAAGCATTTTTAGGTGCTGGATATAAGTTTGATTTAAAAGGTAAGGTTCTCTTTACAATTAATGAAAGAGATCTAGCAGAAAGCATAGAATATGGAAAAGAATTTAAAACTTTAGGTTATGATATTCTCGCTACAGACCATACTTATAAGTATTTTAAAGACAATGGTTTAGAATCAGAGATTATAAATAAATCTCAGATAGAAGAAATTAAGGGGCAAATCAAGAGTGGGGAAATCTGCGCAGTTGTCAATACGCCAACAATAGGAAAAGACCCAGATAGAATAGGATTCCAAATTCGTTCTTACTGCCAAATGTTAAATGTACCGTGTTTTACGAGCTTTGACACCGTAAATGCGTATATTATAGCATTAAAGGCATTAATGGAAAATAAGGATATTACTTACGATACTATAGGGGAATACCTCTAAGTTGTAAGTTGTAAGATCTACGTTCTATGTAAAAGCCCTTAGGTATTCTTTTGGGGAAAAACAAAACAGCCCCATAAGGGGCTCAAATAATAAGTAGAAGGTGGGCTACATTTAAATGTGGCTCACCTTCTTTATCATTGTGGTCACCATCGGTGGACATATCTTTTACTTAGAACTTAAAACATACAACTTAGAACTGAGCTATGCTCTTTGTGAATGATTTCTATATCTCTTTCGTTCCAGTTCCGTCAATAATTTCTTTCGAATACGAATGGCATCTGGAGTGATTTCTACTAGTTCGTCGTCGTTGATGAATACGAGTGCTTCTTCTAAACTCATGATTTTCGCTGGTGCTAATTTTATAGCATCATCTGAGCCAGAGGCACGGACATTTGTTTGTTTTTTTGCTTTTGTTGGGTTTACAGTCATATCATCGTTTCTAGAGTTTAAGCCGATAACCATGCCTTCGTATACTTTAGTACCTGGTTCAATGAAGAGCTCTGCTCTTTCGGCAAGATTGTTTAAGGCATACCCCATAGCTTCTCCGTCAAATTGAGAAATCAGTACTCCATTTGTTCTTTGTGGAATATCACCTTTATACTCTTCAAATCGCTCAAATCTTCTTACTAATGTTCCTTCACCTCTGGTGTCATTGATGAATTCACTAGCATAGCCAAGTAAGCCTCTTGTAGGCACGAGATATTCGATGTCTGTGTATTCTCCTTCACCAGACATAGATTCCATTACACCTTTTCGTACATTCAACTTTGAAATAACGGTGCCGGAATATTGTTGAGGAACAGAGATTATTACCTTTTCAATAGGCTCTAATAATTTGCCATTTTCTCTTCGCATGATAACTTCAGGCTTAGAGGCACTTAATTCATAGCTTTCTCTTCTCATGTTTTCCATTAAAATGGATAAATGTAATTCGCCACGACCAGAAACCTTGTACCCATCTGTTCCCTCAATGGACTCTACCTTTAACCCTACATTGACCTCTAATTCTTTTTCTAATCTGGCTTTCAAATGCCTTGTAGTGACATATTTCCCGCTTTTCCCTGCAAATGGAGAGGAGTTAACTAGGAAGTTCATAGATAAAGTAGGCTCATCAATATGAATCATTTCCATGGGTTCGATCTTGTCAATTTGGCCAATGGTTTCACCAATAGTAATATCCGGTATACCAGATATTACTACGATATCGCCACATTCTGCCTCTTTTACGGAAGTTCGGCTCAGTCCTCTGTATACAAATACTTGATTTACTTTACCTTTACCAATAGTACCGTCAATTTTTGCGATATCTACAGTTTGTCCTTCCTTAATAACACCTTTATAAACTCGACCAATTCCTAATCTTCCTAAGTAATCGTCATAGGCAAGAGAGGATATTTGTAATTGGAGGTTGTCCTCTGTCAAGTCAGGGTAGGCATCTACGTGTTCTAAAATGGTCTCGAACAAAGGTATAAGTCCATTTGATTCATCATCCATTTCTCTTTTTACAATTCCCTGTTTGGCAATACCATATAGTATAGGGAAGTTTAGTTGTTCATCATTAGCATTTAGATCAACGAACAAATCAAAGACCATATCTACAACTTCTTCTGCACGTTGGTCTTGTTTATCTATTTTATTAATCAAGAGTATTGGCTTTAGACCCATTTCAAGAGATTTGTTTAATACAAAACGCGTTTGAGGCATGGGACCCTCACTTGAATCTACAAGAAGAATAACAGTATCTACTGTTTTGATGATTCGTTCAACTTCAGAAGAAAAATCTGCATGACCAGGAGTATCTACTATGTTTATTTTGATGTCATTGTACATAACAGAACAGTTCTTTGAATAAATTGTAATGCCTCTTTCTCTTTCTAAGTCGTTGCTATCCATAACACAATCTACGGTATCTTCATTATCTCTAAAAACACCGCTAGAGGATAAAAAAGCATCTACTAAAGTAGATTTTCCAGCATCAACATGGGCAATTACAGCAATATTTATTATTTTATTAGACTTCATTAATGTGCTCCTTTTTTTAAATTAACCTTATATAGTGTATACCCTAAGCAGCTTGATTACAAGTTTATTCTATTCAATAGTTGAATTTTTTTAAAAAAAATATAAAAAAATGGGAAATGAAGTAAGTATAGATACATATATATAGGTATACTTATCTATAGACAGCACTGATTTTGCTTACCATATGCGAGTAATGTCCGGTTTTTCTTGTCCCTATCAAGTTTGGCAAGGTATGTAGGGATTTTAAGGATTTAGAAGCCTGCAACCTATGATATTCTACCTTAACTACCTTATAAAAATCATAATAAATCTAATCTATTATGAAAATGTTAAGATTTGCTATTCATATTTTAGATATTTTGTTGTATAATAACAATGTAGAAACAATGAGTTCCTGAGATGTACGGCATACTCTAATATTTTGAACCTACAATTTTTTACCGGGAGTTCTTGTTCTTATGATAATGTCAAGCCCCCTTGAGGGGAAGACAGAGGCATAAGGCGGGACACCCACCTAGACTAGTCTAGGCGTCAAAATTTAGAGGACGGCATTTTGGGACTCAGCATTTAAGCACCTTAGGGTGCTTTTTTATTTTTTGTGTAAGGCAAAAATAAAAAAGCACAGTCGTCATGGATGATTGCTAGGCGCTAGTGCTCTAGGCATCTACGATAGTCATTAATGAATCCAAAGGGAATTCAGATAAGATAGGGACTAATCTTTTCTTTTTTCCTTTATTTGTGTATAATTCTTATAACTAAGGAGGAATTATGTCGAAATATAGTGAAAATTATCGTACTTATGTGTATACAGTAAAACTCCCCGTAAAAATTAGAGCTAGAGATTATCTTGTAGAATACTGTAACTACTCTTCTAGATTAGTTCGCAAGATTAAGAGAGAAGGAGAAATCTTAGTTAATGACCAAGAGGTTACCTTGTCTTATTTTATAACAAAAGGTGATAAGGTCATCGTTTACTTAGGCGAAGAGAATATTGATGCAGAGCCAGAAAATATTCCTATAACTATTGTTCATGAGGATGAGGACATACTGATTTTAAACAAAGAACCAGGTTTTGTAACTCACGCTACATTAGGTCATCCTAGGGGCAATTTAGCAAATGCCATTGCTTATCATTGGCAAAATATAGGTGTACAAGCTAAAATTAGATTTGTCAACCGACTAGATCGAGATACTTCAGGTATTATTGTCATTGCAAAAAATAAATTTGCTCACCAATTTATTCAAGATGAAATGAAAAAAAATAAAGTAGAAAAAATATATTGGGCTATTGTAGAAGGTGTTGTTCAAGCTGAAAAGGATACAATTGATGCAGCAATCGGAAGGTCATATGAAGATTCTATTGAGAGAGTAATCATGCAAGAAGGGCAGAGGGCTATTACCCATTACCAGGTTATAAAGAGATTTAAGAATCACACTTTGATTCTGTTGCAATTAGAAACAGGAAGAACCCATCAAATTCGAGTCCACGCAAAAGGTATAGGTCATCCAATAATTGGTGACAATCTGTATAATCCCCATTCTATGGAATGGATACAAAGACAAGCCCTTCATGCAAAGAGTATAAAATTTCTACATCCCAGGACGAGGGAAATGATGAGGTTTGAGGCGGAGTTGCCTAAAGATATAAGTGATTTAGTTGCAAGTGAAAAATTGTAAATAAGGTGGTTAAGGCTTTTGCTTACCATCTTATAAAAAGGAGGTGCGTGTAATGATAAAAAAATTAATCTTAGTGATTTCCATCATCTTAATAGCAATCTTTGTCGCTTTCGGATGTAGTTATTCTCCTGTAGATGTGCAAGGTTATGAGTATAAACCTAATCAGAAAACTCAATACATATCATCAGATGGGGAACTTATTGAAGAGGCATATAATCAAAATAGAACTTATGTGAAATTGCAGGATATGCCACAGGACCTTAAAGATGGAATTATTGCGGTAGAGGATTCTCGCTTTTATTCACACAAAGGCTATGATCTAATAGG
The DNA here is from genome assembly GCF_937875145.1 of Alkalibaculum bacchi. GTDB lineage: Bacteria > Bacillota > Clostridia > Eubacteriales > Alkalibacteraceae > Alkalibaculum > Alkalibaculum bacchi_A. Next base: position 44,615 of record NZ_CALNCS010000140.1, on the reverse strand, counting down.
AATAGTTAGGGCTCTTTTTACCAATGTGAAAGAAGGAGAAATAACTGAAGGAGCTAGTACCATTACACAGCAATTAGCTCGAAATCTATTTGAAGATATTACTACAGAACAGACCGTCATGAGAAAAGTAAATGAAGTGTTGGTAGCAAGGCAGTTAGAAAAAAAGTACAGTAAAGATCAGATTTTAGAGATGTATTTAAATGAAATCTACTTAGGTTCTGGGACATATGGCGTTCAAGAAGCTAGTATAAAATATTTTGGCAAGGATGTAAAAGATTTAGATTTGGCAGAAAGTGCTATGCTAGCTGGGCTCCCCCAAGCGCCAAGTGCTTATGCGCCTGATGAACATTTTGAGCTGGCAAAGAAAAGACAAGAAATCGTCCTGAGAAGAATGGTTTCAGGAGAATATATTACGGAAGAAGAAGCAAATAAAGCTAAGGAAGCGGAAATTACAATTGTCAGTGCAGAAGTGAATGATGAGGATAAAGTAGACGGTGAATACAGAACTTTTATCAATCAAGTAGTACTAGAATATGTTCGGATTTTACAAGAAAGATATCCTGATAGAGAGATTACGCGAGAAGACGCAAAGGAAAGCATACAAAATGATGGACTAACGATTCAAACAACTCTCGATAGTAGGGTGCAAGCACTAGGAGTAAAGTCCATAAATGACGGTCTCCGATCCAGTGGCTTGGACAAACTAGCAACAGGTGCACTTGTGACGGTGGATCATTCTACAGGTGCTGTACTAGCATACTATGGAGGAAACACCGAAATTGATATGGCAAGTAAGCCTAGATCGCCAGCTTCTGTTATTAAACCCTTTATCTACGCCAAGGCCTTTGATGAGGGGTTACTAACGCCAAATTCACTTATAAAAGACGAGTCTATTACTATTGCAGGTTATACTCCCCGAAATGTAGATAATAAATTTGTAGGTTATCTTACGGCCAGGGAGGCTATTGTAGATTCAAGAAATATACCAGCAATTAAAACCATGAATGCCATTGGCGCCAACAATGCCTTAGAATACATTAAAAAGTTTGGCATTACAACGATTGCTCAAAAAGATTACAATAATTTAGCTATCGCAACAGGTGGAATGACAAATGGAATTACACCAATAGAAATGACTCAAGCTTTTAGTGCCTTTTCTAATGAAGGTGTTATTAATGAAGTTTATTTTATAAAGTCTATAACGGATACCAATAAAAAGGTAATCTATGAAAGGCAAGCTAGTGAAGAAAATAATTGGCAGATGATGAAGCCAGAAACGGCTCGTGAGATGAAAGATATCCTCGTTGACGTTGTTGGGCGAGGAACAGGCACAAATGCAAGAACTTCATATATAACTGGTGGAAAGACAGGGACGAGCAATGAGAATAAAGACCTATGGTTTGTTGGATTTACTGGAAATATAACGACCTCTGTGTGGATAGGCAATGTAGACAATAAATCCTTATCTGGAAGCAGCAGTAGATCTGCACAAATTTATGGTGAGTATACGAACAAATTAATTAAGGGAAATCTAATTCAGAAAAATAGTTTAGAGCCCGTTGATAACCATAATGATACTACATCTATCTTTATATTGTCACCCGATACAAATTATACTCAAGGACAGAGCATTTCCATTGGACAAGTGATCTCAATTGTCGTTCCAGTGGATCAAGTAGGCTATTTTGAGGACAAAAGAGTATATCCAGTAGAAATCGATAAAGAAAGCGGCAAGCTATTTGTAGAAGATCATTGCCCCGTACAGAATAAAGAAACCAGATATTACCTGATGGGACAGGGACCAACACAGACTTGTGATTTAGATCACCTTTGGGATAAAATCGAAGATTTCTTCAATCCCGTTCCCAAAGAACCAGAAAATGCAGAGGAACTAAATCTAGAAACAGAATCTCCAAACAGAGATGCTGATGACGATTGAACATTTAGATTTTGATTCTAAGTAAAGATACAGGTATAATAATTTTGTAGTCACCAGCGTTTAATACTTTGGTGACTTTTATATTCAAAAAGAAGGTGATTATGAAAATTCTTTCTTTATCTCGCGTATAGGTGAGTTCTTTTCACTTTTTCCACTACTACTATCTGATTTAAGCTTTCAATCAATCTAGTGCATAAATATTAACAAGATGAAAAGAAATTAAGTGTATACAAAAACCAGGAATACGATTACAGTTGTTATATAAGTCACAAATTGGAGTCGTTTTAGAAAAAGATATTGACATTGATGATATTGCATTTTGTTTTTGCAAAATATAAATGTACATTTTTAAATGTTAGAAGATTCAGAAAATAATAATAATATCTTTCCATTTTGTTCATTAGAAAATAGTTCAATTATAAATTAAAAGATCTTATAAAGAGAATAACTTTAAACATAAAGTCTTTTAAAAACAAGCAAAGTGGTATATAGTATAAGAGACCTTTTTATTCATCAAACAATAAAAAGGATGGTAAAATTTATCTTTTATACTACTAAGAAGTAATCGTTTTACACAAGTGACAACAAATTAACAAAAAACTCGTAAATATTTTATTTAAGTATTGACAAATACGTGACCAAAATATAAACTGATATTGTAAAGTTGTATATACAGGTTATTTGAGTATCTTAAAGGTCATGTTATTTAAAAGGAGGATTACAAAAATGAGTCATGAAGCTCTAAAGTTTGACAAAACCGCTGGTCCATTAATTGAAAAAGCAAAGCAAGATGGCGCTGAAACAATTTGGGACAGAGAAATTGCAATGAAATCACGTTGTGGTTTCGGTGAAAAAGGTATCTGTTGTAAAATTTGTCACATGGGTCCATGTAGAATTAGCCCAGTTGAAGGTAAGGGAGCACAAAGAGGTCTTTGTGGTGCTTCTGCGGACACAATCGTAGCAAGAAACTACGCAAGAATGGTTGCAGCTGGAACCTCTGCCCATTCAGATCATGCAAGAAGTCTTATTCACACATTACATATGACTGCTCCAGATGGTGACTATCAAATAAAAGATGAAGAAAAATTATTAAACCTTGCAAAAGAGTACGAAGTTGAGACAGAAGGCAGAGACATTTATGAGATCGCTCACGAAGTTGCAGAAATCGCTCTTATGGAATTTGGAAAGCCTTTTGGCACACAAAGATTTATCAAACGTGCACCAGAGCAAAGACAAAAAATATGGGCAGACTTAAATATTGAACCAAGAGCAATCGATAGAGAAGTTGTTTCTATCATGCACTCTACTCACATAGGTTGTGCTAGTGATTCAGAAAGTATATTTGAATTATCTATGAGAACTGCACTTTCTAATGGTTGGGGCGGATCTATGCTTGGTACTGAAGTAAGTGATATTATATTTGGTACACCAACTGCTAAAGAATCAGAAGCAAACTTAGGATGTCTAGAAGAAAATATGGTAAATATTCTTGTTCACGGACATGAACCAGGATTGTCTGAGATGATTGTATTAGCATCTCAAAATCCAGAATTAATTCAATTAGCAAAAGACAATGGTGCAGAAGGTATCAACTTAGTTGGTATGTGCTGTACTGGTAATGAAGTGTTAATGAGACATGGTGTTCGAGTTGCTGGTAACTTCTATCAACAAGAACTTGCAATTATTACAGGTGCATTAGAATCTGTAATCGTTGACGTACAATGTATCTTCCCAGCACTTGCAAGATTATCTGAATGTTATCACACTCAATTTATTGCAACTTCTCCAAAAGCAAAAATGGAAGGCGCTAGATTCATCGAGTTTGATGAAGAACGTGCATTAGAAATTGCAACAGAAATCGTTAAAGAAGCTGTTTTAAATTACAAAAACAGAGATAAAAACAAAGTATTAATTCCAGAAGACAAAAGCAAAGCCATAGCAGGATTTAGCATCAATACAATTGTTGGCGGATTAGATAAAGTTGTAAACAGCAATGTTGATCAATTAGGTACAGTAAAACCACTTGCTGACTGTATTATGGCTGGAGTACTTCGAGGTGCAGCTGGCGTTGTAGGATGTAATAATCCAAGAGTTGCTCACGACAATAGCCACCTTACAATCATGAAAGAAATGATTAAAAATGACATCATTGTTGTAACAACTGGTTGTGCAGCACAAGCAGCGGCAAAAGCAGGCCTAATGGAATTTGAAGCAAAAGAACTAGCAGGCAGAGGGCTTAAAGAAGTATGTGAAAGAGTTGGCATTCCACCAGTTCTACATATGGGATCATGTGTAGACAATACTAGAATTCTTCTACTTGTAAGTGAAGTTGCTAAGTATTTAGGCGTAGATAACTCTGTGCTTCCAGTAGTTGGAGCAGCTCCAGAATGGATGAGTGAAAAGGCTATCGCTATTGGTACTTATTTCGTTACATCTGGTGTAGATGTATTCTTAGGAGTGACACCTCCAGTAACTGGTTCAGCTAATTTCACAGATTTATTGACAAACAGAATTGAAGAAAAAGTTGGAGCTAAATTCTTCGTTAATGAAGATCCAATTCAACTTGCTCAAGCTATGATCGACCGTATAGAAGAAAAAAGAACTCGCTTAGGAATATAGGTGATTAAATGAAAATTGCTATTACAGGAAAAGGCGGAGTCGGCAAATCGACTCTCTCCGCCGCACTATGCAGAAGTTTTGCTGAATTAGGATACAATGTTCTTGCTGTAGATGCAGATCCAGATGCCAACCTTGCATTGGCATTAGGAATGGACACAGGAGATGCATCTAAAATCATACCAATTTCAGAAATGAAAGATTTGGTAGAAGAACGTACTGGAGCGCCAAGTGGAACTTACGGGTCTACATTTAAACTAAACCCCAAAGTAGACGATATACCTGAAAGGTATGCAACCATGTTTGATGGGATAAAGGTCTAGGTTATGGGTAGTGTAGATGCAGGCGGTACTGGTTGCGTTTGTGCTGAACACGTTCTTTTGAGAAATCTTATGACTCATCTAATCCTTAGGGAAAAAGACGTAGTCATTATGGATATGGAAGCAGGCATAGAGCATCTGGGTAGAGGGACTGCTAGTGGCGTGGATGCGTTTATTACAGTTGTTGAACCTGGTGAAAGAAGTATCCAAACGTACGACAAAGTAAAAAAACTTGCTGGAGACATCGGGGTAAGCAATGTAATGGTAATTGGAAATAAGATAACCGAAAAGGACGACGAGGAATTTATTAAAGGCCATGTAGGAGAAGACAACGCTTTAGGTTTTATCTACTACGATAAAAAAATCAGCGTATCAGACCGTGAAAATACATCCTCCTACAAGGCTAGTGAATCCCTTAAAACAGCAATCCAAGAGATTACTCAAAAACTGTTAGACAGTGTTAATTAATTTTAGTAAAGTATGGGATAGTAAAAAGGAGGATAAGCAGAATGAATCTGTTTAAGGTCATATACACAGGTGCAAACCAAGCAGTAGAACTAGCAGGTCAATTAGTACAAAAGGCAATCGATGAAAAGGGCAAAGATTTTAGCGTAAGCTTTCCAAATACAGCTTATTCATTGCCAGTAATTTATGCAGCTACAGGCAAAAAAATCACTACACTTGGTGAATTAGAAGCTGCAGTAGGCATAGCAAAAAGCTTAGTCAACGAAACAACTCACTTACAAGATGCTTTAACTGCTGGTCTTGGCACAGCTGTAGCATCAGAAATTATTGAAGCATTAAAATACGTATTAGATGATGAACCATACAAAGCTCCAATCCAAGGACATTTATCAGATGCTCAAGTAAGATCTCTTGGTGTACCTTTGGTAACAGGTGATATTCCTGGTGTACCAGTTATCATCGGAGAATGCAAAGATAGCGCTACAGCTGCTAAAATCGTAAAAGAATATCAAGAAAAAGGTCTTCTTACTTTCTTAGTTGGTAAAGTAATCGACCAATGTTTAGAAGAAGGCGTAAAAATGGGCTTCGACCTACGTGTTGTTCCATTAGGATATGATTTAACTGCTGTAATTCACGCTGTATCAGTAGCAATAAGAGCAAGTTTAATCTTTGGTGCAGTTGCTCCTGGAGATTTACAAGCACATAAAGAATACACTAAAAACAGAGTAAAAGCATTTGTAAACGTATTTGGCGATATCAATGAAATTTTAGTTTCTGCAGGTGCTGCTGCTATTGAATTGGGCTTCCCATGTGTTCTTGATGTTCCAGTTCCAGAAGTTCCTACACTACTTTTATACCAACCAGATCACGAAAAAACAGTTGCTACTTCGTTAGAAGCAAGAGAAATTAAAATCAAAGTTACAAAAATCGACGTACCAGTTGGCGTAGCTTCAGCTTTTGAAGGTGAAAGAATCCGTAAAGCTGATATGCACTCTGAGTTTGGTGGAAACAAGACAAAAGCATTCGAATTAGTTCGAATGAAAGACCTTAATGAAGTAGAAGATCATAAAATCGAAGTGATTGGACCAGACATTGACACTGCTGATAAAATTCCTTATAATTTGCCATTAGCTATTGTTGTAGATGTAGCTGGTAAAGCAATGCAATCTGACTTTGAACCAGTATTAGAAAGAAGATTGCACTATTTCATGAACTACACAGAAGGCGTAATGCATATAGGACAAAGAAATATCGCTTGGATCCGTATTGGAAAAGAAGCGTTTGAAAAAGGCTTCAGATTAAAACATATTGGTGAAGTTATCTACGCTAAAATGAAAGACGAATTTGATACAGTAGTAGATAAATGCCAAGTTACAATTTACACTGACGCTGATAAAGTAGCTGCTTTAGAAGAAGAAATAGCATTCCCAAGATACAAAGCTAGAGATGAAAGATTAGAATCTCTAACAGACGAAAGCGTAGATACATTCTACTCTTGCTCTTTATGTCAATCTTTTGCTCCAGCACACGTTTGTATCGTAACACCTGAAAGATTAGGTCTTTGTGGTGCAGTAAGCTGGTTAGATGCTAAAGCTACAAAAGAATTAGACCCAACTGGATCTGCTCAACCTGTACTTAAAGAAGGTTTAGAAGACGAAGTAAAAGGTATCTGGAAATCTATGAATGCTGCAGTAGAATCTATCTCTCAAGGTGCTGTTTCTAGAGTATCAATGTACTCTATCCTTGAAGATCCAATGACTTCATGTGGTTGCTTCGAGTGTATCTGTGGTATTGTACCAGAAGCAAATGGCGTAGTTATTGTAAATCGTGAATTCTCTGATTCAACACCAGTAGGAATGACATTTGGTGAGTTAGCATCTATGACTGGTGGTGGAGTTCAAACTCCAGGATTCATGGGTCATGGTAGACATTTTATCGCTTCTAAGAAATTCATGAGCGCTGAAGGCGGTATCGCAAGAATCGTTTGGATGCCAAAAGAATTAAAAGACGATGTGGCTGAAAGATTAAATAAAGCAGCTAAAGAATTATACGATATAGATAATTTCTCAGATATGATTTGTGATGAAACAATCGCTACAGATTCTGAAAGCATGTTAGAATTCTTACAACAAAAAGGACATCCAGCCTTGACTTTAGATCCATTAATGTAATTAATTGACCTCAAGAAGGTCTTGGCTATAGGGTCGCTGAGTGCAGCGACCCGTTAGTTATTTCAAGCAAAAAAAAACAAAAATATTGTATTAAAATGTATTATTAAAATATAGTAAAAATGCAGATAAAACTTGTCTATTAGGGTGAATATTTGTTATAATAGATATGGTTAATATAATGTTGTTTTGCGAGAGTTAATTATAAAATTGACATAAGGTGCACTATACACCATTTTACAAAATAAGGAGGCAAAAATATGTACAAAAGAATTGCCGTTGCTGGGAAAGGCGGTACTGGTAAAACTAGTTTGACTGGTTTGATTATCCATTATTTAGTTCAAGCTGGTAAAGGTCCTATTTTAGCAGTAGACGCGGACTCCAACTCTAATCTTAATGAAGTTTTAGGAATTGATGTAGAACAAGATATTGGCAGCATACGAGAAGAAGCTAACTGGGCTGAAAGAAGAGGGACGCAAATACCTGCAGGAATGACAAAAAATGAATATCTAGAGTATCAGTTAAACTCCGTTGTTAGTGAAGGTAATGGTTTTGACATGTTGGTCATGGGTAGAACTCAAGGAGAAGGCTGTTATTGTTTTGTTAATGGTATTTTGAAGCGCCAAATAGAAAAATTATCAACGAACTATAACCATGTTATAATCGATAATGAAGCAGGTATGGAACATATCAGCAGAGGTACTGTAGGGAATATGGACTTGTTATTATTAGTAAGCGATTACTCCAGAAGAAGCATACAAGCTGTTGGTAGAATTCAAGTGCTTGCAGAAGAATTAAAATTAAATATTCCAAAAGTTGGATTAATAGTTAATAAAGCGCCAAATGGTGAATTGACAGATTCCATTATGGAGGAAATTCAAAATCAAAACTTGAATCTACTCGGTGTTGTGCCATTAGATCCAGCGATTTCAGAATATGATGCAAAAGGTATCCCGTTAGTACAAATGCCTGATGATTCTATATCAAAACAGGCATTAAAAGATATACTAAATAAACTAGAACTTATTTAAAAGGAGGTTCACACATTGGCTTACAACAAAGTTGCAAAAAAGTATAATGGAAAGATTAGTGAAGTAGTAATTGGTACTGGTGACAAAGCCATAACTATCGGTGGAAGAACTGCATTACCACTACATAGTTTTGATGGAGCAGAAGGCCAAACACCAAAATTAGGATTAGAAATTCTTGACACTGCACCAACAGATTGGATTGACGCTTTTAATGGTATTTATGGCGATGTTCAAAACGACGCTTCTGCTTGGGCAAAATTAGTAGAAGAAAAATATGCTCCAGACTTCATTTACTTAAGATTTATAGGTGCTGACCCATCTGGAGACAATAAAAGCGCTGCAGAATGTGCTGAATTAGCAAAGAAAGTTGCCGAAAGCATTTCTCTTCCACTAGCTATTGGTGGATGCAATAACGTTGAGAAGGATGCTGAAGTGTTTAAAGCAGTATCTGAAGCTCTTGAAGGAAAAAATATCCTAGTAGTTTCTGCAACAGAAGATAACTACAAAACAGTTGGAGCTGCAGCTGGATTAGCTTACAAACAAAAAGTAGGTGCTGAGTCTTCAGTTGATATCAACTTAGCAAAACAATTAAACATTCTTTTAACCCAACTTGGCGTAAAGAAAGAAGATATTGTCATGAATGTTGGTGCTGCTACAGTAGGTTATGGTTTTGAGTATGTAACTTCTACTATGGATAGAATTCTTTTAGCTGCACTAGGTCAAAATGATGTGACATTACAAATGCCAATCATTACTCCTGTATCTACAGAAGCTTGGTCTGTTAAAGAATCAATCGCATCAGAAGAAGATGCTCCAGATTGGGGTTCAACAGAAGAAAGAGGTATCCACATGGAAATTTCTACTGCTTCTGCTTGTATCGCTTCAGGATCTGACGCAGTAATTTTAAGACATCCAAAATCTTTAGAAACAATGAAAACTTATGTTCAAGGTATAATCGGATAATCATTTACATTAAGGAGGTATAACGATAATGGCTTTAAGTGGAATTGAAATATTTAAATTAACACCAAGAACCAACTGTAAGGAATGTGGTTTCCCTACTTGTATGGCATTCTCTATGAAAGTAGCATCTGGTGCAGTAGAAATTGGAAAGTGTCCACATATATCTGACGAAGCAAAAGAAAAACTTGCAGAGGCTACAGCTCCACCAATGAAAACAATTACTGTTGGAACTGGTGACGCTGAAAGAAAACTAGGTGGCGAAACAGTATTATTTAGACACGAAAAAACATTAGTAAACAGACCTTTGATTGCTGTTCAATTTGCTGATTCTATGGCTGATGATGTAGTTGATGCAAAAATAGCAAATATTCAAAAAGTTGATTACGAACGAATCGGCGAACAAATGAATGCAGAAGCAGTTAGTGTTAAGTTCGACGGCGATAAAGATAAATACATCAAGCTTGTTGAAAAAGTAGCTGCATTAAACAAGGTTGTTGTACTTGTATGTGCTGACGTTGCTGTTGCTACAGAAGCTCTTGCTCTTGTAAAAGCTGCAAAACCAGTTTTAGTTGGTGCAAACAAAGATAATATCAATGATATGGTAGCACTTGCAAAAGGCAATGGTGCAGTATTAGGATTATCTGCTGATACAGTCGAAGACATGTACAGCCTAGTAGAAGCTGCACACGCTGCAGACTACAAAGAGTTAGTATTAAATCCTAGCACAGCAAGCATGGCTAAAACATTCGAAAACACAATTGAAATCAGAAGAACAGCTATTACAGGTGGAGATAGAGTATTTGGTTACCCATCTATCGTATTTGTAAATGAATTAGCAGGTGGAGATCCATACTTAGAAAGTGCTTTAGCAGCTACTTATGTTCTTAAATACGGTTCTATTATCGTAGTAAATGACATAAATTATGCACAAGCATTACCTTTCTTTGGATTAAGACAAAACATCTTCACAGATCCTCAAAAACCAATGAGAGTTGAACCTAAAGTTTACGAGTATGCTAACCCTAAAGAAGATTCTCCAGTTCTTTTAACTGTTGACTTTGCTCTTACATACTTCGTTGTATCTGGCGAAATCGAACGTGCAAAAGCACCAGCATGGTTACTAATTCCTGATGCAGGTGGATACTCAGTATTAACTTCTTGGGCTGCTGGTAAATTTGGTGCAAGCGTTATCGCAAATGCAGTTAAAGAAACTGGCATCGCAGATAAATTAACAGTTAAGAAACTTGTTCTTCCAGGTAAAGTTGCTGTATTAAAAGGTGATTTACAAGAAGAATTACCAGGTTGGGAAATTATCGTAGGGCCAGAAGAAGCAATGCAACTTCCAAAATTCCTTAATGAATTTAAATAATAGGCACTAGTCTAATATAAAAAATTAAGAAAGTAGGTTTATTATGGCGAAATTTATGGTTATTGGGGAACGTATTCACTGTATCTCACCAGTCATTAGAAAAGCAATTGAAGAAAGAGATCCAGCACCAATTTTAAAAAGAGGTAAAGAACAACTTGATTGTGGAGCAACTTACTTAGATGCTAATATTGGTCCTGCAGAAAAAAATGGCGAAGAAATTATGCAATGGATGGTTCAAATTCTTCAAAATGAATTTGACAACGTGCCACTTGCATTAGATACAGCTAATACTAAAGCTATTGAAGCTGGTATTAAAGTGTACAATCGTTCAAAAGGAAAACCTATCGTTAACTCAGCTGATGCAGGCGAAAGAGCAGACAATATTAACCTTGCTGCTGCAAATGATGCTATGGTTATCGCACTTTGTAGTAAAGAAGGCGTTCCAAGAGATAACGACGAAAGAATGGCATATTGCCAAGAGATGCTTGAAAGAGGAATGGAAGCTGGCATGGATACTGATGACATGCTATTTGACCCATTATTCTTAGTAATCAAAGGAATGCAAGAAAAACAAGTAGAAATGTTCCAAGCTATTACTATGCTTACTGAAATGGGCTTAAAAACAACAGGTGGATTAAGTAATATTTCTAATGGTGCACCAAAAGCATTAAGACCTATAATGGATGCTTATATGATCGCAATGGCTATGCAAGCTGGTTTGACTTCAGCTATCGTAAACCCATGTGATGCAAAATTAATGGAAGCTATCAAAACTGCTGACGTTATTTTAGGCAATACATTATACGCTGATTCTTACTTAGAGCTGTAAGATTCATTAAAAAAGAATATGATTTATAAAAAAGGTGGTTTTAAAACCACCTTTTTCTATAAGAAAAAACAAGTGTATTATAAACACAGTTTGATAAGAGTCCTCTATAATTAAAAACATTCTTAAGAGTACAAAAAGATATTTATATATAAATGATTTAGACATTGCTTTCCAGAATGCAAAATCTGTATAATATAGACAGAGAGGATAATACATTAGTTTATTTAAGCTAGTTGTAATACTGGAGGGAATTATATTGGAAATTGAATTAAGATTACCTGAAGAGGTTAAGATATTTGAAGCAAATGAAAATGATATTCTCATAAATGTGATTCGAAATATAGGTGTACATATTGATGCACCTTGCAATGGAAGTGGAACTTGCGGAAAATGCAAGGTAAAACTCATTGAAGGAAAAGTTGGCACAATAGCAAGTGGTCATAGACTCACTGATGAGCAGTCACAGCAAGGGTTTATTCTAGCTTGCCAAAGCATCGTTACTGGCCCTATTATTGTAGAAGTTCCTAAAGAATCCATTTTAGAAGTAACACATATTCGGGTAGAAAAAAGAACCGATAAGGATTTAGCGAAATATTACAATTTAAGAGAAGCGTTTTCAAGAGAACATGGTTCCATGAGAAACTTAAGTATCTTAAATGTTCAATTAGATAAACCTAATTTAGATGACAATATTTCAGATGTAACGCGAATCAAAAAGTTTGTTGCAAAAGAATTAAACAATGATCATGTCCAAATAGGTGTTTTTTTGCTTAAAAAAATTCCACATGTCTTAAGAGAAAGCGCTTTTAATGTTTCTATTATTTATATAGAAGAAAAGGGTATCATACGAGTAATAGATATTAGACCACAAGGGGATACTCAAATTTACGGTATTGCAGTTGATATCGGAACTACTTCTGTTTCTGCTTGTTTGGTTGATTTAAATGATGATACTATTTTAGGAGAAGTATCCTGTGCCAATGCTCAATCTAAGTACGGCGCGGATGTAATTAATCGTATTGTATATTCTACCAAAAAGAATGGATTGAAAAATCTAAAAGAAGCTATAGTAGAAGAAAGCATCAATCCTCTAATAAATGAATTATGTAATAATCATAAAGTAAAAAAAGAGGATATATTGATATTTGCGGCTTCCGCAAATACCACTATGGCTCATTTATTTTTAGGAGTACACTCAGATGATCTTAGAAAAGAACCTTATATCCCTGCCTTTACTAGTACAGAAGATATAGATATTCGTGTAGATGATGCAGGATTAAGCTTAAATAAAGATGCTTTAGTTATTATTTCACCTTCTGTAGCGAGCTACGTAGGTGGAGATATTTCTGCTGGCGTTATAGCTGCAGGTATGAGAGAAAGTGACGAGAATTCAATTCTAATTGATTTAGGTACCAACGGAGAAATCGTATTTGGTAACAGGGATTTTCTAATGACTTGCGCTTGTTCAGCAGGACCAGCATTTGAAGGTGGAGAAATTTCTTGTGGTATGAGAGCTGCAAATGGTGCAATTGAAGCCGTTCATATTGATCCCAATACTTTTGTAGCTGAACTAGATATTATTGGCTCATGCGCTCCTTATGGCTTATGTGGTTCTGGTATTATTGATTTAATCTCAGAATTGAAGAGGGTAAAACTTATTGATCCTAGAGGACGTTTTATGAAAGATAAAAATACGGACAGAATCCATTTCGATGAATACGGTATAGGCAGATATATAGTTGCTCGTAAAGAAGATTACGATTTATCAGGAGATATTTATATTACAGAAGTAGATATTGATAATTTTATTCGTGCAAAAGCAGCAGTCTACTCTGCAACTCATGTCTTGTTGTCAAGTTTAGGGCTAGACTTTGATATGGTAAATGAAATTAAAGTAGCTGGTGGAATTGGAAGTCATATTAATATTGATAGCGCCATTAATATTGGTTTATTCCCTGATATTGATAAAGATAAATATGCTTTTATTGGAAACAGTTCATTAACTGGTAGCTATATGAGCTTAATCAATAAGAAAGCAAAAGAGTATATCGACGATACAGCAAACAATATGACTTATATTGAATTAAGCGTTTATCCAGGTTATATGGACGAGTTTATTTCTGCATCTTTTATACCACATACGGATTTAGTGAGATTCCCGACACATAATAAATAAAGATGCTCAGGTTGTCAGCAAAACCTTAAATACAAAAGCTGAATGTAAAAAGCGGAAACTTGCCTTTAGGCGAGAAAGGTAGGGGCGAATAATGTTTCGTCCCTTTTTTGTCACCATTTGTGGATTATTTCCTTTTGCTGGCCACCTTAAAGCTGACAACTTGACCATTTATATCCGTGATTGTGATGATGTTAATCATTGACTTTACATGAATTTTAGATTATCATATTAGAAATACATAAAAATACATAAAGGGGTGAGTCCAATATGAAAGCGGCAAAGATCATTATGAAGTGTTTAAAGGAAGAAGATGTAAACCTTGTCTTTGGATACCCTGGTGGAGCTGTTTTACCTCTATTTGAAGCAATACGAGAATCGAATATTGAGCATGTACTAGTTCGTAATGAACAATCCTTAGTTCATTATGCAAGTGGATATTACAGAACTACTGGTAAAGTAGGTGTTTGCATTGCCACTTCTGGTCCAGGTGCTACGAATACGATTACAGGGATAGCAACGGCTTATCTTGACTCCATACCGGTGATTGTCATTACTGGGCAGGTCAATACGGATTTATTGGGTACAGATGCTTTTCAAGAAGCAGATATAAAAGGTGCTACAGAACCTTTTACTAAGCATAGCTACTTAATAAAAGATCCAAACGAAATCCCAAGAGTCTTTAAAGAAGCCTTTTATCTTGCAAATAGCGGAAGAAAAGGTCCGGTACTAATTGATATTCCTCGAAACGTTCAAGAAGAAAATATAAAGTATCAAAAGTGTGAGGAAATCAATATTATCGGCTATCAACCAACTCTATTAGGTCATCGAGGCCAAGTGAAAAGAGCCATAAATAAAATAAAAGACTCTCAACGACCTGTCATTTATGCAGGAGGAGGGGTTATCCTAGCTGAGGCCGAAAAACAATTGCTAGAGTTTGCAGAAAAGAACAAAATACCTGTTATTAACTCATTGATGGGTCTTGGTAGCTTTCCTCAAGATAATCCTCTTTATGCAGGGATCGTTGGTAGCCATGGATACCAATATTCCAATAGAATTATTTCTAGAGCAGATCTACTTATAGTAATAGGTGCTAGAATGTCGGATAGAGCTACTGGTAGAATTCATCAATTAAATAGCAATTTACAGTATATTCACATTGATATTGACCCTGCTGAAATCGGAAAAAATATCGAAGCGATGGTTCCCATCGTAGGAGATGCAAAACTAATTTTACAAAATTTAACGACTAAAGAGATTTCTGTAGATACAGACAATTGGCTTGAGGAAATTGAATCTATTAGACAGGCACTTCCAATTAATATGGATATGCAGCCAGGGTGCAATTTTATTAATCCTAAAGAAATTATTTCAAGCATATCCGATATCACAGGCGACTCTGCTTGTGTTGTTGCAGATGTAGGTTTAAACCAAATATGGGCAGCTCTGTATTACAAATTAACAGCAAAACGAAGCTATTTTACATCTGGAGGCCTTGGAACCATGGGTTATAGCTTGCCAGCAGCTTCAGGTGTGAAAATTGGCAGCCCTCAAAGACAAGTTATCTGTATCATGGGTGATGGAAGCTTTCAAATGACATTAGGAGAATTAGCTGTCATAAGAGAACAAAATATTGGTATTAAAATTATTCTCTTTAACAATCAACGATTAGGTATGGTAAAAGGCCTACAGGATAACTTTTATGGAAAAAACCATAACTGCGGTGTTCATTTAGAATGTGAAATCGAGTTTACAAAGCTAGCAGAAGCCTACTCTATACCAGCTTATAAAGTAGAGACTATTGAGCGTTTTAGAGAAGTATTTAGTCAAGTTATGGAAAATAATGAGCCTTGTCTTATTCAGTGTCTCATTGATCCTGAATATACGGCATTTTAGGAGGAGTTTACATGAAAAAATACGTATTATCTTTATTAGTTGAAAACAACTCTGGCGTACTTAGCAGAATCGCAGGTTTATTTGCCAGAAGATGTTACAATATAGACAGTTTAACCGTAGGGAAGACAGAAAATCAAGAAATCTCAAGAATGACTATCACGGTAATTGGAGATGAACAAATATTAGAACAAATAAAAAAGCAGCTTAATAAATTGATTGAGGTAATTAAAATCGTCGAATTGACTCCAGGAGATTCTGTAAGTAGAGAATTAGTCTTTGTAAAAGTCAAGGCAGACAATACTACAAGATCAAATATCATACAAATATCTAATATATTCAGAGCTCAAATAGTGGATGTAGCTCGCAATAGCTTAATCCTGCAAATAACTGGAGATGAAGAAAAAGTAAAAGCCTTTATCGATATGGTTGAACCATTTGGCATCTTAGAATTTATCCGCTCAGGAGCAACGGGGCTTCAAAGGGGAGATAAAGTCTTAAGTATATAAAATCATTACAAATTTTATATACTTAAGACAATTGAAAATTACACGTACAAAAGGGGACATATTTATAAATATGCCCCCTTTTGTATTGTAAAAGTTTTATAATAATGTTATATGTTGGTTGCTCAACGCTGCTTTTTTACTTGGCGTAAGCCAATTTTACAAGCTTATCGTTAATAGTATCTCCCACAAATGCTAGATCTTCTGCGCTAAAATAAAAGGGCACATTATCGCTAAATAGGATTTGGGCGCTAGCAGAAAATTCTTCATCTTCGGCGTACATGATGATATCTAAGTACATGTTTGGTAAAAACATGACCCTATAGGAGAGATCTCCTAAGTCAAGGCATTCTGCATCTAGCTTTTCGAGAGCTATAGCTAAAAGATCAAATTTGTTTTTAAAAGTTTTAGCTAATCGTAGTAGGCACCTACCATAAAAATTGTGGTAATATAGATTTCCATCTTGAACGTCTCTATAGTTGATCATTTTGCCTGTGCCCTTAATATCTTTTCCTGAAAGAAGATATCGTAAAATCAAGGTCTTTAAAGGGTATTTAATATTAGGATTATCTTCATCTACTTCTCCAGAGAGAGAGGATACGGTATGGATATCACCTAGTAGATTTACTCTAAAAACTTTTTCTATCTCGTCAAAAATGACTCCTGAATTGCCTAATATGAATTCGCGGCTTAAGGCTTTAAACTCTTCTTTGTAATATTCATAAGGGATTTTATCTTTTCTCTTTTCAATAACAGCTTCTGGTTTCATAATTCACCTTCTTGTCATTCGTTTTGATAATATTATATCATAAAATATTTAGATTTATCGACTATTGTAGTAATTTTATGTTAAACTTAGAAGTAGAATAGGTATATTGTAAAAAGTTCGTAAAATATAATGTTTTGTGAATATTACGCAAATTAAGTTCTCGGTTTTATCTTTTTATAGTATAATATAATATAAATTTGTAGAAAATAATCTAAAATTGACAATTTACTAAAGTTAATGATAGAATTAACCGTAATTTGGCTTTTAGATACAAGGAGGTTTTTTGATGATAGATATAAGCAAATTGTCACAAATTATGGGAGATTTGGATGATGACACAGTAATACAATTTGTAGAAGATTTTATGAAATCTAATCCTACTCCAGAAGACGCTGATCAATTAATGACGGCAGCACAGGAAGGGATGGCTATTGTAGGAGATCGCTTCGAAAGAGGAGATTACTTTGTAGGCGATCTTATTTACGCTGGAGAGATACTCGCCGATGTAATTGATATGATTAGACCTATACTTGGTGAAGAAGGCAAAGAATTAAATAAAGGTAAAATTGTCTTAGGAACAGTCAAGGGTGATTTGCATGACATAGGAAAGAATATCTTTAGAATTATGGCTGAAGCTGAAGGATTTGAAGTTCACGATATCGGAATCGATCAATCAGTAGAAGCTTTTGTTGAAAAAGTAAAAGAAATACAGCCAGATATCGTAGGTTTGAGCGGAGTCTTAACACTTGCTCTAGATGCTATGAGATTGACCGTAGATGGATTAAAAGAAGCAGGCTTACGTGATGATATAAAAATTATTATAGGTGGAAACCCAGTAAGCAAAGATGCAAGCGATCAAATTGGGTCTGATGCATTTACTACAAATGCAGCACATGGGCTAAATATCTGTAAAGAGTGGATGAATGAAAAAAAATAACATATAAATTGTCTAGTCTTTTAGCCCCTAAAGGGGCTATTTCCTTTACCTAAGAGAAATAGCCCAAGGCTAAAGACTAGCGTTTATAGATTTCGACTTTATTCAAATACGTATTCTTCATATAATTCTTCGTAAAGCTTGGATTTGTAGCAATTTCTATGTGTATTGTATTTTTGGCGATTTCTATGCACTTTTCTTTTTCTTCTTGTGACAATAGGAAAAGTTGTGAGCCTGTAGCTGCTGCATTTCCAATAGAGTATACTGGAACTCCCTCAAAATAAGGAATCAAGCCTATAAGTTGAGCTCTATCCATATTAATATAATTTCCGAAAGCTCCTGCCATAAGAATTTCTTCAAGATCTTCGCCCTTTAATCCAGCTTCTTCAATAAGCATAGTACAACCTGTAAAAATAGCTGCCTTTGCTAATTGCACTTGACGAATATCATCTTGTGTCAATACAATAGGTTTACGATTTTTCGTTTCTTCGCCATGTGCTATGATAAAAGCTTTTTTGTTATGGATACTTATAATTCGATTTGCTAAATTAGCTTCTTTTACTTCATCTGGATTTACAAAGGCACCTCTTTTATTAATGAGGTTATTGCGAAGTAATTCAGCAACAATATCGATAATACCCGAGCCACAGATCCCAATTGGAGGGACTTGTCCTATGACTTTGTAAACAATATTTCCATTATATATTGTAACTCTTTCAATTGCGCCTACAGTACCTCTCATGCCATACTCAATTCCATAACCTTCTAAAGCAGGCCCAGAGGCCATAGAAGCAACTTTATAATATTTGTCTTTTCCAACGGCAACCTCACCATTCGTACCTAAATCGATAATCAACCTATTTTTTTCATCCTTTGGTAAGGACAAAAGCACTGCTGCTGTATCGCCTCCAACATGGCCTCCTAATAGGGGCAAGAAGGTAATAACTCCATTTGGATTGATTTGAATCTTTAGTTCTTTAGCGTTAGCAATAATCTCATCATGAGTAGTACTTGAAAATGGTGCGAGACCAAGATATTGAGGATTTATTTCAAAAAACAAATGTTGCATCGTGCTATTACCACAAAAGTTTGCTTGATAAATAGAACTTTTGTTAATTTTATTTTTATCACAGAATTCGACAATAATTTCATTTACAGTTTCAATTACTAATTCATGTAATCTTTTTAAACCATTAGGCTCCTTAATCGCATACTCAATTCGTCCAATGACATCACCAGCAATACTAGTTTGTTTATTTAATTGCGAGCTAATACCCAATTGCTCGTACGTAGTTAGATCATACAAATAAGCTACGATTGAAGTAGAGCCAATATCAAACGCTAATCCGTATAAATTCATATTTTTATCACCCCGTAGGACATCAACAATGGCATAATCATAAGCGACCAGATTTATGCCAGTTGAATCGTGAAAAAGATTAGAAATTTTTTGTAAAATATGTATAGAGGGTCTATCAAAGTCCATTTCAAGTTTAGTGCAAAGGGTTTCCCAGTCGCTTTCTCCAATAGACGTTTCTAATTTAGATGTATCTACAAAATAAAATTTTAGAGGCGGATTAGGGTGTATATCTTTTAGTACAGTGGTCGTAAGAATTTGGGCTGAGGAATCTTGACTAGTAATCATTATATTAAGATTTTCATATACTTTTGTCGTACAAGCTAATACGCTTTCTGTTTTTTCATTTGTTTTAATATCCACCCTACACTTACCACACTTGCCTTT
Source organism: Alkalibaculum bacchi (assembly GCF_937875145.1). Classification (GTDB taxonomy): domain Bacteria; phylum Bacillota; class Clostridia; order Eubacteriales; family Alkalibacteraceae; genus Alkalibaculum; species Alkalibaculum bacchi_A. The sequence goes on along the minus strand of NZ_CALNCS010000140.1, from coordinate 24,896 downwards.
TCCACCACAGATTAAATTGAGGGGCTCACCAATTAAGGTGCATACATCCGAAATAGTAGAATCTTTGTTTGTTTGTATGCTTTTATTCAGTAAAGGAAAATTTACGGTTATAGGTTTTGACATAGAGGTCTCCTTTTTATAAAATGTGCTAAATGTATTATATTATAAAAAAAAAATTTACACAATGCAAAACCGTGAAAAGTACATTATTATTGCTTTAGAGCTGATTTTAAGTAAAGTTAAGGAAAACATTAATGTTGACAATAAAAAACTCTTTTGATAAAATAATGACAGATGAAAAACTGAGTCATTTTACAAATTTATAAAATGTATTAAATGTATCATGTTAAAGGTTAGATTTCTAACATGAAAAAAACCTTGAATAGTAGGTTCTTACAGCCTTAGAGCTTGTTTTAAGTTAAGTATTAGACGAACATATACATTGACAATAAAAATCTCTTTTGATAAGATAATGGCAGAACATAAATAGGAATAGTTTTACAATATCATTGAATGATTGTGAATAATTTTTCAAAAATTGTGAATACTTTGCAGTCGATACCGAAAGCGTAGGGGGCAGTTATATTGATCATCATCGGTGAAAAAATAAATGGTGCTATACCCGTCGTAAAAAAAGCCATTGAAGAAAAGGATGCTGAATTTATAAGAAATCGGGCGATCAAACAGGCAGAAGCTGGAGCCGATTACATCGATATTTGCGCATCTACAACACCTGATATAGAAATAGATACTTTAAAATGGCTTATTGAAATTGTACAAGATGCAGTAGAAGTACCTATTTGCATTGATAGCCCTAATCCATTATTTATTAAAGAAGTTTTTCCATTAATTAAAAGACCAGGTATTATTAACTCCGTTAATTTAGAACTTATACAAGGAACAAATCAAGACAAATGTGATATCCTTTTTCCCCTCATTGAAGGGACAGACTGGCAAGTAATTGCATTAACATGTGATAGCGAGCATGGCACTCCACAAGATGTTGCTACAAGAGTTAAAATTACAAAAGATATTGTTGAGAAAGCAGCAAAATATGGAGTTACTCCAGATAAAATACATATAGATCCGCTGGTAATGGCTTTATCCACAGACAATAATTCACTACTTAATTTCATAGAAAGTATACAAGAAATCAAAGCGATTTATCCAACAATCAAAGTTACTTCAGGTCTAAGTAATATTTCATTTGGCATGCCTGTAAGGAAAATCATCAACCAAAATTTTATGACCCTAGCGATTTATTCGGGTATGGACTCTGCTATCATGGATCCTTTAAATAAAGGCATGATGGGTTCTATATTCGCCACGGAAGCTTTATTAGCGAAGGACAGACACTGTAGAAAGTACAATAAGGCGTTTAGATGTGGAAAGATTGGCTAGACTAAATTTGTTATACCATTTATGGTAGATATATTCTGTCGTGAATCGATAGAAAAAAAACTATTAGGAGGAGTATAATAATGGGATTTAAAAGTGATATTGAAATTGCACAAGAAGCAAAACCACAGGATATTAGAGAAATTGCTGCAAAATTAGGTTTAGTAGAAGATGACTTGGATTTATACGGAAAGTATAAAGCAAAAGTTGACATCAACTTATTAAAGAAACCTTCAGGTAAGAAATCAAAATTAATCTTAACAACAGCTATTAATCCTACTCCTGCAGGAGAAGGTAAAACGACTACAACAATTGGTGTAGCCGATGCTTTACAAAGCTTAGGTAAAACAACTCTAGTTGCATTAAGAGAACCATCTTTAGGACCAGTTTTTGGTGTAAAAGGTGGAGCAGCTGGTGGCGGTTACGCGCAAGTAGTTCCAATGGAAGATATCAACTTACATTTTACTGGTGATTTCCATGCTATTGGTGCAGCAAACAACTTATTAGCTGCAATGGTAGACAATCATATTTTCCAAGGCAATACATTAGACATTGATGTAAGAAGAGTTGTTTGGAGAAGAGCTGTCGACATGAACGATAGACAATTAAGAAATATTGTCAATGGTTTAGGTGGAAAAGCTCAAGGGATGCCAAGAGAAGACGGATTTGATATAACAGTTGCTAGTGAAATTATGGCAGTATTCTGTTTATCAAAAGACATTATCGATTTAAAAGAAAGATGTGCAAGAATCGTAGTAGCATACAATAGAAAAGGCGAACCAGTTACTGCTGGAGACATCAAAGCTCAAGGTGCTATGGCTGCACTTCTAAAAGACGCTTTAAAACCAAACTTAGTTCAAACTTTAGAAGGAACACCTGCATTCGTACACGGCGGACCATTTGCTAATATCGCTCATGGCTGTAACTCTGTATTAGCAACTCGTTTTGCTATGAACTATGCTGATTACGTAGTAACAGAAGCTGGTTTTGGTGCTGACTTAGGAGCAGAAAAATTCCTTGATATTAAATGTAGATTAAACGATTTAAAACCAGATGCAGTAATCATCGTTGCTACAGTTAAAGCATTAAAATACAATGGTGGAGTTGCTAAAGCTGATCTTCAAGAAGAAAATCTTGTGGCATTAGAAAAAGGTATTCCAAACTTATTAAAACACGTTGAAAATATTACACAAGTATTCAAATTGCCAGCAGTTGTTGCAATCAATGCATTCCATACTGATACAAAAGCTGAACTAGATTTAGTAGAAGCTAAGTGTAAAGAATTAGGTGTAAACGTTGCTCTTTCTGAAGTATGGGCTAAAGGCGGCGAAGGTGGAGTAGAATTAGCTAAGGAAGTCATCAGACTTTGTGATATTGAAAGCGATTTCCAATTTGCTTACGATTTAGAAGATTCTATCAAAGATAAAATCAAGAAAATCTCTCAAAAAATATACGGTGCAGATGATGTAACGTTCTCTGCAAAAGCTGAAAAAGAAATTGCAAACTTCGAAAGATTAGGATTTGGCAATATGCCAATATGTATGGCTAAAACCCAATACTCATTAACAGACGACCAAACTGTATTAGGTAGACCAACAGGTTTTAAAATCACTATCAGAGACCTTACTGTTTCTGCAGGTGCAGGATTTATCGTTGCATTAACTGGTGAAGTAATGAAAATGCCAGGTTTACCAAAAGTACCAGCAGCTGAAAAGATTGATGTTGATGAATTCGGTACTATTGGCGGTTTGTTCTAAGGCGAATAGAAGAATTTAATATCTAAGATGAAGGTTTACACCTGTATACACCTTAGTGTACACTTCCACGGTGTAAACCTTTATTTAAGTAACATTTAACTTACGAGGGGGATACTTATATGAAAATGATCGATGGCTCATGTGCTGAGTTTACAGATAAATTAGCATCAAAAGTTGCAGTGCCTGGAGGCGGTGGTGCTGCAGCATTAGTTGGTGCTCTAGGAACAGCACTTGCTAGTATGGTAGTAAATTTAACATTAGGAAAAAAGAAATACGCTGAGTTTGAAGAAGTGAATAAAGAAATTATGGCAAAAGCTCTTAAGATTCAAGAAGAACTTCTTGAAATGGTAGATCAAGATGCAGAAAACTTCTTACCATTATCCAAAGCTTATGGGCTACCTAAAGAAACAGAAGAAGAAAAGAAATATAAAGAAGAAACTCTTGAAAAATGCCTGATCGTAGCTTGTGGTGTTCCAGTAGACATTGTTAAGAAGGCATACGAAGCAATTTTACTTCATGAAGAATTAGTAGACAAAGGTTCAAAGTTAGCAATAAGTGATGTAGGTGTTGGGGTACAGTGCTTAAGAGCTGCTTTGATTAGTGGATGGTTAAATGTACTCATTAATATTAATATGATTAAAGATGAAGCGTATGTAGCAAAAATCAACGAAGAAATAAGACCATTGGTAGCAAAAGGTACAAAAATAGCAGATGAAGTCTACAGTAAAGTAGAAGAAATGCTATAAAATAGGAGGCTTATTATGGGAACGTTATTAGATGGAAAAGTAGTAGCAGCTAGTTTAAAAGAAGAAACTTTAAAAGCAGCAAAAGAGTTGCGTGAAAAAGGAACTGCTCCTAAATTGACAATCGTAAGAGTTGGAGCAAATCCAAGTGATTTATCATATGAAAGAGGCGCTCTTAAGAGAATGCAAGGCTGTAATATCGATACAGAGGTAAAAGAATTACCAGAAGATATTACACAAGAAGATTTCATTAAAGCGTTGAAAGAAGTAAATGAAGACAAAAATACTCATGGTATTTTAGTGTTTAGACCACTTCCAAAACAATTAGATGAGGAAGTAATTAAGTACGTTATAGCTCCTGAAAAAGACGTAGACTGCTTTAGTCCAACAAATGTTGCGAAAGTAATGGAAGGAGACCAAACAGGTTTTGCGCCTTGTACTCCTACTGCAGTAATGGAGATCTTAAGCTACTACAATGTAGATTTAAAAGGAGCAAAATCAGTTGTTCTTGGAAGATCTATGGTAGTTGGTAAACCTGTAGCTATGTTATTATTAGGACAAAATGCAACAGTAACAATTACTCACTCAAAAACAAAAGAATTACCAGCTGTATGCGCTGAAGCTGATGTTTTAATAGCAGCTATCGGTAGAGCAAAAATGGTTACTGCTGATTATGTAAAAGAAGGCGCTGTTGTTGTAGATGTAGGTATCAATGTAGACGAAGAAGGTAAATTATGTGGAGACGTAGACTTTGCTGATGTTGAAAACAAAGCTTCTATGCTTACACCAGTACCAGGGGGCGTTGGTTCAGTAACTACATCTGTATTAGCAAAACATGTAATTAAGGCTTGTACTTTACAAAATAAATAGTAATAATAGTTGAAAAAGCTATCGCAAGAGATTTTCATTGCGATAGCTTTTTTGATATAATTAGTCAGAGGGTTGGTTCGTTGGACGTTTGGTCGGAAAATTTTTATAACAGAAAGCGGAAAACTTGCCTTTAGGCGAAGAAATGTTATAATCTAGCGCCTAGCTTCCCACCTCTCAAAGGATAGGAAACGACGCTCTCGTCGTTCCGTAATGTTGGTCACCATTGGTGACTGGAATTTCCACATTCCACAAAATAAACAAAAGGAAGTGATTCTAATATACATTGAAACACATATGCACATCTCTTTAGATGGCATGGACGGCGCAGCTTTTCGTAAAGAAATAAAAAGTAGTAAAAACAAAGCAGAAGAGCTTATTCGCAAGAACGTACGAGTTTATAAAGAACGTGGAATAATAGCCATACGAGACGGTGGCGATCCTATTAATTTATGTGCTATTACTCGCAGAATTGCTAAGGAAGAGGGGATTATTTACAAGACTCCTATTCATGCTATTTATAAAAGAGGTCATTATGGTAGTTATATTGGAAAGGTTATTGATGATATAAGAGATTTTAAAGCGGTTTTTTCAGAAATGGAAAAGGATCAACCTGACTTTATCAAGATTCCCTTATCAGGTATGATGAATTTTGATACTTACGGGGAGGTAGGAGATCTAGCATTTAATGAAGAAGAATTAGACTATATGGTTAAATTTGCTCAGGATAAAGGGCTCCCTACTATGGTTCATGTAAATTCAAGAGAAGGAGTACAAAGGGCTATTAAAGCAGGGGTAGACACAATAGAGCACGGTTACTATATGACAGATGAAGAGTTATACGCTTTAAAGGAATCAAAAACCATTTGGGTTCCAACATTAACTCCATTAGGCAATATTTGCTTTAGTGGAGATGAACGTCATAAGGAACAAATAAAAACTATAAAGAGAATATTTGATGAACAAAGTAGAAATGTAAAAAAAGCCTATAAAATAGGTGTTAAACTAGCGATAGGAAGCGATGGCGGAGCCTACAAAGTTTATCATGGACAAGGCTTCTTAGATGAATTAAAATATATGAATGAAGCTGGCATTGAATTAGAGGAATTAAAACGAATAGGTTATGAAAATGGAAAGAAAGCACTGGGAATAAGCTAAAAGCGAAATGACGAAAAAATCAAACTTACCTTTAGGTTAGAACGTGTCGAACTTCCTACATTTTAACGCAATAAACTAGAGAACGATACCCCGTCGTTCCGGATAACGATCACCATAGGTGATCAAAGTTTAGCTTTAATTCCCTTCTTTAAGATATACATCATAAAACATAGAACTAAGACGGAGGTTGTCCATGAACAAATGCATTTTTTCCTGGTTTGGATTTGTTTTGCCTTTGCAGGAGAGGTTAATATTAATTAAAGATACGGGTTTTGATGCTACTTGTCTTTGGTGGGAAGATGAGGTTTACCCGAAAACAATACCTGTTGATCATATGCCTGCTATGGTTAAGGATGCAGGCTTGTTTTTAGATAATATCCATTGTCCCTATATAGGCGCTGATCGGTTTTGGAGCGAAAGCAAAAGTGCTCGCCAGAGAGAAATGGATACTTATTATTCCTATATAGAAGCTTGTGCAAAACATGAGATTCCACATATGATTATGCACGTTAATGATGAAGACCCTGTTATAGAAAGCACAGCGCTTGGTCTTGACAGTATGATTCATTTAGTAAGAAGAGCAGAAGAGTACGGTGTAAAATTAGTAATAGAGAATACTTTAAATAATGATATAATACATATGTTGTTAAGTGAAATTCCTTCCAAGAATTTAGGCCTTTGTTATGATTCCTCACATGATTGGATACAAGGGCAGAGTTATGGTGATTTATTAGAAAAATGGAAAAATAGACTTTACTGTACGCATTTGTCGGACAACAATGGGAAAGAAGATAAACATTGGATTCCAGGAGATGGAGAAGTCTGTTGGAAAAAAATTATTCCTAATATTATAAATTCCCAGATTGACTCCATTACAATGGAATTGTTATCAAGTAAAATAAAAATTGAAGATCCTAAGGAATATTTGAAGACAGCATATGATTCATTAGAACAAATTATAAAATGCTAAGAACGAAAGCTACGACTCAACATGGATTAGTGGTTACCACTTCAAAATCGACTATGTCGATTTTGAAGTCGCGCCATTCGTCAAATGAATGCTACGCATTCATTGCGTAGACATATAATTAAAATAAATCAATTAATTGTTATAATAAAACCAAAATGTGTCAATTATAAAAATATACAGGTATATTATTCCTATTGCTTTGATAAAAATTTGCAAAAATTTTAAACATGTGTTAATATATAAAAACTAAACAAATGAGAATGGATGAAGTGTATATGAGGTATAGAAAAGGATTTGAAACAAAAGAGAACATTATTAATGTATCAAGAAAGCTCTTCTATGAACTTGGGTATACAAAGGCAACAGTTCAAAACATAGCTGATACTGCAAATGTACCCTTAGGATTGATTCCATATTACTTTAAAACAAAAGATAATATTGTTTTGGAGATTAATTCTAAGTTCTATATTGAGATTTACGAATTTGTCAGTGGGAAATTGCGCATTAGAAAAAATTCCTATTTAAAATTATTTTTAGTAACGTCAATTTATTACAGAATCATTTTAAGTGATGAAAACAACAAAAAATTCTTCTATGAAGTATTAAGAAATAAGTCTAATTTTAAAACATTAAGCTTCAGTACAGAAAGATTGTTTACCCTTATGAATAAAGAAAACAATAAGAACTTCACTGAGCGAGATTTAGACACTATAAAAATTGCCGAATTTGGCGCACGGCGCGAATTGTTGTTAAGCTATTTTGAAGGTAAATACGATGTAGATCTTGAGTATTTAGTAGGCGTATTATCTAGCGTTACTGGTAGATTATTTGGTATTGATGAAAATATAATCGCTGAGTACAAAGAAAGAGAACATACATTCAGCCAAGAGTACGATTATTCAAATATTAAGTTTCTTGTTTAAAAAAAGCTTGTTTCCGAAAGGAAACGAGCTTTTTTATATGATCAGCAAAAATTCAACTTCTAAAAGCTGAATGCAAAATTTTAAAGTCACGATTAGTAGTTAAAATCTTGGGGGTTATTTTTTAACGAAACTCCTGATCCAGTCATCAGCTTACAAGCCACCTATGGTGGCAAAGGTTTTACTTAGAATTTAAGAGTGTTCTCGCTTCTCCAATCATATATAAAGAACCTACAAAAATAAACAATTCATCTTCAGAGCCATTTAAAGCTATTTCTACGCCCTCTTTTATTGTTTTTAAAGGAGTCACATTTATTTCTGGGGATATCTTCTTGATATGATCAGCTAACTCTTGTGATGACATTGCTCTTGGGTTATTTGGCGTTACCGTGTATACTTTGTCAGAAATCGCCCTTAGCTTGTCAATCATAGGATTGTAGTCTTTGTCTGCTAAGACTCCAAAGAATAATGTAATCTTCTTGTCTAAATATGTTTTAACCGTATTTACAAAGGAGTCGATGCCATTTTCATTGTGTGCACCATCAACGAATATAGTAGGATTTTCTCGCAAGAGTTCGAACCTACCAGGGAAGCGTACGCTAGACATTCCACGTTGAATAGACTCGATAGAGATATGGTATCCTTTTTCTTTTAGAACATCTAAAGCCGTTAAGGCAGTAGCACAGTTTAAAATCTGATGATTTCCAAGTAGGCTTAGTTTAAAGTCAAATGCTTCAAAATTTTTATTACCTTTAAAGGAAAGCTCTTGCCCTTTTAGAGAAGCGCTCTTTGACTCTAGTATGCTTGGATTAGCTGGATGAAACTCATTGTTTCGCTCTACACAAATTTCGCGAATTTGTTTTTCTACTAGCTCACCTTGTGGATATAAGACCACATGTCCATTTTCTTTAATGATACCTGCTTTTTCAAAGGTGATTTCTTCTAATGTATTGCCAAGGTATTGCATATGATCTAAAGCAATAGATGTGATGATCGATACTTCTGGCGCTTTAATGATATTTGTTGCGTCAAAGCGACCACCCATTCCTACCTCTAAAGTTACCATATCTACTTTTTCTTCGTAGAAGTACTGAAGACCGATAGCAGTGACCACTTCAAACTCAGAAGGATGTGGATAACCATCACTCAGCATTTTATCTATGGATTCCTTCACCATTCCAGCAACTCTGCCTAAATCCTCTTTTGGAATATGAGCGCCATTGATTTGGATTCTTTCTGTAAATTCTTCTAAATATGGTGAAATAAACAAACCAACTTTATAGCCTGATTCTTTTAAGACATTGCTGATCATATTACTTGTAGAGCCTTTTCCATTGGTACCAGCAATGTGCACATATTTTAATTTGTCCTGAGGATTGTCCATGTATTCTAATAACTTTCCAATATTATCAAGACCCAATTTGATACCAAAAGCATAAGTGCCATGAATAAATTCTAAAGCTTCATTATAATTCATTTTAAATAACCTCCTGTTTTTTAACAATGGCAGAACAATTGTTAAACGATTGTTCTTTATCAGAAAATTTCTACTTTTTGCCACCAGCTCTTGCCTAGCTATAGTGCGTGACCTTAAAGGTTTTACTTAGAACTTACAACGTAGAACGAAAGTACCCAAGGAACTAGTTCATCCATTGTTCATTTCGATTGATTGGCTTTCTTTTTTTGACTTGAGAAACGCCCACTTTGTTTCAGCAGTAATAATGGCCGTAAAAATCAAGGCTGAGCCTACAATCATATTAGGACTAAATAGATCGCCTAAAAAGATTACAGACATAATGCTACCAAAGAAGGATTCTAAGCTAAGCAACAAAGCCGCATGGGATGGGGTAGTATATTTTTGCGCTATATTTTGAATGAGATAAGCCATAAATGTACAAAATAATCCCAAGAACAGTACTTCATATATTCCGTTATTTGGAATAAATAGTATAGGATCATTAGTAGCAAACATAATTACTAAAGAAAGTATAAAGGCTACACCTAACTGAATGACTGTAAGTTTTATAGGATCGTGTTTTTTTGCGTATATACCAACGGTTACCATATGACAAGCGAAGAGCAATGCACATAATAAGGTAAGTACATCTCCCTTGTTTAATACAAAGCCTTTGTTTAAATCAAGTGTTAATAAACCAATACCTACAATCATTAAAATAGCAGCAAAAACACTAAATTTATCCGGTCTTTCTTTACTAGTAAGCCAAAATAAAAAGGGAACCATCACTACATTAGTACCAGTTAAAAAAGCTTGTTTTCCTGCTAATGTATACTGTAAGCCGATGGTTTGCGTAGTAAAGGCTGAAAATAAAAAAAGTCCAATAATAAGCCCTGCTTTTAAGTCTTCTTTATCTATAGTAATGACTTTCCTATAAAATAATATTCCCGTTAGTAAAGCTGCAATGCCAAAGCGAAGGGTCATAATATACATAGGAGACAAAGCGTCTAAAGCGTTCTTTACAGCAACAAACCCACTTCCCCATACAAAGGCAGTTACTAGTAAGCTTAAATCGCTTAATAACATTTTCTTGTTGTTCATATAATAACTCCTCGTATAATATGTTTAGGCTCATTATTTAATGGTCTAAACATATTTATTTTTTATTGTTAATTGAGATATCCTAAGGCTAGAATGTAGTTATAGAATAATTAGCGAAGGATAATTCTTTCACTCCTTTTTTTTCATAGCGCAATTTCACGGAAGATACGCCTAAAGAATATTTTAGCACAATATAGATCAGTTAGATATTAATTTGCATTATTTTGTAGAATAAATTCTGTTTCGTATAGAGAATTCAATAAAGGAAAAAATGTATTGAAGTCTTCAGATTTTTCTTTGAGAGTTACATCAAAAACCACAAAGACAATTTGCAACATAAATATGATATACTATTCGTATTAGCAAGTGCCAACGACTGAAGCTGCAAAGCAGCTGAGGCAATCTGCGGTATAAATATCATATTTAAAATAATATCCTTACTAGAGGAGGGTTTTTTTGCTAGAACAAAAAGATATAAGAAAAGTACTAGAATTATTAGAAGAAGAGTACCCAGATGCTGCTCCAGCTCTTCATTTTACAACGCCATTTGAGCTGTTGATTGCAACCATTCTTTCTGCTCAGTGTACAGATGTTAGAGTAAATATCGTAACAGATCAGCTATTTGCCGAGTACAATACGCCAGAAGCGATACTAGGGTTAGGGCAGCCTAAGCTTTTAGAGTATATAAGAACCTGTGGTCTTTCTAACTCAAAGAGCAAAAATATTATCGCTACATGTGCTATATTGATGGATGAGTATAATAGTCAAGTGCCAGATGCGATTGAAGAGCTCATAAAGCTTCCAGGAGTTGGGAGAAAGACGGCAAATGTAGTTGTAAGCAATGCCTTTGGAAAAAATGCTATAGCGGTGGATACTCACGTATTTCGGGTGTCTAACCGAATTGGTTTAGCACAGAGCAAAGACGTTCTTCACACAGAAGAAGATCTAATGAAAAATATCCCTGAGGAAAAGTGGTCTACTGCACATCACTGGCTAATCTTTCACGGAAGAAAAGTATGCAAGGCCAGAAAGCCCCTATGTGAAGACTGTGTAATAAATGAATTATGCCTATATTATAAAAATATAATTTCTAATTAAACTAAATTTTTTATATTTAATATGTAATCGCATTTAATTAGAAAATTAGAAACAAAAGGCAAAGAATACCTCGCCAAAAGGAGAGGAAATTAAACTTGAGCCTTCTATTTTCCACTATAAGTATTTTATATTGAAATTTTATGGGTTTTGTGTTAGCATAATCTTATAAAATAAAATAGCTCTATAAGGTGCGAATGCTTAATAGGGAAAGTGGTGAAAAACCACTACAGCCCCCGCTACTGTAAGTGTGGACGAAACTCTGATACATACCACTGTCTAAACGACGGGAAGGAAGAGTGGAGATTGAAACACGAGTCAGGAGACCTGCCTTAAGAAACTAGGAACTATCGGGGAGGATGGTGTTGAACGTGTTTAATATGAAAACCTTCTCAAATGTAGAAGGTTTTGTTGCGTTAAGAAACAAATAACAGTAAATCAATCGGAGGTAAAAAATGAAAACATTAAAAAAAGTACTAATACTAATGCTCGTGACATTAATGACATTTACTTGGACGGCATGTTCAAATGATAAACCACAAGAAGAGTCGAAAAAAGAGGGAAATACAACAACGGAATCAAGTGACGGTACGGAAACTACATATCCATTTGTATTTAAGGATACTGCAGGTGACGAAATTACCCTTGAAAAGGTACCTGAAAGAATTGTTTCTGTATCTGCTTCTATTACAGAGACGCTCTTTGCTGTAGGCTTAGGGGATCAGATCGTAGGTAGAGATGAATTTAGTAATTATCCTGAAGAAACAAAAGAGATTAAAGTTGTAGGAAATTATGTAGAACCGAATACGGAACTTATCATCGATTTAGAACCAGAGGTTCTCTTTGTATCATCACCTATGCCTGAAGATGCAACACAACTTATCAAAGCTGCAGGGATAAAAACAGTTGTCATTTCAGATCAAACAGATGTAGATGGTGTTTTAAAAAACATCCAATTAATTGGAAAGATTGGAAATGTTCAAGAGACTGCAAATAAACTAGTAGAAGACTTAGATATTGCTCGTAAAGAAATTACAGATAAAGTCAAAGACACAAAAGAGAAAAAGGTATTTGTTGACATACAAGGTTTTGTTTCAGTAGGGCCAGACACTTTCATCGATTCTATGTTACAAGAAATCAATGCGGTGAATATTGCAGCAGACTCTGGTACAGCATGGCCAACTTTAACATTAGAAAAAATTGTAGAAGAAAATCCTGATGTTTACATTTCATTGTATCCTACTGTTAAAGAAGTAAAGGCTAATGGAGGTATTCAATCCGTTACTGCCGTAAAAAATGATAATATCATCCACTTTCCATGGGGAACAGAAGAAAATAACATTTTATCTCGCTCCGGTCCAAGAGTGATGAAAGGTTTAGAATTTTTAGCAAAGGCAATTCATCCAGAAGCGTTTGAAAAATAGAAGAGCGCCTTCGGCGCTTTAGTCACTATCCATAAGTGGCTAGCATTAGGATATTTCTTTAGGGTCACTTTGCCACTGAAGATGGTAACGGTTCATAATTTAGGAATTACCTACTTTATAAAATCATAGGGTAATCAACGATTGCCCTATAGATGTATTACTTTGACCTAAGGATATACATAAGGGGAAAACATGAAAAAACTAATTCGAAAACACTCATTAATCACAATAATTATTTTAGCCTTTATTACTATTCTAGTTTGTACTAATTTAGGTGTAGCAAATATTTCAGTAGGGCAAACATTTCAGGTATTGTTGCACAAACTTTTTAATATTGGGAATGTAGAAGGAATTAAGGCATCTACTATAGCCATCATATGGAATATACGACTGCCCAGAGTAATACTGGCTTTATTAGTAGGAGGCGCCTTGTCTATTTGCGGTGTTGCATATCAGGGAATCTTCAAAAACCCTATGGCAGACCCATTCTTATTAGGGGTCTCTTCTGGTGCTGCGCTAGGTGCATCTATTGGCATCGCTATGAACCTAAGTTTTAATGGTAAAGATCTTGTTTCTATACTGGCTTTTATCTTTGCTTTACTTACCTTATTATTAGTTTACAATATCTCTAAAATAGGCAATAAAGTACCTATACCTACATTGCTGCTTAGTGGTGTGGCCATGTCTCAATTTTTATCTGCAGTAAATTCTGTTCTTATGATTTTTTCGGATAAGATGAGTCAAATCATCTATTGGACTATGGGGTCTTTCAATGGAAAGAGTTGGGAACAAGTTTTGATTATCATCCCTTATGTAGTTATAGGGTTTATTATTCTTTATGGCTTACATAGTCAGATGGACATTATGCTCATAGGTGAAGATAGTGCTTCCCAGTTAGGCGTAAATACGGACCAACTAAAGCTTGTCGTATTGGTAATTACTGCGTTAATGACAGCTGCTACGGTTAGTATCACAGGAATTATCGGATTTGTTGGATTGATTATACCTCACGTAGTTCGAATCTTTGTCGGTCCAAAGCATAAAAAATTGTACCCCTATTCATTTTTGCTAGGTGGCATTTTTCTAATATTATGTGATACGGTAGCAAGAAGTCTGATGACTCAAGAAATACCTGTAGGCGTTATTACAGCTATTTTTGGTGGACCGTTCTTTATATATCTTCTTAGACAGAGAAAACGTGGAGGCATATAGTATGAAAAAAGAAGTATTGAGAATACAGGACTTAGAAGTAGCATATGGGGAGAAAAAAATTATAAATGGGCTAGGTTTTTCTGTCTATAAAGGTGAATTTGTAGGAATTATTGGGCCTAATGGTACGGGCAAATCTACCTTAGTCAAAGCGATTACGGATATTATTCCAAAGAGTAGTGGTTCTATTCGCATATTAGATCATGAGAGTACAAGCGTATCCAAAAAAGAACTAGCCAAACTTGTAGCAGTAGTACCTCAAGAGTTTAATATCGAATACGAGTTTACAAATTTAGATATCGTCATGATGGGCAGAAATCCTCATATAGATCGAAAACATAAGAAATCTTCAAAGGACTTTGAAATCGTCCAAGAAGCTATGGAAATGACCAACACATGGCGTTTTAAGGATGCATTGTTTAACGAGTTAAGCGGTGGTGAGCGCCAAAGAGTAGTTGTGGCTAGAGCAATCGCTCAACAAGCGAATCTAATACTACTAGACGAGCCTACTTCTCATTTAGATGTACATCATCAATTAGAGATTATGGAATTAATTCATAAACTTAAAGAGAGCAGAGGGGTTACTGTAGTAGCCATTCTCCACGATATTAATTTAGCAGCTCGATTTAGCGATCGACTAATACTTCTTAACAAAGGAAAAGTTTTAGCAGAAGGAAGTCCTGATGAAGTTATCCATGAAAAATATTTGTCTCAATTGTACAAAATGGAGATGATTATTCGAGAAAATAAGATTATTGGCAAGAGAGAAATTGTACCTCTTCGGGTTATCAAAGAAAAGGTAGATAAACAAGATACGAGAGTACACGTACTTTGTGGTGGAGGCTCAGGAGAAGAAATTTTAGAAAGATTCAATTCTCTCGGAATGATCTTATCTGCAGGCGTACTTAATAAAGGGGATAGCGACTGGGAAATGTGCAGAATATTAAATATTCCTGTAGTAGACGCCCCACCTTTTTCTGCAATGACAAAAGAACAAGGACAATTAAATTTAGAAATGCTACATCAGGCCGATTATGTTCTCGTCAGCAATATGCCTTATGGAAACGGTAATCTAATTAACTTAGAAATTTTAAGGGATGTAGATAAACCTATTTATTTTATAGATAAAAATGAGCAGTATGATTATACAGAAGGTAAGGCAACAAAAATTATAGATGAACTAAAGAAAAAGAATAATTTTTATATTATAGACCATTATGAAAAATTTTTAAGTAATTTTAATTTGGAGAGTAAAAGATGAAAAAAAAGAATATTATGTTTCAAGGTACGGGTTCATCCGTAGGAAAGAGCATTTTAACAGCTGGAGTATGTAGAGTACTAAAAGATATGGGCTATAATGTAGCACCTTTTAAATCTCAGAATATGGCTCTTAATTCCTTTATAACGAAAGATGGAAAAGAAATGGGCAGAGCTCAAGTTGTACAAGCCGAAGCAGCAAGAATTGAGCCTATGGTAGAAATGAATCCAATCCTATTAAAACCATCTTCAGATGTTGGATCGCAAGTAATCGTCATGGGAGAGGTATATCAAAATATGACGGCAACAGAATATCATAAAAATAAGCCTGAGTTTAAGAACATCATCAAAGAAGCTTATGATAAAGTAGCAGAAAAATATGATGCTATTGTAATTGAAGGTGCAGGAAGTACAGCAGAAATCAATTTACGAGAAAACGATTTAGTTAATATGGGCATGGCAGAAATGGTAGATTCTCCAGTTGTTCTCATTGGAGATATTGATCGAGGTGGCGTTTTTGCCTCTATTTATGGCACTTATATGTTGCTAGAAAAAGAGGAACAAGCGAGAATGAAGGGCTTTGTTATTAACAAATTTAGAGGAAATGTAAAACTTCTAGAGCCTGGAATCAAGATGTTAGAGGATAAAATAAATATCCCTTGTCTTGGGGTTATTCCTTATTTTACACTACATATAGATGATGAGGACAGTGTTTCCCTTGGATTATCTTATCAGGCGAAAAAAGATATCATAGTAGGCGTTCTCCGATTGCCCCATATTTCGAATTTTACAGATTTTACGCCTTTTGAAATGGATGAAGATGTAGAAGTCAAGTATATAAAATCCCCATTGGATTTTAAAGATATTGATTTATTGATTGTGCCAGGCAGTAAAAACACCATTGAAGACATGGTTTACTTAAATAATACAGGCATGGCGAAAAAGATTTTAGAGTATCATAAAAGCAATAGACCTATTATTGGAATATGTGGTGGCTATCAAATGCTAGGAAGTCAAATCATAGACACTGGTAATAATGAATCCTCTGTCCTCAAGACAAATGGTCTTAGCTTATTTAATACAAGCACAGTTATTTCTAACCAAAAAAGAACAGTGCAAGTAAAAGGAACCATTGATATTTCCTTTATGGGAGAAAAACTAAAAGCAGATGTAAAAGGCTATGAAATCCACATGGGTGTTACGAAGTTTAACGAAAGCCATCAACATTTTGTACAATTGCAAGAAGGTCACATGGATGGGGCGATTAACCAAGAAGAAAATGTACTGGGAACTTATTTGCACGGTATTTTCGATAACGATAAATTCAGAAAAATTCTCTTAGACAATATCCGTAGACAAAAGGGAATCGAAACAAAAGACCAAACACTATCCTTCGAAGAATTCAAAGAAACCCAATACGTAGAATTAGGAAAGATTATAAAAGAGCATTTGGATGTTGATAAGATTTTGGAGATTATGAGTGAGTTTTGAGTAATACTTGATTGAGTTATAATTATATAGGTTTGAATCAGTTGAAGGCTAAAATTTTTTAGTTGAACGGGAAGATCTTTAATGAATAATGAACATTGAACAGTACAAATATGCGACTCCTGTTGCCTTTTGAATTGTTCATTATTCATCGTTCATTGTTCACTATTCATTGCGACATAAGTCGCATATTTGCGAAAGGAGCACATATATGGGACGTATTACATTTATTACTGGAGGTGCTCGTAGCGGTAAGAGCACTTATGCAGAAAGAATCGCTAAAGAGAGCAATAAACAAATTGCCTATATTGCAACTTCTATACCTTTTGACGATGGTATGAAGAGCCGAATAAAAAAACATAGGGCCCAAAGACCAAAAGAATGGGCTACTATTGAAAAATATCGCGATTTCAATGAGGTCGTTGAGCTACAAGATTATCAAGAAGCAGATATACTATTAGTAGATTGTGTTACCGTTATGATCAACAATCTCATGTTTTACTCTGGCTTAGATTTTGATACATGTGAAGTAGAAGAAGTAGATGTATTAGAAAAAGAAATCATTGAAGAGGTAAAAAAACTCTTGGATTTATCTCATGAAAAAGACATGATCATCGTAACAAATGAATTGGGCATGGGTTTAGTACCTGCTTACAAAATGGGTAGTTACTATAGAGATATAGTTGGAAGAATCAATCAGTATATTGCATCTAGGGCCGATGATGTATATTTTATCGTCAGTGGACTACAGACGAAGATTAAATAAGGTGATGATCTTGTGAGAAAATTCTTTATAGCCTTAAGTTTTTATACTAGGCTACCAATACAAATTAAATCGGAAGTTAGTGAAGAAGATTTTTATTCCTCTATGAAGTTTCTACCTGTAGTAGGTCTGGTAATAGGTCTTGTTTTATATGCTTTATGGTATCTATTAAAAGACGTAGAAGGACAAGTTAGCGCCTTTCTGCTGGTATTTTTGTACATATGGCTTACTGGCGGGCTTCATATTGATGGATTTATGGATACATTAGACGGAGTACTCAGTAACCGGAGTAGGGAAGAAACTTTAGAAATTATGAAGGATAGTCGGGTGGGAGCATTTGGTGCAATTGGACTATTGCTTTTAGTATTAGGCTATTTTATTTCTTATCAATTTGTGGATGGATATGCTATTATCATTGCCCCCATAATTGGAAGGACAGGAGCCCTTTTTTCTGCATCTTTTAGTGAGTCTGCAAGAAAAGGCAATAGCTTAGGTAAAGGATTTATGGAGCGAATGGGTAGGAAGGAGAGAGTTTTTGGTCTTGTTTTCTCGGCAATAATCATCTTATTATTTGATTTCCTTTATTTTATTCCATTTGTCTTGTGTATTCTTATGAGTGCTTATTTTATAAAGTACTTTAAGAATATATTAGGAGGAATGACAGGGGATACCGTAGGTATGATGATCGAGTTAAATCAAATTGTCTTTCTTTTTGCATCTTATCTCACATGGTATTTCGTCGGTTAATAAGTGGTAAGGAGGAATTGTAATGGAATTTATCTTAGTTCGCCACGTAGAAACTACTGGAAATTATGAAAATAAATTTGTAGGTGTTACAGAGGTGGAATATACAGAAAGAGGAAAAGAACAATTTATTCAGCTAACGAATGCCTTAAAAGAATATAAGGTTAATCAGATTTACTCAAGTCCTATCTCTCGTGCATTAAAGATTGCAAAAAAGGTTGGAGACGACACGTCAACAGAGGTAAAAGTAATGGATGAACTATCAGAGATGAACTTTGGCATATTTGAAGGTTATCACTTTCAGGATATTCTTAAGGAGTATAAGGAACATTGGGATGAGTGGCAAAAGGATTATTTACATTACTGCATCCCAAAAGGAGATAGCCTTCAATCCTTCCACAGTAGAGTAGTCTCTTTTATTGATACCATAAAAGAAGAAGAAGGTTCATGTATGATTGTATGTCACGGAGGTACGGTACAAAGCATCATGACTCATCTTTTAGATCTACAAGTTCTCGACCGCTGGCACTTTCACGTACCTCTGGCAGGAATTGTAGAGATTTCTTATACACAAGGTTATGGCATGCTAAAGACGTTGACAAGTGCAGCAAGGTAAAAGCATTGCAGCCGCTAGTTATTAGCACAGGGGTATTCCCTTTAGGTCATTTCGATATGAAAGTTAGGGTTGGTCTTTAAGTTTGTATCATATAATAAGGCAGGATCACTATAGTTTAATAAAAAGCGCCTAAGGCAAAATGCGGAAGGCGTTTTTTTGTGTGCGCCTTAAGGATTGAACAATCGTTCAACTATTGTTCAATCAGCTTTTTTTGTAACACTTAACCACATAAATTTATATATTAATATTAAGTTGTTACAGGAGGTACATATATGAATTATGAGATGATTGACTGTATTGATGCAGGGACACCCTATTGTCCTTGTCATTTGGCGGAAACCAATGAATGTATCCTTTGTTCACAATTACAAGGAAAAGAATTTTGTGATTGCAAGAATTGGAAAGGGACTTGTATTTATCAGGAACTTATTTGGAATAACAAGGAGTCTAAAGCGGAGCGAGAAACGTATAAAGGCGTAATTGTTCAGAAAAGGGAAATAGAAAAGGGCTTAGTAGAATTTGTAATTCAAACAAATCATGAATTGTGCAAAGAACTGTGTTCTCCTGGTAGCTATGCGTTCTTAAGGACACCAGAAACTACAGAATACTTTGATGTTCCTATATCCATCGTAGAGAGCGATATTGAGAACAATAGGCTTCTTATGATTATTGATATTGAAGGAATTAAGACAAAGAAAATTTATGAGAAAGAAGAAGGCGATACATTACTAGTAAAAGGTCCATTTTGGAATGGCGTTTTAGGTTTAAAGAACGTAGGGGCTTGTAAAAACAAAAATGTCCTTTTAGTAGCTCGGGGGATTGGATTGGCTCCAATGATTCCAGTACTGAAAAAACTCTACAGACAAAATAATAATATATCTCTCATAATCGATAAGGGAAAATACGAAGATGTATTTATTAAAGATTTTTTGCATAAATACCCTTGTAATGTATTAGAGATAGAAACTCTTTATAAAGGGAATGTAACCCAAGGTTTTGCGGAAAAGCTAGAAGCTTTTATTGAAAATAATAAGATAGGGCATATTCATATTTCTGGGCCAGATATATTGATTCTACAGATATTAAAAAATATTAATGGGAGAACGAAGACATCGTGCTGTAATAATGCAAAAATGTGCTGCGGTCAAGGAGTCTGTGGAGCGTGTACCACAAGATTCGAAGGACACGTAGTAAAAAGATTATGCAAATTACAAACAGACCCAGAGTATATTTTTGAAGGGAGAAGAAATATATGAAAGTTGTAATAATAGGTGGTGGCTGGTCTGGATTAGCAGCTGCAATAACGGCAAAAAAAGCAGGTGCAGATGTAGAAATTTATGAAAAGACAGATTTAGTCCTAGGTTTAGGTAATATTGGCGGAATTATGAGAAATAACGGAAGGTATACCGCAGCAGAAGAATTGATCGCATTGGGTGCAGGAGATTTAATTTCTATGACAGATAAAGCGACAAGGCATAAGAATATCGATTTTCCAGGCCACGAACACGCTTGGTTGTATGATGTAAATAGTATAGAGCCTATGGTAAAAGAATATGTAGAAAACATGGGCATCAAAATTTTCCTTAAAACTAGGGTTATTGATGTGAAAAAAGAAGAAGATAATATCGTGGGAATTGTCTTATACGATGGAAGTTTTGTCTCTGGTGATGTATTTATAGAAACCACAGGCTCTACTGGACCCATGGGCAATTGTTTGAGGTATGGAAATGGCTGCTCTATGTGTATTCTTAGGTGCCCTGCATTTGGCCCTAGAGTAAGTATTAGTTCAAGAGCTGGAGTCCCTGATTTACAAGGGGAAAGAGAAGAAGATATTTATGGTGCTTTTAGCGGATCTTGTAAGCTTGGAAAAGAGACTTTATCACCAGAAATTATAAAACAATTAGAGAAGACAGGAGTAGTTGTTCTAAAGGTTCCACCAGAAGATGTAAACATGGATAAATTGAATCAAAAGGTATGTCAGCAGTACGCATTAAAAGAATTTGCTGAAAACGTGGTTTTATTAGATACAGGTCATGCTAAATTGATGACTTCCTATTATCCTCTTGAAAAACTTCGAAAAATCAAAGGTTTAGAAAAAGCTCAGTATATGGATCCATATGCAGGGGGAAAAGGAAACTCTATCCGTTATCTATCTGTAGCGCCGAGGGAAAATAATATGAAAGTAGCTGGATTAAATAATCTATTCTGTGCAGGTGAAAAATCAGGTTTATTTGTTGGTCATACGGAAGCCATATGTACAGGGTCTCTTGCAGGTCACAATGCAGTCAGATGGTATCTTGGAATGCCTCTTCTTATTTTACCAAGGAGCATAGCCATTGGAGACTTATTAGCTTATGAAAGTGAAATGACTAGCACCGTTGAAGGAAAAAGAAAGAGATATACATTCGCAGGTGCGGGTTATTTTAATAGAATGAAGAAATTAGGCTTATATAGCATTGAGAGGGAAGAGATTAGCAGTAGAGTGAAGAAAGCAAATTTAGAAAATATATTTGCTCAAAGATTAATATAGCATAAGATATTATTTTATAGAATTAAGATTATAGACTAATACCCTGTGCATAAAATATTTTTTAAATATTATAATAAAAATAATAAGGTGGCCTTTGGGACCTTATTATTTTTATTTTTTTGAATATTTTATATATAAACTTTATAATGATATAAATAAGATCTAAGTTTTAAATTCTGAGTTGTAGGTAAACCATCTAAACAAATACTTTAACTTAGAATTTACGACTTAAAACTAAATTTGGGGGTATTGCTATGGTAGATATAACGAATATATTAGAAAATGCAACTGTCGACCTATTATTTCGTTTTAAAGAAGAGTCACCAAATCTAATAAGGCTAAATCGCAATAATTTTGCAGATATTATAAAGGCAGCAGATCGTCAAGGACAATTAAAGGATGCGGAAATAGATATGTATCTACGAATGCTTTCAGATGAAGATTTTATATCTATTATTGTGCCAGCAATTGAGAAAGGACAATTTCAATGGATAAAAGAAGAGAATTACAGTTTATTAGTTGAGGACTACAAATCTTCTAAGAAAAAAGATTATTTGTTTATAAGTGAAAAACATTTGACTAGATTACTAATTAAAACGTATATAAGATACGAATGGATTTTAAAAGCAATGGCTATAGATTATGCAAAATATCTTGATGGAGATTTGATGGAAACCTATAAGGAGTATTTTGAAAGCAATAATCGAATTATTGAGTTGATCTTATTAGAGGGTTATTATGACGAGAGCGCAAATCGCTGGAAAATAGATTGGGAACACAATACTTTAATTTATTCCTTTGGCAAAAAGGAAGTGATTTGGACAAAAGGAGAAGCAGAAAATCGATTTGAAGAGTTAATATAGCGATCGTTGGTTGGACGGCTCGACGGGAAAACCTTAAAGGCAGAAAGTTAGAAGGTTGGAAAAAGTAATTAGTTGATTAGAAAAGAAAAACCAGCCTTCAGCTGATTTTGCTACTTTTCGCATTCAGCGCATTTAAAAAAGATTCGCGACGAGATGAAAAGCTAAAAAATTAGTTTGAAAATCTATATTGTGGAGGTTTTATTATGAGGATGTATGATATTATTCTGAAGAAACGAGAAGGGGAAGAGCTCTCTACGGAAGAGATCAATTATTTTGTAAAAGAGTACACCAAGGGAACCATACCCGACTATCAAGCATCTGCTCTTTTAATGGCTATATTTTTAAAAAAGATGTCCCGTAGAGAAACAGTTGATTTGACTAAAGCGATGATGAACTCAGGAGATGTTTTGGATTTGTCTCAAATAGAAGGGGTCGTTGTGGACAAGCACAGTACAGGAGGAGTAGGGGACAAAACTACTTTGATTCTAGCACCATTAATCGCTTCTTGTGGTGTGCCTATGGCGAAGATGGCAGGTAGAGGATTAGGTCATACAGGAGGCACAATTGACAAATTAGAGTCGATAGAAGGATTTAATACTCAAATGTCAGAAGAAGATTTCATTCAACAAGTAAATAAAATAGGCGTAGCCATATCAGGTCAAACAGGTGATTTAGCACCAGCCGATAAGAAAATATATGCATTAAGGGATGTAACAGCAACTGTAGATAATCTATCTCTTATTGCTAGTAGTGTAATGGGTAAAAAATTAGCCTCCGGAGCGCAGGGGATTGTCTTGGATGTTAAGACGGGAAATGGCGCTTTTATGAAGACAGAGGAAGATGCTGTAGAATTAGGAAAGATCATGATCGATATTGGCACGGATATGAGAAAAGACGTAGTAGCAATCATATCTGATATGGAGCAGCCTTTAGGTAGGACTGTGGGAAATGCCATAGAAGTAAAAGAGGCTATCGAAGTTTTACAAGGTGGAGGTCCAGAGGATCTAGTAGAATTGTGTCTTGTATTAGGCTCAGAACTTCTATTATTAGCAGGACTTAATGTAACACGCGAAGAAGCTAGAAACCTTATTAAAGATAAAATCAAGAGCAGAGAAGCTTTTAAAAAGTTCGTAGAGCTTGTTAAAGCCCAAGGGGGAAAAGAAGAGCAAGTACTCCATCCTGAAATGTTGCCTAAGGGAAAATATGAAATAAAATTTCTTTCAGATAAAACTCAGTACATCTCTCATATAGAAGCAGAAAAAGTTGGATTATGCGCTTTACTATTGGGCGCTGGTAGAGAAAATAAAGAAAGCAAAATCGATTTAGGTGTTGGGATTTACTTAAACAAAAAAGTTGGTGAACAAGTAAACAAAGGCGAAGCTATTGCTACAATCTACGCCAATGATGAACAAAGAGGAAAACAAGCAATAGAAAAACTTAAAACATGTTATCAATACTCTGATACACCAGTAGAAGAAAGAAAGCTTATTTATGGTATATACTATAAAAACAATATAGATTAAAAGTAGAACTTAGAGGGAAAGTGCAAAGTGCTTTCTAAGAAAGGTATATTCTCAATGAAAATAACAGAACTAAAGACACAAAAAAATGGAACATTTTATAATCTCTTTGTTGATGGAGAATTTTTGTGTTCTGTAAATGATGAACTCATTTTTTTACATCACTTGTCCGTAGGAAAGGAGATCGATAAAGAAGAACTTACAGAGATTATAAAACAGGCAAATTTAAAAAAATCTTATAATGTAGCAATAAAATATTTGGGTTTTCGAATGAGAACAGAACAAGAGGTAGAAAATTATCTTTTGGGCAAAGAATTTGATGAAAATACAATTCATATAACTCTAGAAAAACTAAAGGATTACAAGTTTATTGACGATGCTCAATACATTAAAATATATATAAAAGGCAAAATTAGTGAAGGACACTCTAGGAACAAAATAAAGTATTACCTCATAAAAAAAGGTTTAGAAGAAGAATCGGTTATTGCACAGTTACAATCAAGCTATCCACATGATTTAGAGATAGATTACTTAGAAAAACAAATGGAAAAAGTTGCTGATAAATACAGTCAACTGCCTTATCGGGACAAAGTGGCAAAAATCAGCCAATACTTTCTACAAAGGGGCTATCAATCAGAAGATATAAGGACAGTAAGTAACAAGATTATTTCCCGGGAAACAGAATTCGACCAAGTATTTATGGATCGACTCGAAAAATTGGGAAACAAGTACATAGAAAAGTACAAAAGAAAAGGTCTTGATGAGCGAGAAGTTCGACAAAAAACCATGGAAGCTTTGTATCGAAAAGGATATGATGTAAATGTGATTAAGAGATGTCTTGATTCTGTAGGGGAAGATGATTAATAAAAAAGCGGGAAGCGGAATGTGGAAAGAGAAACTTTTTATTTGTTGGACGGAAAAAACTTTTTTCCCTTTCGGCGCAAAATCCTCCAGGATGCTCAGGTGCTGTGAGCAATTGAAAAATTAGAATTGCTGATTTCATCCTGTTACACTTCT
>NZ_CALNCS010000139.1 GCF_937875145.1 Alkalibaculum bacchi | reverse complement strand
TTGCTTGAATTATCAAGCATGGAGCCCACTTTTATTGGTGGGAAAGTTGAGTTATTAAGCTTATAGAAAAGTAATTCTAGGAACAGAACGATTAATATAATTCTATATCTTGCGACATATTGACAATCTTAATTGAATATAATATTATATAAATATAAATTTGCAGAGCAACACTTGGTATAAAAGACACCTATGAATATACATAAGATATAGTAAGAATACAGAAAATTATTGTGATTATTATAAGGTATCGCAAAGCGATACCTTTGTTACGTTTTTACTAGCAATACTCTATTATTCATTCCATTTCATGGTGCTTTTTTATGTAAAAGTGTAATGCTTTACAGACAAGAGGAGATGAAATAATGGACAAAATTCAAAAGGCGGGTAGAAGAATCAACAGCAAAATTAAGACTTTCTTTGGTATTGCAGATGCTGGTTTTTCTTTTATGACATTCGTCGAGACATCTTATTTTACACCGTTCTTAACCAACTATGCATTGCTTCCAAATGCTTTAGTCGTGTTAATCACTACAATCACTGGAATCGCGGATATTGTCAGCTCATTGGTTGCAGGAGTATTTTTAGACAAATCCAATCTAAAATGGGGAAAATACCGTTCATGGTTATTAGTTGGACCACCATTTGTCGTGCTATTCTATATATTCCAATTTACGAACATTGGCTCCCCTACACTTGCCGCAATTATTATTAGTTTAGGTTTTATCATCAGTCATACAGTTTGGAATGTATCTTGGACTGCGAATATGTCTCTTGTATCTGTTTTAACAGACGATCCAAGAGAAAGAGCTTTCTTATCAAGTAGAAGAGCAGCTGGTTCTACTGTAGGTAAAGTAGTGGCTTCTTACTTGACTATGCCTGTAGTCTTATTCTTCACTGGAATATTTGGAGAAGGATCAAGCCTTGGCTTTACTGTAACAGCAGGTATTTTCGCAGCAGTTATGATGGTAGCTTATTATATGCATTTTGCTATTTCTAAAGGATATGAAGAACCCATAAGTGCTTCTAGCACAAAAACTCAAGTAAAGAAAGGTCCTTCATTAGCAGATATGTTTAAGTCTGTATTTTCTAATAAGAACCTTGTATTATTCGTAATTTCAGATTTCACAAAATTAATTGGATACTATTTATTAATGGCTGCTTCTTTCTATTACTTTAATTATGTAACAAATAGCATGGCCTTACAACCTGTATTCCTTCTTGTATTTAATATTGCAGGATTTATTGGAGCAATTGCATCCCCTTCTATCGTAGGAAAGATTGGAACAAAGCTTACATACCTTTTAGGAATGGGTGGTTACGCTGCATCTATTATCCTTGCATATTTTGTAGCACAAAATGTAATAGCTGTTATTACTATAATGGGAATTGGGCAAGTATTCTTTGGCTTCTCATATGGATTAACATCTTCATTCTATTCTAATGGTGCTACTTATAGCCAATGGAAAACAGGTAAAGATACTAAAGGTGTTATCATGGCTTTCTCTGGCTTCTCTATTAAGGTAAGTATCTTAGTTCGTGGTCTTATCTTAACAGCAGGAATTGCTGCATTAGGATTTGATGCAAAAGCAGAAAACATCAGCCCTGAAATTATCGAAGGATTTAAGAACATCTTCTTTATTGCTCCATTTATTTTTGCAGTGGTGGCTTTTGCAATTATGTTCTTCTATAATCTTCCAGACAATAAGGTAAGAGAAATGGAAGCTGAAATTGCTACAAGAAAATAATCGCTCATTGCTAGCTCTACTCGTTCGTCCTTAGTCACTAGCATTACTGAGCTAGAAACTATAGTCAAAAGTAAGACTTTCCTATTCACAAGCTAAGAGCCTTGCAAAATGCAAGGCTCTTGTTCTTAAATGACAAGTACACTTCCGTGTAAGTCACAAAGTGGAATGATTCTTATATTGTGTTCTTTCGAAAAATCTTCTACAGCCTTTTTTACATTTGGAAATTGAGTACTATTATAGTCATGAATTAATATGTATCCTCCTTTAGATAGGCGAGGATAAAAAAATGTAAGGCCATTGTATGTAGGTAGATACAAGTCTGTATCTAGACTTACAAATGCAAATGTATCTTCCACATGAAGTGCAGTTTCTGGAAAATACCCTTTGCAAAAGACAGCCATATTGGGATAGGGCAATACACTTTTTACTTGTTCCATGCTTGTGTCGCTGAAATCCCCTCTTTTAGATCTACTCTTATCATATAGATTTTCACATTCTAAGTCTCTTGAGTCAAAACCTTCGAATGTATCGAAAAGATACAATTTCCGTTCCTTAAACAATGTATTTATTTCTCTCGCAAGATATCCCTTGTATACTCCAAGTTCTGCTACATTTCCTTTTACATTTTTATCGTTGATTTCTTTAGCTAACAACCTTAAGGTTGATAACCTAATATCAAACAATTCTCTTAATCTATTAATATTTAAAATCTTTGTTTCATTTATTCCTTCTGATATAAGCTGTTGACAGATACATTCTGATGCTTCCTTGTTTAGTACTGAAACAATTACAGCGTCCGCTTTTTTCATGGTTATATCATTAGGAGAGATTATAGGGACACCCTCTAAAGCTATTGGAAGGTTCTTATAATTGTTATCGGTAAATGCAATTAATTCACAGCTTCCATGAAGTAATTTGCCAATCATTCTCCCAGCCTGTCCTGCTCCAAATATCAAAACTTTTTTCATTATAACCTCCGCTTTGTGCCACCTGTTTTTTATTTTCTAGTTAAGAAGTATGAACTAAAAATGGTCTTTTAAGACAAAGTATACATATTATTTACTAAATTCTTAGCAGCCTTTCCCAAAGCCGCAGTTGGGATATGTACATATATTGCAGTTTAGACATAATCCTCCTTCTCCTAGTCTGTCTAAATCTGCTTTATTGATTGTGTCATCTGCCATAATTCTAGGTAGAATTAAATCAAAGATGGTACGGTCTGAGTACATAACACATCCTGGAAGACCTACTATTGGTACTTTTTTGCCCTTGTAATCATAGTAAGCTACTAATAGCATAGCTCCTGGAAGTACTGGAGCTCCATATGTGATAATCTCTGCTCCTGTAGCTTTTATAGCTCCAGGGGTACAATCATCTGGATCAACGCTCATGCCACCAGTGCAAGCTACAACATCTGCCCCATTTTCTATGTATGACAATACTGCAGCAGTAATTTGCTCTTTTTTATCATCTACAATGGTTTGACCCATTATTTCTACATCAAATTCTTTAAATTTCTCGATAACTACAGGACCAAAGGTATCCTTTATTCTTCCATGGAAAACTTCACTTCCTGTTGTTACAATGCCGACTTTTTTGTGCTTAAAGGGCATAATGGACATGATAGGTTTTCCAGCGCCAATCTCTTGAGCCGTCACCATCTTTTCTTCTTCAATGAGCAAAGGAATAATCCTTGTGCCAGCTAATTTGTCTCCTTCTCTGACAATGGTATTGCCATGTCTTGTGGCTATGATCATTTCTCCTAAACTGTTAATCTGAAAAAGCCTTTGTGAATCTAATTTAAATAATCCGTATGTATCTGCAATAATTTCTATTTTTCCTTCTTTTACAGGAGTAGGCTTCATATATTCATTTTTGCAGATACCATAAAGTATCTCTGCGGCTTCATTTTCATGGAGCATTCCCTCTTGTTTTTCCCATACATAGAGATTTTCTTTGCCAACAGACAAGAGAACAGGTATATCTTCTTCCCTAATAATATGACCTTTTTTAAAGACCACATCTTTCGTAACATCTTTAATGATTTGTGTAATATCGTGACAGAGTATATGACCTACTGCATCTTTCGTTTTTATTTGATTCATTTTACTATGTCTCCTCTCATTTCATATAATTTTACTTTATGATTTCTACAAATAGCTCTACAATTCCGCCACAAACCATTCCATCATCTTCTGCTTCTTCCCCAGTCATATCAGCTCTTACTAACTTAGACTCTTGATTATCAATACATGAAAATGCGGATTGCCTTATGTCTGCTTCAACACAACCTCCTCCAATTGTGCCAATCATGGTACCATCTTTTAATACAAGCATTTTTGTTCCTACTTCTCTTGGAGCAGAGCCCCGCCTCGAAACAATCGTAATTAATGCTTTAGGCATATCTTGATATTTTTCATCTAAAATGTAGCTCATAATTTCCTTACTATAAGTACTCGTTCCAATCTTCTTGTTTTTTACTTCTATTATTTGGGCCATAATAGATACTGCAATTTCTGCAGGAGTTTCTGACCCAATTTTTAATCCGATTGGCGTATATACCTTATTGAGTTTTTCTCTGTCAATGCCTTCCTCCTCTAAGTAGTCTAAGACCTTGGCAACACGCACTTTGCTACCAATCATTCCGATATAAGCATTTTCCTTTTGGATTATTTTCTGCAAACAGATTTGGTCATATCGATGTCCTCTTGTGACTATGACAAAAAAAGTGCCATTGTCACCTTTAATTTGATCTAATGCACTATCAAAAGGTTCACAAACCACCAAGTCTGCACCAGCATTTCTTGCATTATTTGCAAAAGAAGTTCTGTCATCGATTACAGTCACTGGCAAGTCAAGAAGCTTGCACATGCTTATTATCGGCATTGAAATATGGCCTGCTCCACATATAACCACATTGTATTTTTGTGTTAAAAATTCCATATACGCTTTTTCATCACCTACAGTAATTATTTGACTTTTACTGTTTTGTGTAATTTGATCTATCCATTGTTGCCAATTTACTTTATTGTTGTTCGTATAAACGATTTCTCCATTTGACAAGAGCAGTTTAGAATCCATATTCTTACCTGATACAATGGTTAAGATTCTATTGTCCTTGCTCTTATCGATTTGCTGTAATTTTTTAAAAAATTCCATTGGTTTCTCTCCTTACCATTAGTGTTGTATATATATTGTGATCTCGCTCTTATTTCAATTATTAAATATCATTTTGTACAAAATTTCAGCTTGCTCTTTCTTTCTTTTTACAGCTTTCAACGCAATCTCGTCGTTCTTGTACATATTTTCTTTAACCGAAAATCTTTCATCGAGGGGGACAAATTTGTCTTCCTTTACTAATTTGTCTGATAAAAAAACAACTTCCTTTTCGGTTATCATGGAGGGAATCTCTTCTAATCCCATATGTTCAGATACAATGTGAGCAATTTTTTTATATCCCATATCCTCTAGCCACTGTGCACCAACTTTATCATGGTGCGCTCTGCCTTTCGCAATATCATGTAGCAAACTGGCCGCTAGGATTATTTTCTTGTCAAGAAATATTCCTTCATCACTTAGATACTCACAAATGCTTAAAGCCTTTTGCGCGACTTTATCAGAATGCAGTTTTACAGCATCTGTCATATGAAAGTAATCTTGAATTTTGCGACATATATCAACATCAGGACAATCTTTTTTGTCATTAAACGCTAAAAGTTCTATATAGTCAAGATTAACGTCTGCATCTAATATTATTCCAGGATCTATAAAAGAAATATTTTTGCATTCACTCCTCATTTTGTTTATTACGCCTTGTAACCCCATCGTGCCATCGTGCTCTAGTATTTTATTAAAGGCATCTTTTTTTAATAATAAAGGATGACCATTCTCACTTTCATAAGAAGGTTGTACTAATTTTATTCGAGCATCTTTTATTTCTTCTATCATTCCTTTTAGCGTAAACTGTTGAACAAATGGACTATCACCAGGAGATAAAAATGCATAATCCACTTTGTCCCTTATTTGTCTAAGACCCATGACAATGGAGTCAAACATATGAGTTGAATCGTAATTTGTATTCCTTATAAAATGAATCTCTCCATCTTTAAATACTTCCTCAATTTCATTGCCCCGATATCCTGTAACCAGAAAAATTTCATCAACTCCTGCACGTTTATAGTTTTCAACTGTTACTTCAATAATCGTTTTGTTGTCTATAATCATCAATGGCTTGAAGGTTTTCATTCTAGAAGACATTCCTGCTACTGCAATTACAGCACCAATTTTATGCTTTTTCATAATTCACCTCCATGCTTATCTTTTTAATACATATAATACAATATGTTATTATTTTATCATATTTTTATGAATAAATTATAATATTACTTAAATTATTAATAAAATTTGACATTTGTTTTATTCTAATCCTTTTCTATTACTGAATGAATGATTGTGTAGAAAGCTTTATCTATCCCCTGCTATTATGAACACGAGCCATCTCCTAACATATAATATCATAAATACTATATATTGGAGAAAAAAGGCATATTTGAGTTTATAATTTAAGATATTTCTATTCTGTGCAGTGGACGATTGAGAATCGTCCACTGTTTTTATTAAAAAATAACAAGTTTTCGTAACCTCAGTTACCGATAACTTTATAACGAACCTTTATACTTAGGTTATCGAAAAATGAAGCACAAAAATATATAAAGTTTCACTTCGTTATATTTGTTATAATATATATAAAAAATACAATATTAAAGGGGCGTTATTATGAGTATGTTTTGTTATCAATGTCAAGAAGCAGCAAAAGGAACTGGTTGTACGGTAAAAGGAATTTGTGGCAAGGATGAAAATGTAGCACAATTGCAGGACTTATTAATCTATGTATTAAAAGGAATTTCCGTTTATGGTACAAAAGCAAATGAATTAGGTATTCGAAATGCTGAAATAGATGATTTTATCATTAATAGTCTTTTCTCTACTATTACAAATGCAAATTTTGATAAAAATTATTTCGAAGCTAATGTTAAAAAAGGTTTATTAATGAGAGATGAACTAAAAGCACAAGTAGAAAAAGCCGGTGGAAAACTTGGAAATGATTTACACGATGCAGCTACATGGGGATCTAGCAATGTAAATTCAGAAGGTATCTTAAAGAAAATCTTTAGTTTATTCTCAGGTAGTAACGATACCCAAGCAGAATATACTACAGAGCAATTACGTGAAAAAGCGCCAAAAGTTGGTGTCCTAGCAACAGAGAATGAAGATGTTCGCTCTCTTAGAGAACTGTTGATTTATGGATTAAAAGGTATGGCTGCTTATTTGAAACACGCAGATAATTTAGGCGCTAGAGATGAAAAGGTCAATGTATTTATGCAAAAAGCATTAGTTGCTACATTAGATGATAGCTTAAGCGCAGATGATTTAGTATCTCTTGTATTAGAATGTGGTAAATACGGTGTAGACGCTATGGCTTTATTAGACAATGCCAATACATCTACTTATGGCTCTCCTGAGA
Source organism: Alkalibaculum bacchi (assembly GCF_937875145.1). GTDB lineage: Bacteria > Bacillota > Clostridia > Eubacteriales > Alkalibacteraceae > Alkalibaculum > Alkalibaculum bacchi_A. The sequence goes on along the minus strand of NZ_CALNCS010000139.1, from coordinate 24,451 downwards.
TCACTACAGTAAATATTGGTGTAAATAAAAACCCAGGTATTTTAATAAGCGGTCACGATTTAAAAGATATGGAAGAATTATTAAAACAAACCGAAGGAACAGGTGTAGATGTATACACTCACAGTGAAATGCTTCCAGCTCACTATTATCCTGCTTTCAAAAAATACAAACACTTTGTTGGAAACTATGGAAATGCATGGTGGAAACAAGATACAGAATTTAAAAGTTTTAATGGACCTATCTTAATGACAACAAACTGCCTTGTACCTCCAAAACCAGAATACAAAGACAGAATGTACACTACTGGAGCTACAGGTTTTGAAGGAGTAAAACACATAGCAGATGGAAAACCAAAAGATTTTTCAGCAATCATCAATCATGCAAAAAAATGCAAACCTCCTGTTCAAATTGAAAAAGGCGAAATTGTCGGTGGATTTGCTCACGCTACAGTTATTAGCTTAGCAGATAAAGTAGTAGAAGCTGTTAAATCAGGTGCTATTAAGAGATTCTTTGTTATGGCAGGCTGTGATGGAAGAATGAAGGGTAGAGATTACTACACTGAATTTGCCAAAAAATTACCACAAGATACAATCATTCTAACTGCTGGTTGTGCAAAATATAGATATAATAAATTAGAGCTTGGGGATATTGGTGGCATTCCAAGAGTATTAGATGCAGGACAATGTAATGACTCTTATTCCTTAGCAGTAATTGCACTTAAACTAAAAGAAGTATTCGAATTAAATGATATTAATGACCTTCCAATATCTTATAATATTGCTTGGTATGAACAAAAGGCAGTTATTGTACTTTTAGCTCTTCTATACTTAGGCGTAAAGAACATTCATCTAGGACCAACACTACCAGCGTTCTTATCTCCTAATGTAGCAAAAGTACTAGTTGATACATTTGGTATTGGTGGCATTACAGATGTAGAAAGCGATATTGGAATGTTCATGGAAGCTTAAGTGCCGAAGGTACTTAGGTCGCTAGCTTTTAAGTATTCCTCCCGGTCATTCTTCTGCGAAAAAGGATACCGAATTATAAAACTTTACCTTATACAAATAACCTTTACAAGGGCGCATCGACAGATGCGTTCTTTTTTATAAGTTAGACTTCAGAAATTCGCTACGCTCATTTCTGAAGTCGCGCCATTCTCCAAATAAAAACAAGTTTTTATTTACGTATTCATGATATACCACAGCCAAATTGGCAAGCCATTTGTCTATAGCATAGCATGGATACTGCAAAAGCTGCGTTTTTGCTTGGCTCACTGTTTCACGAAAAAAAGCAGGGAGAAGCTCCCTGCCATAAAGAGTGAAGAGGAATTATTTTTTCATTGTCCATAAACCTACAAAGAGATAAATGTTACACAATGAATTTGTTGACAAAATCAATATTTGCTATAAAGCAAATATTTTAGCTACCTTACTGCTCGTATAACCTTTGGCCAAATGTCTAAGCCTTTGTTTATTGTTGGAGCGCCGGAAATATTTCGAATCTCTGGTTCGTGGTAAATCAAGCTTTTCAACTCACATCACCTCTCTCCTCGATTTTCAATACTTGCTACTCTTGCTAACAGCTCCTCTGCACTACTTTATAATCTTATTATGTCTGTTTCATAAAATACTATGCAAAAAAATTTATTTAAATAAAAAACAATTCATTTTAACATCATAATTTTTATTTTGAATAACCTTCTGCCCTACATCATTCTTTTATTAAACCAATTACTTCAGTACCAGATACCTCTATCTTTACAGAATCTCCCACCTGAATAAAAGGCAGTTGTTTATTTACAGATACCTTAACTGTATAAACGGCTTGATCATTTCCCTCTAATGTAAAAAAGTAGGTTGTCTCTCCGTCTAATACAACCTCTGCCATAGTTGCAATTTTTCCACTAACGGATTGTTTTTCTACAATTGGGTCTACTTCCTCCTCACTTGGTGATGAGATAACGCCACCTGTAAAATTGCTCCAAGCACCTGCTAATGAATTTGCAATTCCTACTTTTTGATAATTTGTTGCATCTACAAAAGCGTAAAGTTTAATCAAACCAGCTTCATCCTTGAGTGAAAGCTGATAAACAGGCCTTCCTTCCATTCGAAACAGCAATGGGAATGTACTTATGTACCCCTTTTCTTGGACGGAACCTTGAGCACTCTCCATAACACTCCACTCTGTTGCAGTACTCAAATTATACCTCTTTGCTTCTTTTGTACGTGAATTGATTAAAGTAAATCCGATATTTGATTCATCGGATACGACAGATGTTAATCCTGTATAAAGGTATAAATCATCATTTAATACAATATAATTATACCCTTCTGCATTTTGGATTACGCCCCTTTTTGTAATTAGGCTATTTAAAAATCCCTTTTGGTACATTCCATTATAATTAATATGTGTCATGACCATATCCGCTGGATACACTCGATCCACCCAATTAGGTATATCTTTTAAATCGTATCTTTTAATATCACCATTAGTAGCATCCACGACAAAAGCACCTACAACATCTGTTGGACCTAAGAAACTAAATCTCTTTTTGACAATTGGTGCAATATAATAAGGATTGCCTTCTTCATCTAATTCAAAAGCTGGATTTTCAAATAGAACCGTGGGATAATGTAAGAAAATATGACGGTTAATATCGTCATTAAAAAATCCAGAATGAGAATAATAAATACTGTCTTTGAGATCAACTAATTCAGATTCGCCAGAGACCATATCTACAGTAATATAATGAGGAATTCCTTCACTTCGGTTGGTTAACCAACGAAAAAAGCCTACGTATTGAAGTGGAGAAACTCGCACAGATTTGCCCTGATAAGCTATCTGAGTGTATTCACTACTTACATCGAATTGAGAAACAAGATTCAGGACTTCTCCAATTTTCCGACTCCCCAATCTCTCTGCCATATCACGATCTATAGTTGGAATATTTGCTGGGTCTTTATTTGTTAGATCTTCTTCAAAGTTCCCCTCGGTATAGGTCAGGATATTAGCATATCCTTTAGAACGAAAAATTGCAGAACCGCCAACACTACCTATGATAATAACCACTACACCGATTGCGATTAATACCGAAGAAAATTTAAATACTTTTGTACCTTGACGACCGTTTAAAATCATCCAAAGTACAGTACTCACGGCAATATACGAAAACAAACAAAACCAGAACCCTAGTGACTGAAAAGATAAGGGAATTAGCGTAATATACCAAACAATAAGTAAAACCAATAAAGGAAAAGCGTATGAAATTAATATCTTATGCCATTTCTTTAAACTCATTAATAGAACTCCTTTCACTATTTAATTATATATACGCATTAATTATACCATTAATTAACTTCTTCACAATATTAATGATACAATGCAATTGATTTTCTTAAAAAAAGCAAATAAGTTCACAAGTTTTTTATATAACAAAAGACGGCCTTAACCGTCTTTTGCATTTTTATTGCATTAAACTGTAGCCTCCGCTACAGAATTATTATTTTGTTTTAATACTCCATTAGGTTGTGGTATTTGATTTTCAACTAGATTGTTCATCTTGCAAAAGTGTTTATAAAAGTTCTGAGCAATTTCTTTTTCTTTACCTTCAGGTTTTAAATATGCAATATCTCGCAATATTTGTGCCATATAGATATTTTCAAAATAGCGATATATACCAGTATTCCATGTTGTGTTCTGAGGATATCTTTTGTTAATATAATAATTCCAGAATAACATCTTTTGAGACTCTTCTTCTGATAAACGAATTTTATATATTGAGTGAGCAGGAATATAACCATCTTCACATTGATTACCTGAAAAAGTCTCATGAACCATGTATACGCCAATTATTTTTCTTCGATCTTCTGGTTCTCCAGAATCTCTCTGAGTTAATAGACAGGCGCTATTTTGATGCATTCGTATAGGGCGATTTGGTTCCCCTTTTTTGATACCGCTTTTTATTACACCAGTGTAAACCATCCAGTCAGCAAATACTTGTTCTATGTCTTCTTCTTGGCACCAAAAAACAGCTTGAGAACTAGGATGAATTTTATTGCTTTTCATAAACTTTTCTACTTCTAAACGACGTTCTCGCTCTTGAGTCTCAATCATTTTTTTGTGTTCAATCTCTAATTCTATCTTTTTACGTTCGATTTCATTTTCTTCAATAAGTTTTTTGATATCTGATGCGATATTTTGATCAAGAATAGTCAGATAAGATGCAAATGCATCAGGAAAGATAAATTTCTTATTTCCAGTTTCAAATTTTATTTCTACAACATTATCGTTGTATTTAATGATACTTCCCTCGCCAAAATTGTCGTGTTTTACTAATTCATTAATGATATCCATACGCCTTCCCCTCTCATATCTATACAACAATAATAATTTCCGCAGTATTTGTCTTGATGTTCTGTACAAAATTGAGTAAGCCCAAGGAATACATCCCCTCTCTACTCTTAACCGTTTACTTTCAAACGAATATATAAAAACCGCTCCATCTTCTTCCTACAAATCCTTGTATTGGAATATGAATGCGGCTATGCATCTATTATAACATATTTTAATTAAAAAAACAAATTTTACATTGACATACTTATACGTATATTATATTATATATGGTTATTTATTTGCAAACGATTTTTTATTTATTTGTAGATTTTGCCTAATTTTATTATTAACATCTTTTCACATAAACATTCATTTTTTAAGATAAATTTTCTTAAAACTCCGTTGAGATGAATTAAAGCATTAATAAAATTGCACCTAGAAAAATAAAGATATCTGCTATATTAAATACTGGAAGTTTTTTATATTTAATATACAAAAAGTCCGTAACATAACCATTATAAATTCGGTCAACAAAATTACCACTTGCACCACCAATGATAAAAGACAAAGCTAATAGCATCCTTGGCTCTGCGTTGTTTTGATTATAAAAAATAAGAACCCCTAGGAGTATGAGAAGGAATAAAGCAATAATCGTCTTTAAAAGGCGTTGCCTATTTTTTAAAAACCCTAAAAAAGCGCCTCTATTGACTACTAAATTGAGATAAAAATGTTTTGTTATTCTTTTAAAAGAGTTTACTTTTAGATACTCTGTAATGTACTTTTTTGAGCTTAAATCCATAAAAATGATAAAAAGTATAATAGAAATATAAACCATTTGCTTCACTGCCTCTTATAAAATAAGTAGTACCTAAATTTTAATAATTATATAGCATGAGGTAATTCGTTAACTTTAATTATAGCTTCTAAAATGTTATTTTGCCAGAGATTTTAACAGGAAAAGAAAAGGACTTCTCTTATTAAAAGAGGATAATGTTTTACAGTACTGTTAAAGCTGTGTTAGTATTTAATCATACATAAAAACTAAAAACATTGTTCATTTTAACAAATAATTCTTTATATGTAAAAATACCGCATGCATATAAACATTTAGACAAACAACTTAAGCATAAACCAGATAAGGTTGTTTTGGGTTTAAATTTTGACAAATATGATATGATTAAGATATTATTTATATTACCACGCACATTTCACTACACAAGGGGGAACAATACTTGATTACTTCTCGCAAAATTGTTGAACGCAGAAATCAAATCGTAGAAATAATAAATCAAAATGGAATGTTAAGAATTGCTGATGCAATAAAACTATTTAAGGTTTCTGACGAAACAATTCGTAAAGATTTCGCATACTTAGAGGAACACGGGATTTTAAAAAAAGTTCATGGAGGAGCAATTGCCAATGAAAGCGATATTATTTCTCCTGTCTCAATAAGGAAGACGGAAAATTATGATTTAAAGTTGAAACTGGCTACTAAAGCAATAGAGTTATTTAATCTAAAGGACAACATCATCGGCCTAGATATTGGCAGTACTATTACTGTTCTTGCAAGCTTATATGCTAAAATGAGTGACAATATATTTATTACAAATTCATTTCCAGCTACTCAAGAACTGATTTCTAGTAAGAATACTTTGATATGCACAGGCGGAGAATACCACCCCCATGATATGTGTTTTAGAGGAGAACTTGCTAAAAACGCATTGCAAACCTTTGCAATGGATGTATGTTTTTTAGGTTCTAGTGGCGTACTCCATAGAGATGGTATCTGTACTACGAGTTTTTTCGATATTGATATTAAAAAAGAGCTCATATTAAGAAGCCGTAAATCTGTAGTACTTTTAGATCACAGTAAATTCGAAAAAAGCTCTTTGGTTCAAGTAGCTGATTGGAGTGAAATAGATCTTGTAATAACAGATGATAATATTCCGAACGACAATAAATCTACTATTTCTAATTTTACAGAACTAATTATTATCTAACAGCAGGAAAACGCCTTAGACTCATTAAACCCTAGTTTAACAATAGTTTAATAATTGTTTACTTGAATCTATAAAAAGTGCCCTGTAATAATGATATTAAGGGCACCTTGCTTAAAGATGAAATGTGTTCTCTTCAATTTGTGTTATTTGCTCTATTCTCTTTTCATGCCTTCCACCTTCAAATTTAGCGTCTAACCATGAGTCTACTATGAGTTTTGCTAAATCAATTCCTACTACTCTTGCTCCCATTGCTAAAATATTCGTATTATTATGCTCTTTAGATAATTTCGCTGAATAACAATCGCTACAAACGACGGCTCGGATTCCATGTACCTTATTTGCTGCTATAGAAATTCCTACTCCAGTTCCACAAATAAGAATGCCCTTATCGCATTCTCCTGATAAAACCGCTTCTGCTACCTTTACAGCATATATAGTATAGTCTGTTCGCTCTGTATCAAAAGGGCCATAATCTTTATACGGAATTCCTCTTTCTTCTAAATGTTTTATAATTTCTTTTTTTAAGTCTACGCCTACGTGATCACTACCTAATGCTATCATTATCTTCTTCCTTCCTTTAAGCATGAAAAACCATATATTCCAGCCCCAATTACTCCGTTCTCTTGATGAGCTCTCGCATAGTGAAATGCTAGATTATCTGCGGGGAAAGGCTTTCGAGTATGACTTAAAATGTTTGACTCTAATTTATGGAAAGGAAATCCTTCCATTTGTAAAACTCCTCCCCCTAAAATAACATAATCTGGATCTAGTATACTAATTTCTGTAGCAATTGGAATAGATAAATATTCTACATACTCTACTATTTTAGGATCTTGGGAATGTTTGACAAATATTTTATCTAAACTTGTTTCTGGAAAAAATTCTTCTCTTATAATCTGTAAATACTTTCCTGATGAAAACAATTCCATACAACCTTTATTGCCACAACCGCATGGTATTGTATTATTCATAATGGGGATATGTCCTAGCTCTCCAGCACAACCATTCTTTCCATTATATATTCTGCCCTTAATTACTATTGCATTTCCAAGCCCAGTACCAATGTAAAAACCTAAAACAGTGCTCTCAGGATGAATCTTATTCATGTACATATCATATTGAATAAGTAAGTTCACATCTCGTTCTAAAAATATCGGAAGCTCTAAACTCTCTTGTAGCTCCTCAACTACATTCAGATTGTTCATTCCTGTTAGATTAGGGGTAGATAGGACGATTTTTCTTGTTCTATCTATTGTGGAAGGAAAGCCTAGTGAGACTGCAAGAATATTCTTGTTTTTACCTTTTCTTCTTCTATAATCTTCTATAAAGCATGATAAATTTTCAATAGGTTTGTCATGAAATATCTCTTTGCTTTTAATTATTTCGAATTCTTCAACTACTTTTGATTTATTTACCATCCCTATTCTCACATTGGTTCCACCAATATCTAAGCCGATAATCAGACCATTTTCCTTCATTGTATCCTCCTTATGCCTGATGACCTTCTCCTTAAAATCATGGAGCATCATATCATATGCCTTGTCTAAATCAGAATCTAGACCGAATAAACCTGTTAATCCTATTACTTAGAGCTCAGCTCCATTATTATGTAATCTCTTAGATGCCTTTTTATTATACGGACCATTAACTCCTATAACGAAATTTAACAAAACTTTCTTTTATTATTTATTTACCCTTTACAGTAGCTCCAAATACTCTTTCAAGAGTAACTGCCCCTATTATTAAAGCACCCATGACGATTTGCTGATAATAGGTAGGAACAGCAAGCATATTTAAACCATTGCTAATAGTACCAATAATGATACCCCCGACAAGTACTTTTAAAACCACACCTTTTCCGCCAAAGAAACTAGTTCCACCAATAATAGCAGAAGCGATAGCAAATGTCTCATATCCTGTAGCTGCTAATGGTTCAGCAGAGCCAAGTCTTGCTGTTAACACAACACCTGCGATACCGGCACATACACCTGAGATAATAAATACGATTAGAGTATGCATATTCACATTGATTCCTGAATACCATGCTGCTTCTTTATTTCCTCCCATGGCATATATATTTCTACCTAATTTCGTTTTATTTGTTATAAATGTAAGAATTAAAGCTACTACAACGGCAATAATTACCGGCTTGGGAATAACCCAGAGCCATCCAGAAACCATGCTAGAGAAAGCTGTATCAAATCCAAATATTGGCCTTGCATCCGAAATAATAAGGGTAAACCCTCTATAAATTGAGTTGGTACCAAGTGTAATAATGAATGGATGCAATTTTGTCACATTGACTAAAGTACCATTAATTGCACCTAGTACTGCGCCAAGCAAGATCCCACCAAGTAAAATTGAAATAATTGGGCTAATTCCTGCAACTAAAAGTTTACCTGTTACCATACCACTTAGAGCCAAAATAGAACCTACAGATAGATCGATTCCTGCAATTAGTATGGCGAAAAATTCTCCACATGCAATTAATATGGTTACAGAACTCTGTAGTAATATTTGAATAAAATTTTCTTTATTAAAGAAACTATCTGGCGATATGATTCCAAATATGGCAACCATGGCTAAAAGAATAATAAATGTACCATAGTTTTCCCACAATTGACTTAAATTCATCTTTTTTGACATCTGCTTTCCTCCTAATCGTTTCCTGTTGCTGCTTTTAAAATAACTTCTTCTGACGCTTCATCAGAAGTAAATATTGTCTTTATTTCGCCATTGCAAAACACTGCAATTCGATCACATACAGAAAGAAGTTCTGGCAATTCAGATGATACCATTACTACAGCTTTTCCATTATCTGCAAGGTTTCTCATAATACGATATATTTCAGATTTGCTTCCAATATCGATACCTTTCGTTGGTTCATCAAAAATGAGCATTTCTGCTTTAGATGCAATCCATTTTCCAATAATTACTTTTTGTTGATTTCCACCAGATAAATCCGTAATATTTTGCTTTACTGATCTACATTTTATATTAAATGTTTCTTTTTGTTCTTCTGCATCCTTGTAATCATCCTTGTTATCTAGTAAACCAGAAACGCCACCCAAACCAGCATTTTTAATATTTTTAATAAAAGTAACATTTTGCTCTATACTAAAATTATGAAAGAATCCTGTTTCTCTTCTATTCTCTGTCAATAATCCGATACCCTGTTTAATTGCTTTGAAGGATCCTTTATTATCGATTTTCTTATTTTTAAGATAGATTTCACCTGCTTCGATAGGAGCTATTCCAAAGATTGCCTCCATGAGTTCTGTTCTTCCAGAACCTACTAAACCTGCAAAACCTAATACTTCGCCTTCATATACTTCAAAAGAAATATCTTTAATTTTTTTATCTTTTCTCGTAATGTTTTTTGCTTCAAATATTTTATTTGACATTAATTCACATCTAGGTCTTTTACTTACATAAGAGTCTTTAACTTCTCTTCCTACCATCATTTTTATTAACTCATCAATTTCTATTTTATGTACATCTCGTACTCCTACATAAGTACCATCTTTCAATACAGATACTCGGTCACCAATTTGCTTTAGTTCATTCATCTTGTGGGATATGTAGACGATTCCTTTTCCTTCTGATTTTAATTTTCTTATAATAATAAATAGTCGATCTACTTCTTCATTTGTTAAAGATGATGTTGGTTCATCCATAATGATTACCTTTGCATTAAAGGCTATTGCTTTTGCGATTTCAACAATTTGTTTTTCCGATATACTCAAATCTTTAACCAATGTTTCAGGATCTTTTTTTAAGCCTAATTGCTCTAGGACTTCTTTAGTTCGCTTTTTCATATAATCGTAATCTACAATATCAATGTTCAATACCTTTTTTGTAGCTAATTTACCTAAGAATATATTTTCATAAATGGTAAGTTCTCCAATTACGCTTAATTCCTGATAAATTATGCTTATGCCATTTGCTAGGGACTCTTTAGGAGTTAGCCTATTAAAAGATTTGCCTTCAATAATTATTTCTCCTTCAGTAGGCTCGTAAACTCCACTAAGTATTTTCATGAGAGTTGATTTACCTGCACCATTTTCACCTAGGAGGATATGCACTTCACCTGCTTCAATAGTAAAACTAATATTATTTAATGCAATAACGCCAGGAAATTTTTTTGTTATATTTTTCATCTCTACTAAAGTATGCATACATCCATCCCTTTCTTGTTCTGTTATTAAAAGGATGGATGCGTATTCACCCTTGCAAATAGCATCTCATCCTTTTGTATCCTTATTATTTTGTGATTAAATTAGAATCAACTGGAGTTTTTTCTGGAATCACTTGAGGGTCAATAGCTGGCTTGTCTTTAAGAGCTTGAACTAATTGTCTTAAGGCTTCTGCACCAACTTCAGCTGAGTCTTGTGCAACGGTTGCAGCGAGATTACCTGCCTTAACTGCATCTACTGCTTCACTTGCTCCATCAGTACCTACTACAATAATTTGGTCTTTTTTGTTTGCATTTACAACAGCTTGTTGCGCACCTAAAGCCATAGTATCATTTGCACAGTAAATACCTACTAAGTCTGGGTATTTGCTAATAAGATTAGCAGCTACATCTAATGCTTTCGTACGATCCCAATCTGCCGGTTGACTTGCTACCACTTCAAATCCTTCAGCACCTTCAAAAGCTTTTGTTGCACCTACTTTACGGTCATTACCTGTTGCATTACCTGCTTTTCCTTCAATGATAGCTACCTTACCGCCATCAGAATTTTGCTCTATTATGTATCCTGCTCCTTTTTCCCCAACAGCTACATTATCCGTAGTTACAAAGAATAAGAGGCTTCCACCTAAGCCCTGTAATTGATCAATATCAACTTGCTCATCAATATTACCAACATAAATGCCTGCTTCATTAGCTTTTACAATTGCAGTATTTAAGTTCGCTGGTGATAATGGTGCAATACCAATAGCTTTGTATTTTTTAGAAATAGCAGTTTCAAATAAATCTAATTGCCCTTGTAAGTCATCTTCTGATTGAGCTGCATAAACATCAACCTTAATACCTAATTTTTCTGCTTCAGCTTCGATACCATCTTTCATTTGTGCCCAAAAATCATTCGATAGGGTTTTTAAGATTATGGCAATTTCAGCTTGCTCCTCAGGCTTAGTAGTTGCTGTCTCTGCGTCTTTACTACATGCTGTAAAGGATATCATCAGCATTAGCGCTAAGACTAGGATGGTTAGTTTTGTACTGGTTTTCTTTTTCATTTTCTTTCCTCCCCTTTTATTTATATATAAATACTTAAAGAGTAAATCCTTAAGTAGTTATATCAATAAATTAAACGATTGTACAAATCCTAAGATTTAGATTTGAAACAGAATACACACTAGCCAATAACGAAATCTATACACTTTCTCTTTTAATCAATTTGACAGGTATGACTATATGCTTATCTGGTACCTCTTGGTCTTTTATTAACTTTAGCATGACATTAACAGCAGCCTCGGATATTTTAGGTATATCTTGATGTATGGTAGAAAAAGGTAAATATGAAAACCTTGAAATTGAGATATTGTCAAAACCAATTACTTTTATATCCTCTGGAATTCTATAACTCAATTCTCTAAGTCCATCAATTACCCCCAGGGCCAACCAATCTGTAGTTGCAAACACACCATCAAATCTTAAATTGCAATTGACTGCTTTTTTAATAGCTTCTTTCCCGGATTCATACCCAACATCTGCTTTAACAATAAGTTGCGGATCTACTTTAATATTTGCCTCTATTAGAGCTTTTTCATAACCTTTTTGACGATGTTCTGGAGGTGTAATAATTCTTTTATCTCGTACTAGTAAAATTCTTTTGCACTGATTATCTAATAACTCTTTTGTAGCTAGATATCCCCCTTGAATACTATCAGATTCTATAAAGGCTCCATTGGTTTCGAAGTTTAAGGCACGGTCTATGTACACCACGGGAATTGGTGAATCAATTGCTCTTCTATCATTTTTTCCTGAAAGATAAATGACTCCTACTACACCTTTTGTAAGTAAGTGTTGATAATAAATGTCTTCTATGTGAGGGTCTTCTCCTGAATTACAAAGAATAACCGTATATCCTTTTTGAAACAATCTCGTCTCTAATTCTCTAAATATCCTAGCGAAGAATTCATTAGTAATATCAGGAACAATGACTCCTATAGATTTGCTATTCTTTGTCCTCAATCCTTTAGCAAGTAAATTAGGTCTATAATCGTATTTTTTAATAACACGTAATACTTTTTCCTCTGTTTCTTTAGAGAATCGACCATTTTGATTAATTACTCTAGAAACGGTAGCAACAGATACACCTGCTTCCTCTGATATTTTCTTCATAGATATTTTTTCTGTACCCATATGCATTCATCCTTTTGAGTAATCGATTACACAACTTTATTATAGAGCCACCTTATTTTTATGTCAACAGTTATTTTAATTTTTCCATAATTATAATTTTTTAAAAAATATATCTTGAAAACGTTTACTATATTATCTATAATACAATTGAGTAATCGTTTACTCAGGATTTATAATATTTTGTAATAGGAGGTTCTTTATGAATAAATTTAAAATAGGAATTGATATTGGTGGAACAAAAATCGCGTACGGCCTCTTTAACGATAAGAAAGAAATTGTCTATCGTCATAGAGCTTCAACAGATCCAACTACAACAATCGAAAAATTTGTCAGGGATACTGTAAACGATATTGAGTTCATATTAAAAGAGAATCAATTAACAAAGGAGCATCTGCAAGGAATTGGCATGGGTTTTCCATCTTACGTAGATTTTGAACAAGGTCTTGTTGTATTCACTAGCAATATGATCAACCTTAATCACTTCTACGCTAGGGACACTTTTCAAGAGTATTTTCCCAATAGCCAAATTCTTGTGGACAATGATACTAATTTAGCAGCTATTGCAGAGCATAGATATGGAGCCGGAAAAAATCTAAAAAACTTTTTATATACCGCCTTAAGTACTGGAATTGGCAGTGGATTTATTATTAATAACGATATTTTTAGAGGAGATTATGGCGGCGCAGGTGAATCTGGACACATGATTATCAATCCCGAAAAAGGCATTCAGTGTGGATGTGAAAACAATGGATGTTTTATGAGCTTTGCGTCTGGTTCTATGATTGTAAAACACATTGCAAATGAACTTCGCAATGGCAGACAATCTATTATAGCAGAAATGGTTGGTGGGGACTTTGAAAAGATTACAGCAGAACACTTAAATCTTGCCTTTACCCAAGGAGATCCATTAGCAGAACAAATGTTAGACCAGATAGGCTACTATATAGGACTTTATGTGTACAATATGTTTATGAGCTTAAATTTTAACACTTACATATTTGGTGGAGGCATGGTGAATTTCGGAGAACCTCTTTTAGAGAGAATACAAAAATCCTTCGATCATTTCAACCATCAAAAGGACCAAATAATTCACCTTAAAAAAGCAGAACTAGGCAATGATTTTGGTATTATCGGAGCAGTGGAGCTGTTAGATTGAACATAATTGGATTTTTATTGGACTTTTATTGTCGTTATATTGACTTACTTGTTTAATCCCTATATAATTAAAGAAAATATGCTAAATCAGGAGGTTAATTTATGGGTTATTTTGGGGAACCAAGCAAACGTATCAATTATTTAAGAGAATCCATATTAAATACAGAACAAACGGTTTGTGTAGAAAGGGCACAATTAACTACAGAGGCATACGAAGCTCATAAGTCAGAGATGAAAATTCTTCAACGTGCACACGCTCTAGACAATGTTTTGCGCAAGATGACTATTTATATTGAAGAACATGGATTACTTGCTGGAAACCAAGCAAGTTGTGATCGAGCTGCTCCTATTTTTCCAGAGTATGCTATTGACTGGGTTATTGATGAACTGGATTTATGGGAAAAGAGAAATGGAGATCGCTTTACCATAACCGAAGAGAACAAACAAATACTGCGAGATATTGCCCCATTTTGGAAAGGAAATACCCTAAAAGACAAGGGCTTATCCATTATGCCTCCTGAAAGCAAACAATGTTATGATCTTGGAATCATAAAAATCGAAGGGAATATTACAGCCGGCGATGCTCACTTAGCTGTAGATTATGACAAAGTATTAAAAGTAGGCTTAGGGGGAATAAGAAAAGAAGTTGAAGAAGCGAAGAGAAAATTAGAATATAGCAATTACAATGACTTGAAAAAGTTGCCTTTCTATAATTCTGTTCTTATTACCATAGATGCATGTATCGCTTTTGCTAATCGTTACGCTGATTTAGCTACTAAATTGGCATCAGAAGAGACAGATGTTCAACGAAAGAAAGAATTACATACAATAGCGGAAGTTTGTAGTAGAGTACCAGAACACCCAGCTCAATCTTTTTATGAAGCGGTGCAAAGTACCTGGTTTATCCACTTAATCTTACAAATCGAATCAAATGGTCATTCCCTTTCTTATGGTCGTCTCGATCAATTCTTATATCCTTTGTATGAAAAGGATATAAAAAATGGAGTAATGACAGAGGATTTTGCACTAGAACTTATTGAAAACTTATGGATAAAGACATTTTCTATTAATAAAATTAGAAGTATGTCTCACACCAAATTCTCAGCTGGAAGTCCACTGTATCAAAATGTGTGTATAGGTGGTCAGCATGTAGATGGAACTGACGCCGTAAATGATCTATCTTTTATGGTTTTAAAATCAGTAGCTCATTTGAGATTAACTCAACCAAATCTATCTGTGCGTTATCACAAGGGAATCTCAGAAGAATTCATGAGAGACTGTATTGAGGTAATCAAGCTTGGATTTGGTATGCCATCCTTTAATAATGATGAGATCATCATTGATTCTTTCATCTCAAAGGGAGTAAAAAAAGAAGATGCCTATAATTATTGTTCTATCGGTTGTATTGAAGTATCCATACCAGGAAAATTTGGATATCGTACTTCTGGAATGAACTTTATGAATTTCCCAAAAATCCTCATGATGGCATTTAATAAAGGTATCGATGTGACTTCTGGAGAAAAAGTATTTGACACAGATATTCACTTTACGGAGATGACCAGCTTCGAACAAGTATGGGATGCTTGGGTAAAAGCAATAAAACACTTCACTCCAATTAGTGTATCATTAGATAATTGCGCAGATTACGCTATAGAATTAGAAGTACCAGACCCATTATGTTCTGCTTTAGTAGATGATTGTATTGGAAGAGGTATTACACTAAAAGAAGGCGGAGCAGTTTACGATTTTATTGGACCTTTGCAAGTAGGAATTGCTAATATTGGAGACTCTCTAGCGGCTATCAAAAAATTAGTGTTTGAAGAAAAGCGTATAACCCCTACACAACTTTGGGATGCACTAATGTCTGATTTCCAAAATAAAGATGGATGGAAAATCAAAGAAATGCTAATTAACGATGCACCTAAATTTGGAAATGATGACGATTATGTAGATGAACTTACATCAAAAGCTTACGAAGTATATATGGATGAAATCGCAAATTATAGAAATACACGTTATGGAAGAGGACCAATAGGCGGTGAGTATTATCCTAGTACATCTTCTATTTCTGCTAATGTACCCCAAGGTGCTATTGTATGTGCAACGCCTGACGGTAGAGGCGCTGGAGAACCTCTCGCGGAGGGATGCTCTCCTACTCATGGGGTGGATGTAAATGGACCAACTGCAGTATTTAAGTCTATTTCAAAACTGCCAACTATTCGAATGACAGGTGGAGTGCTCTTAAATCAAAAACTTAATCCAAAATCACTAGACAACCCAAGAGATGTAGATAAGCTTATTATGATGCTTAGAACTTTCTTTGATGTATTAAAGGGATTCCATGTTCAATATAATGTGGTTGATAGAGAAACTTTGCTAGATGCTCAAAAGAATCCAGAAAAACATAGAGATTTAGTAGTCCGGGTAGCAGGCTATAGCGCCTTCTTCAATATTTTATCTAGAGAAACACAAGATGATATTATTGCTAGGACGGAACATACTCTTTAAATAGTTAGGAGAAGATTAATATGACTGAGGAACTCCAGGGATTAATCTTTAATATACAGAAATTCTCTGTGCACGATGGTCCGGGTATACGCACCACTGTATTTTTTAAAGGCTGCCCTTTAAATTGTAAGTGGTGTGCCAATCCTGAATCAAAAGACCCTAGAAACCGTATCGCCTATAACCACAAGAATTGCAGCAAATGTAAAACTTGTACACAAGTCTGCCCTAATAGTGCTATAGAATATACAAATGATAGAATAGTAATAAATCATGATAAATGTAACTTTTGTCTAAATTGTATAAACAATTGTCCCCCTCATGCACTGTATTTAGAAGGGAAATTTTATACAGTGGATGAACTATTAAAAGAAGTTATGAAGGATGAAGTGTTTTTCACCAAATCAGGTGGAGGCGTTACTTTATCAGGCGGTGAACCTACCTTACAGAAAGCTTTTATTGTAGAGTTTTTAAAAAGATTACAAGAGCTAAAAGTACATACAAATATGGAAACTACTGGTTATATCGACACAGAATCTTTTAACGAAATCATCTCCCACCTGGATTTGATATATTTTGATATCAAACATTACGATTCCACAAGACATAAACTGTATACAGGTGTCTCTAATAAATTGATTTTAAATAATCTTGAGTTTGCTGTGAACGCCGGAAAAAATATTGTCGCACGAATACCTGTTATTCCAAGATTTAATTATTCTGTTGATGATGCCCGTGAGTTTATAGTGCTCTTAAAAAAACACCAGATCAAACAAGTACATCTTCTCCCCTTTCATAATTATGCTTTGGGAAAGTATGAAATGATGGGGCAAGAATACGAGTATAAAGATGATAAGAATCTTCAAAATGCGGATTTAGAAGAAATGCTCTCCGTTTTTTTAGATGCAGGATTTGAAGCGAGAATAGGTGGATAAAAATTTGTTTAAGAAAAATCAGCCTTCACACTGAATGTGGAGGCTGATTTTATACTTTCACTCTATGATCTTCTTTGATCTTATAAACGATATCACTTAAACAGACTCTTTCATGATCTCAACTAATTTTTTATAATCTGCATCATCACCCTTAAAAATTGATGAGGTGCCTGCAACGAGTACATTTGCTCCATTTGCTACACAATTTGGTATAGTATTTGCATTGATATTTCCATCTACAGAAATGAGCAAATCCTTATTATATTTTTCTGCCATATTTTTTACTTCTTGGATTTTCTTCAATTGAGAAGAAATAAATTTTTGCCCTGCAAATCCTGGATCTACAGTCATAACTGTTACCATTTTGATATCTTCAATAATATACTCTAAAACATTAGCATTCGTTGCAGGATTCAAAACGACACCTGCCCCCATTCCTAAACTATTGATTTTCTGTATATCCCTATGGAGATGTTTCACTGCCTCAGCATGAATGCTTAAGTATTCTACACCATAACCTGCTATTTCCTCATAGTACTTAGATGGCTCCCATGCAGCTAAGTGAACATCAAAGGGAATATTCGTGTTTTTCTTCATAGCTTCTAACAAATACAAGCCCATAGCAATATTAGGAACAAAAGAGCCATCCATCATATCGAAGTGAATGAATTCTACATTTGCTTCTTCTAATCTTCTTAGTTCTTCACCATATTTCATAGAATTCCCACACATAATTGACGCTGAAACTTTAACCATTTTTATCTTCTCCTCCTTATCCTTTGCAATTATAAGTATTATTTACTAAACCATTAACAATCCTTCCAATTAAATCAATGGTTCGTATACTTACTTCCTTTATAAATATAAATTTGTTAGTAATAGTATAACATAAGCTCACTTAAACAACGAGTGTAACATTATTTTATATAGAATGAAATTTTTCTTTGTTGATAAAACAAGAGTCTATTTATTATTTTATTTCAGTAATGGAAAATACAAGGTACTCTACTTATTAATGAAAGAACATGAAAAAAATGTGCCAATTCAGGCAATTCGTCTGCTAGAATTAAAGTAGGCTTTGTTTCATTAATAAAATCTCAAAGGGGTATTGAATATGACTGGTTTAAATGAAATTAGAAATGATATAAAAGAGGGTAAAGTAAAATTGATTAGTGATTCCGTTCAATCAGCTCTTGATGGTGGTCATAATCCAGAATCTATTTTAAAGACTATGATTGAATCTATAAAAATTGTGGGTAAGAGCTTTTCAGAAGGCAAGTTGTTTTTACCTGAAATTCAAAATTCTACAAGGACTATGAGAAAGGGTGTTGAAATATTAAGACCTTTTTTATGGAAAAATTCACCTGGAGCTTGCGTAATTGGAAGTGTAGAGGGGGATTTTCATGATGTGGGTAAGAATATGGTGCTTATTATATTAGAAAGTTTAGGTCTTGAAATGATTGATCTTGGTGTAAATGTGCCAAAGCAACAATTTATAAAAGCTATAGACGAAAATGAGTATGTAGTCTTAGTAGCAGCTTCTGCTTTCTTGCCAAATAATATGCCTGCATTAAAGTCTACAGTACAAGAAATAAAGGCGACTTATCCTCATATACCTATTATGGTAGGCGGTTCTTTTGTCACAGAGGAGCTTGCAAAAGAAATTGGAGCAGATGGCTTTGCATGTGATGCTGTAAGTTCAGCTACTGTAGCAAATAGACTCATTTCAAAGGAGTAATCTTAATGGAATATAAAAGGGCGCCTACAGCGCCTTATTACATATCTATCTGCCAAGACTTTTTAATGTCTTCCATTAATCCTATCGTTTCTACGGTCATATCTCTACTCATAATAGGACTTTCTATCAGTCCTTTTTTTAAGCATTCTTCAATATGTTCTACTTCATAAACCAACTCATAATCACATGGGTAGTGTATCTCTTCGGTTCGGCCATCATTGTAGATTACTTTAGCAGTTCTGGCTTTCCAATAATTTGGAATCTCTATGCGCCCATATTTCCCATAGATTATTGCTAGACCAGGTATTTGAATTTCAGTAGAGATTTTACTTACTACATGGATGTGCTCTAAAAGCTTTAAAGTGATGATGCACTGACTATCTCCCCCATTTGTTCCATCAAGATATAGTCCGTTCTTTGCAGTTACTTGAGACTCAAATAGGTATTTTATGATTTGAATAAAATAGCTTCCGTTAGTATATAATGCGCCTCCGCCTTCTTTTTCAGAAGTAATCCATGTGTTATAACTTATGTCAAAGGAACTAGAAAAATCAATTAATTTAATATCCCCTAACTGCCCACTTTGGATAATTTCTTTAACACGCCTTATTACTGGAAGGAATACGGATTTCTGTGCTTCTATAATAAATAAATTTTTCTCTTTAGCTAAATCAAACAAGGATTCCGCTTCTTCTCTAGTCATGGTAAAGGGCTTTTCACAGATTACATTTTTTCCGTGATGTAATGCTTCTAAGCTATATTGGTAGTGTTTGCTATTTATTGTAGCAATATAAACTACATTAATTTCTTCATCATGAAATAGCTCATCATAAGTTCCATATGCTCTAGGTATATTATAGTCTTCAGCCATTTTTTGAGCTTTATCTAAGCTCCTTGAAGCAATTGCTATAATTTTACCCTGTCCACCTTTTTGAACTGCATTCATAAATCTTGGTACTATTGATGCTGTGCTGATAATTCCATACGTAATGTTCAAGACTACTCACCCTCTGTTCATTGTTTTTGTTGCTTTATAATTCAACAATAGCGGCCTCATGACCTGTATGTGGCAAAAATACCTCCATAATATCTGATGTCTTAATCTTTAAGCTTGAGGTATTTACGCAAGGATGACAACCTAAATATTCACTGTCTATAATATCTTTATCAATTACAAGATTAACCTTGTGTTCTTTATCAAACATCAGACCTAAGATACTACATGAACCGGGAGTAATATTTAAATACTCCTCCATATAGGAGCCGTCTGCGAAGGACAATCTTGAACTCTCGATTTGTTTAGATAAATTCTTAGTCAAAAACTTTTTATGTCCTGGCATGACTAATAAGTAGAATTTACTCTTTGAAGAATTGCGCAAAAATAGATTTTTAGCTATGCTTATTCCTAGCAATGATTCTGTATCTCCTAAATCCTCTATAGTCATAGCTGCCTGGTGATCAATTCCGGCAAAAGGAATATTCAATTTGTTAAGCAGATCATATGTCTCTATTTCTTTTTGTAGTCTATTAGAACAATTTGGTTTTATATTAAATAGTGCACTTTCTTTCGTCATAAATATTAGAACTCTAACGGCCTACACTTCTGTAGGTAAGAACTCTACTACACCGCCTTTCCTTAAGTAGAAGATCCATATTGGAATAACTCCCATATTGTTGTAATGCCTATAATAGCATAAATATTTCTATATTACTTACTAGAATTTCTCACATAATAATTGGTCACATGGGGTTTATTTGTTTTTCTAGCTTGAATCTCAAATCCTTTTAAAGATAGGATAAATGGAGTCAGTTTTGAATGACCATAATTCCTTGTATCAAAATCAGGATGGCGTTTGTTTAACCTTTTTCCTACTTCACTTAAATACGCCCAGCCGTCTTCATCAGAGCTTTCAGTTATGATGGTCTTTAAGGATTTAATAAGTTCTTCCTTATCATCGCCATCCTTTGATATTTCTTGTTTCTTATATTTTTCAACAGGAGTGCTTGCTTCTTCACCTGCTAATACCTCTAAATACTTAAACTGTTCACATGCTGCAATAAAAGGCGCAGGAGTCTTCTTCTCTCCCATTCCTACCACATACATGCCCGCCTCTCGAAGTCTAGCAGCTAGTCTAGTAAAATCGCTATCACTAGATACAATGCAGAAGCCATCAACATGATTCGAATATAAAATGTCCATAGCATCGATGATTAATGCGGAATCCGTTGAATTTTTTCCTGTTGTATAACTATACTGCTGAATAGGCGTTATAGAGTATTTGAGCAGTACGCTTTTCCAAGACCCTAATTGCGGTTTGGTCCAATCTCCATAAATACGCTTATAGGTAGGCGTACCGTGATTTGAAATTTCATCAAATATGGATTTGATGTATTTGTCAGAAACATTATCTGCGTCAATTAACACAGCAATCATCTTATCGTTTTCCAAAGAAAACCCTCCTCTTTATGTAGGTTCATTATGTTATTTTGTATCCTATACGATCTTAGTGATGATCTAATTATTCGTTTGAACTAGATATCAAAATATTACCTCTAATTATTGTCTTTACTATACATTATATCAAATAATACACCAAAAGGAACCATCTCATAAAGATTCCATGTAGCAAAGAGAATATAATAAAATCAATTCAAAAGATAATTAAGGGGCTGTTCAATTGAACAACCCCTTAGCTATGAATCTAATTAATTAACTTTATTATCAATATATGCAATAATGCCATCTACATCAGTTGAAAGGAATTTCTCTTGAAATCCCGCATACATTTCATAAGGATCAACATCTTTTAATTCTTCTGGGTACATGAGTTTTGCCATGTATAATGCACCGATAAAATAACCATCTGCTGTTGTTCCGATATTGCTTGATAAGAGTATTAACTTGTCATCTTTAACCGCAGCTAAATCACTCCAACCTGATCTTGAAATCATAGATTGATATAGTTCTTTTATAGGCGTCTCATCAGTAAATCCTTCTCCCATGATGCCACTACTACTAGAAACAAGCTTTACAATGACATCAGGATTTTTTTCTAAAACCCACTCGTCGCTTACCTTTGGATATTTTGCTTCTTCATTACCTGCAATATTAATACCATGAGCAAATTCTATAATTTCATCTCCGCCAGAACCCTTTGAAACCGTGTTGTAATCTGAATACCCTTCCCAGTAGACCGTTTTTTTATCACTATCGTTAATACCTTTAAGTTTTTCTTCAATAGTGTTTGTACATGTATTGATATAGTTTGTAACTTCTGTTGCTTTGTCTTCAGCACGTAAAATTTTTCCTAGTTTTGTGGTCTCTTCCACAACTAAAGATGGAATGTAAAATTCCAATAGAGCTACTTTTATATCCGCTTCTTCTAATTTAGTAATAATATTGGCATCCGTATATGTATATCCGATAACTAAATCTGGCTTATCTGCAATAATTTCTTCTATATTAGGATTGTCATAAGCACCATAAGTCTTGAGGTTTTGTTCTCTTGCAGACGGTACTGCATCAATGACTGAATCCGTAACACCGAAAATTTTATCCTCTTGGCCAAGGGCTTTAATCATCGTATAACAACTAGAATTAAGTGCTATAATTTTATTAACCTCTCCTGTAATTTCTACTGACCTGTCAGCTGTATCCGTGATTTGTATAGGGGCATTCGATTTAGGTTCAGAAGTAGTATTTGTTTCTGAATTCTTATCGGAATTTGTTGTATTTGTACATCCCGATAAAATACTCACCGTCAATACTAGAACTAGTAATACTGCTAATAGCTTTTTTTTTCGTAATTTCATCCTTTTCTCTCCTTAGATTATTATTTTATTTAAATTGATAAACAATGGTGTCCTATACTCATTATTTCCATAAGCTGATATGGCTTTCATTCAATATATTGACATTAACACCATAAGCCTTTTTAATATTTGGGGGATTAAGCACCTCTTGTGAAGGACCGTTTGCAATAACTTCACCCTTGTATAAGAGCACAACCTTATCTGAATAATGTAATGCCATATTCAAATCATGGACAACTACAAATACTGTTTTTCCATTTCGAGCCATTGAACGTGCCATTTCCATAACTTCGATTTGGTTCTTTATGTCCAAAAAGCTGATTGGCTCATCAAACAGGAATACTTGAGGATTTTGAGCTAATGCTCTTGCGATAAGAACTTTTTGCTTTTGACCTCCAGAAAGACTATCAAAATTGACATTTGCCAATTCAACAATAGAAAGCTGTTTAAGCACATCAAATGCTATATCAATATCTTCAGAAGATGGTTTCCAATGCATATGAGGATGCCGTCCCATAAGAACTGTTTCGATTACTGTGCCCGACATGACTTCCCTGCTAATCTGCGGAACATATCCTATCTGTTTTGCCAGATCATTGCGAGGGATCTCATTAATATCAACTTGGTTTATTAATACAGTTCCGTTTTGTACAGGGTTAATGCGGTTGATACATTTTATTAGGGTTGTTTTTCCAGACCCATTAGGCCCTATTAGACTAATAAGTTGTCCTTCTTCTGATTTAATAGATACAGAATGGAGGATCTTGTTTTTTTTATTGTATGAGAAACTCAAATTATGGATGGTAATAGACATTTTATTCCCTCCCTCTTTTTACAATTAAGAATAGGAAGAAAGGTACCCCTAGTACCGACGTAATAATCCCAACGGGCAATTCCGTTGGTGCGATTATAGTCCTCGCAACAGTATCCGAAATAAGTAACAGTAATCCACCTATTATTCCTGAAGTCCAAACCTGAAGCCGAAAATCATTTCCTATAATCATCCTACTAAGATGAGGAGCGACCAAACCGACAAAGCCGATGACACCTGTGAAGGCAACGCTAACTGCCGTCATCAATGTTGCAAATATAAAAGACAGTTGACGCATTTTTTTGTAATTGATACCGAGGCTAACGGCAGTTTCCTCTCCTAAAGGCATTGCATTTAAATCTAATGCATAGTAAAGCATAAACACATTGCTGATTACAGCCATCCCTAACATGATAAAGATTGCCTCCCATGGTAGACCCGTTAAGCTCCCTAAGGACCAAAACACTAATTCCGGGAGTTTTACTGTATCTGCCATATATTTGATTAGTGATGTCAAAGAAGACATAAGATATCCTATAGCTACCCCTCCTAATAAAAGGGTCCAAGTAGCATTACGAGAAATCTTTGATATGCCAAAAACCAAAAGCATAGTGATCGTGGCAAAGGCAAAGGCAAAGATAGGGATTATATATGGACTATATGCTGCTGCTCCCAAGATACTACTAAATACGATGGCAATAGATGCTCCTAGTGCTGCTCCGTTAGAAACGCCCAATGTATACGGACTAGTCCATGTCGAACAGCTCGGCACCCATGTCACCCATCTGCGCG
>NZ_CALNCS010000138.1 GCF_937875145.1 Alkalibaculum bacchi | reverse complement strand
ACTTGGGTGGTAACGCCCTGGGAGAATAGGACGTTGCGGATTTAACTAGTAAAGAAAGATCTCTGGCTATCAGAGATCTTTCTTTATATCGAACTAAGCGACTCGCGAAAATTCCTTTGGAATTTGGCTCCCTGCTTATGGGAGAATAGGACGTTGCGGATTTACAAAAAGACTCACGTTTATCGTGAGTCTTTTTTAATGCTTTTTTATTTTTAATCCATTTTTAAAGAAACCAACAACCCTTTATGATAATATAGATTATGGAGGTGTTTTAATGAAAGAAATGAATATATGTATCGATATAGATGGCACAATCACGGAACCTTATTATTGGCTAAAAAGAGTAAATGATTATTTTTACACTAATGTTCAAGCAGAAGACGTTACTGTTTACGATATTCATAAAATTATAGGAATTGACCCTATTGAATATTTCGATTTTTACTTAAAGAACGGTGAGTTACTTCATAAAGAAGCTCAAATTCGACCGGGAGCGAGAGAAGTCATAAACCAATTAAACAATAAGCACAAAATCCACTTTGTAACGGCAAGAGATAAAATAATGAGGGAGGTGACCCTAGAATGGATGAGCCATTACAATATCTCTATGGACACAATCTCATTTCTAGGTTCACACGATAAAGTAAATAAAGCCAAAGAATTACAGTCAGATATTTTTATTGAAGATCGATTGGAAAATGCATTGCAATTATCAGATGCGGATCTTCAAGTTTTACTAGTTGATTGTAATTATAATAAAGGCGAGCTGCCAAATAATGTAGTTCGTGTGAAAAGCTGGAGAGAAATTGATGAGTGGATTTACTATTATGAAGGATGGAATAAGAAAGAAATAGCTTTATAACAAAATTGTTTTTAGATAAAATTTAAAGGTTTGCCCCCTGTATAATTGACAGATTGTCCATGATATTGTAGACTATAAACGACAATAAAATACAACCTCACTTTAATTGGTGAGGTAGAGGTGCGATATTTAATAGTCTTTAACGTAGCTTGAGAAGTAATGAGGTTAAGGAGAAGGAAGTATTGCCGAAGTGTATAGTATTCTCGGTACTATATGCTGGGACTGCAGTGAATAACTGCAGGACTGTCTCGATAAACGTCCCGGTTTGTTGAGGAGTGCTATCTCATTTGGGAAGAGGGGGTTAGTGGATAAGTGTACATTATGGCCTGAGCAATCCTCAGGTCTTCTTTTTGTGAACTAATGAGATCTAGATAAACTATGTTTGAATTAATATTATAAGGGGGAGAAGAAGAAAATGAAGAAAAAGATTGTGTTATCAATTGTATTAATGTTAGCTATGATGTTTACAGCTTGTGGTTCATCAGAAAAAAATTCAGAAGATACCTTTAAAGTAGGTATGGAAGCAAATTATGCGCCATTTAATTGGACTCAAGTAAATGATTCTAATGATGGTGTTCCAATTAAGGGTAATGCAGAGTATGCAGGTGGATATGATGTTGAGATTGCAAAGAAAATAGCGGAAGGTCTTGGAAAAGAATTAGAAATTGTAAAAGTTGAGTGGGATGGACTTGTTCCAGCTTTGACCTCAGGTAAAATTGACGCTATTATTGGAGGCATGTCTCCAACAGCAGAAAGAAAAAAAACAATTGACTTTAGCGATAATTATTATAAATCCGATTTAGTTATGGTAGTAAAAAAAGGTGGAAACTATGAGAAAGCTAGCAAACTTAGTGACTTTAGTGGTGCCAAGATTACAGCACAATTAAATACGTTTCACTACACAGTAATTGATCAAATTTCAGGTGTAAATAAAGAAATAGCATCAGATAATTTTTCAGCAATGAGAGTTGCTCTTGAATCTGGAATGATTGATGGATATGTATCAGAGCGACCTGAGGGTGTTAGTGCAACTGCAGCAAATGAAAAATTTGCAATGGTAGAATTTACAGATGGTTTTAAGACATCGGATGAAGATACGGCAATAGCTGTGGGTGTGGCCAAAGATAGTGAATTGACAGAACAAATTAACAAGGTTATATCTGGTATTAGTTTAGAAGAACAACAAAATATAATGGATACAGCAATTAAAAACCAACCAGCAGCACAATAATACATAATAATGTATATAAAACCGACCTGATTTTACAGGCGGTTTTATGTTTTAAACAGGAGGAGAATTATGACTTTAGATTGGTTAATAAGTATTGTTACTGACTACTGGCCGATGTTCATTCGTGGAGCGGGCATGACATTACTAATTTCAATAACAGGTACAATTTTAGGCTCTATTTTGGGCTTGCTAATAGGTGTGGTACGCACGATGCCATTACCTGAAAAGGGACCAAGGAGAGTAGCTCTGAAAATAATCACTGGAATACTATCCTTTTACGTAGAATTTTTCCGTGGGACGCCAATGATCGTACAAGCTATGGTTATTTACTTTGGTTCCGCGTTAGCCTTTGACATGCATATGAATCGAACCGTAGCTGCTATATTTATAGTCTCTATAAATACAGGTGCATATATGGCTGAAATTGTACGTGGTGGAATTATTTCTATCGATGATGGACAATTTGAGGCCGCTCAAGCTATAGGAATGAATCACATTCAAACCATGATTAATGTAGTTATTCCACAGGTAATTCGAAATATATTACCTGCAACGGGTAATGAATTTGTCATTAATATAAAAGACACATCAGTTCTCAATGTAATTGGAGTAACAGAATTGTTTTTCCAGACGAAATCTATTGCCGGTAATAATTATAGATATTTTGAATCTTTCTTTGTGGCCAGTATTTTATATTTTATTATGACCTTCACAGTAACCCGAATACTACGTTATTTTGAAAGAAAGCTTGATGGTCCTAAAAATTACAATATAATTGGAAATCAGATGCAGGTAGAAACACCTGAAATGGCAAAAAGCAAAACGAGAAAACAGTAGATAAGGAGGATATCAATGAGTAAAGTAATAGAGATACAACGATTGAATAAATCCTTCGGCACTCACGAAGTATTAAGAGATATAAATATTACCGTGGACAAAGGAGAAGTTGTAAGTATTATCGGTTCATCTGGTTCTGGCAAATCTACACTCTTGCGCTGTGTAAATTTGCTAGAAAGACCTAGTGGTGGAGCTATTATTTACAAAGGTGAGAATATACTTGATGATAAACACGATGTGTATGCATATAGAACAAAGCTAGGAATGGTATTTCAACAATTTAATTTATTCAACAATCATAATGTTTTAAATAATTGTGTAGTTGGTCAAGTTAAAGTTTTGGAGCGTTCTAAAGAAGAAGCTGAAAAAATAGCGATGCAATACCTTAAGGTAGTTGGCATGGATCAGTTTATTAATGCAAGACCTAATCAATTATCAGGTGGGCAAAAACAACGGGTTGCCATAGCGAGAGCTCTTTCTATGGAGCCTGATGTAATGTTGTTTGATGAGCCAACTTCTGCTCTTGATCCAGAAATGGTTGGAGAGGTACTAAAAGTTATGAAGGAATTAGCAGATAGTGGATTAACTATGATGGTAGTTACTCATGAAATGGATTTTGCAAGGGATGTATCAGATCGAGTTATATTCATGGACAAAGGAGTTATAGCTGAGGAAGGTACACCTGAACAGATATTCAATACACCTACACAGGAGCGTACAAAAGAATTTTTAAAACGTGTACTATAAAGATTGTTTATAATTGCCAGATGGATCATTATAATCCATTTGGCAATTTTCATGTTTAATAGAAAAGTTCTACTTGTAGACTTAGCTATTTTTTATATGCAGTTGAATTTTGACCTGTAAGAATTGACCTAACGCTGTTGACTGGCAGCTGTTCAAGTACCAAAGGCACTTTATTGTGGAATAAAAAATAAGAATCAAAAAAGTGATTGACAAAATTAAGAGAACACTCTATAATAGTAAAAGTCGCCGCAAGAAATGACAAAATAATAAAAAGTATGACAAATAATTATTTTTGAAAAAGTGGTTGACAAAAGAAACAAAAAGAAGTAAGATATAAAAGCTGTCTCGTGAGACAAGCTAAAAAAAAGAACTTAGTAATTCTAAAAAGCCGAAAGGCAAGCCGTAACTTATAACCAATCAAACTTCGCCTTAAGGCTCGTTTTCTTGGATAAGTCTGGCATAGGTAGTACTAATTACTTACCGCATTACTGCGTTCTTTGTAAGTAAAGTAACTACTCCAAGGTATTTGAAAATAGAATAGTGCACACAAAC
>NZ_CALNCS010000137.1 GCF_937875145.1 Alkalibaculum bacchi | reverse complement strand
GCATCAGCCCATTTTGAGGCTTCTTCGGGGAGCTCGTGGCGTCTTTATAATAGTACCGATGCTTACCTTTATCAATGCTACGATCATATTTGCAATAAGAATAATCCATAATACTTTTTTTACCTTTTTATAATTATCCATTACATCCATCTCATTTCCTCCTAACTCATTTTCCTTCTACCTTCTACTTTCCGCTATAAAAAAACCTGTGATACTATACGAAAAAAGCATAGTCCACAGATCATATTTCTGCTGCCATTATGGCCCGGCTTCATGCAATGTACAATCATTATATTGCACAGCCTGATCTACTTAAGAATCTTATCTTATTATTATATTATGATGGATTGTTATTATTGTGCTTAAATAATACAAAGTTCATATAAAAAAGCCAATGTCGAGACATTGGCTTTTTTATATTCTATTTTGTTGATAACACCTTATTTAAGAACTCTATCGTACGAGGGTTTTTCGGATTACTGAACATCTCTTCTGGTGTAGCTTCTTCCATGATGATACCTTCATCCATAAATAATACTCTATCTGCTGCATCTTTAGCAAAACCCATTTCGTGAGTTACGACAACCATGGTCATTCCCATAGCTGCGAGCTCCTTCATTACCGCTAATACCTCTCCAACCATTTCTGGGTCAAGAGCAGAAGTAGGTTCATCAAAGAGCATAATATCCGGTTCCATTGCTAATGCCCTTGCAATGGCAACACGCTGTTGTTGTCCTCCTGAAAGCTGTCTTGGCATAACATCAATTTTTTCTAATAATCCTACTCTTTTTAAGAGTTCTACCGCTTTATCATCTGCTTCTGCTTTTGTTTTAAGCTTTAGTTCAAGGGGCGCCATACTAATATTCTCTTTAACTGTTAAATGTGGAAAAAGATTAAATTGTTGAAATACCATTCCAATATGTCTTCTCACATTGTTCATATTAACGCTACTATCTGTAATCTTTACATCATCGACGATAATTTCACCACTTGTGGGATCTTCAAGACGGTTAATGCATCTTAGAAGAGTCGATTTTCCTGAGCCACTAGGTCCAATCAAACACACTACTTCTCCCTTGTGCACTTCAAGGTTTATACCCTTAAGAACTTCAAGCTTTTCAAAGTACTTATGGAGATTTTTGATTTGTATTTGAGCTGTCATATCATCACCTTCTTCTCTACTCGTTTCGCTATTTGAGTCAAGATGGTAATGATTACTAAGTAGAATACAGCAACCCATGTGTAGGTGGCAAAAGATTCCATAGATCTGCCTACATAAATTTTTGCCTGATACATAATATCAGTTAGTCCAATTACAGATATTATCGAAGAATCCTTTAGTGTGATAATAAACTGATTTACTAATGATGGCAGACATATACGTATCGCTTGTGGCAACACAACTTTCCTCATGGCCTGACCTTTCGATAGCCCTAAACTCCTTGCCGCTTCCATTTGACCTGAATTAACAGCCAAAATGGCTCCTCTAAAGATTTCTGACATATATGCACCAGCATTAAGAGTCAAGGTGATCAACCCTGCCATAAAAGAAGTTAACCTTACATCATAACCTAAAGCTTGGAGAAGTTGCGGCAAAGCAAAATAGATGTAAAATACCTGCACCATAATTGGCGTTCCTCTAACTAACCACACGTATCCTTTAGAAATCCATCTAAGTGGCGTTTTAGAAAAACCCAATAACGATGTAATCAATCCTAATACAAATGCAATTAGGAGAGATAAAACAGTTACTTGTATTGTAACTTGAAGTCCTTGAAACAATAATTCGTATGTTTCACCAAATACTTTGCCTAAATTCATATTAATGCATCCTCATTTATCAAATTATTCAGCAGAAATGTACTCATCAAGAATATCTTGATATTTTCCATTTTCTTTTACATTGCTGAGTCCCTTATCAAACATTTCTAAAAGTTCCGTGTTTTTACTCTTAAGGACAGCAAAACCATATGAGGCACCTTTTTCCATGTCTGTTACCATTTTAAGTCCATTGTCTTGAGTAATTCCATACCCCATTAC
This sequence comes from Alkalibaculum bacchi, assembly GCF_937875145.1. Lineage (GTDB taxonomy): Bacteria > Bacillota > Clostridia > Eubacteriales > Alkalibacteraceae > Alkalibaculum > Alkalibaculum bacchi_A. The sequence continues at coordinate 4,435 of NZ_CALNCS010000137.1, read as the reverse complement.
AGGATAATCTTCAAAACATGCTACTGAATTTCCAGTTTTTACATCTTCATACATAAACGGAGATTCGTCAAAATAAGACAATTCAAAGTCATACTCGTCCTTTATTGATTCAGCAAAAGTAGCTCCTTCAGTACCTACCTTTACAGCAACTTTTTTGCCTTTTAAATCTTTATAGGATGTAATGTCTTCATTAGACGCACTCACAGCCATTACAACACCTGAATCGTAATATGGTTCTGAAAAATCATATTTTTTCTCACGGTCCTCTGTTATGCTCATACCTGCGATTACTGCATCGGCTTGATTTGATTCCAGTGCAGCTACTGCGGCATTAAAACCAAGTGGTTTTAGCTCGTATTTAAAGCCTTGATCTTCTGCAATTGCTTTTAAAAGATCAATATCAATACCTACATATTCTCCAGCATCATTTTGAAATTCAAAAGGTGCAAATGTAGTATCTGTTGCAATTTGGTATACCTTTCCTTCTGTTTGAGTGCCTTCTTGGTCTTCATTAGAATCACCAGAGCATCCAACTACTAAGCCAATCATTAAAAATAACGAGATTCCTAAAATTAGTTTTCTTTTCATAGTATTTACCTCCCTCAAATAAGTATATTCTTAATAATTATACATTAAGTGAACTCGTAAATAAACAAAAGATTTTAATTAAAAATATAATGCTCCTTAAGTAATCCTCTTAAACAACAGTGTTCTCTAACTTTAATAAGATTATTTAGTATCTATTTTAATAATGTAGTACTATTTAAAATAGCATAAAAATCAGCTTTCACCTTTCGGCTTAAAATAAAAAACACGCCAATTACAATGAAACAATTGGCGTAAATACTATATTATTTTATATTTAAAGAATTTATTCTTCTGTAAAGTTGTCAAAATAACCTTGAATGTAAACTAAAGGCGTTCCTTTGTCTCCACTACCTGAAGTTAAATCTGAAAGAGATCCTAATAGATCTGTGATTTTTCTTGGAGTAGTTCCTTGAGAGGCCATAGAACCCACTAAATCAGATTCTTTATTCTTAATATAATCAGATATAGCAGCTTTTAGTTCGTCTCCACTTAAATGTGCAAAATCATTATCAGCAAGGTATTTTAATTTTATCTCGTTTGGTACTCCCTCTAGCCCAGATGTATAGGCTGGAGACACTACTGGGTCAGCTAGCTCCCATATTCTACCTACTGGGTCTTTAAAAGCACCATCTCCGTATACCATTACCTCTACGTTTTTTCCAGTCTTTTCTTTAAACATAGCCTGTATTTCTTCAACTAGTGGTTGACAGTTTCTTGGGAAAAGTTTTACAGAATCATCTGTAGCCATATTCGAACCTAAAAGACCATATTCTTCATTGTATCCGCTACCATCAATAGAGCAAGATAATATATCATCTAAACCATAAACTTTTTGGGCACCAGCCTGTGTTAAGACTCTCTTTGTTCTAAAACGAGTATGAATATCACATGTAAGTACGCTTTTGGTGTAGCTTAATATGCTCTTAGGATTATTAGAGAAAATGATTTCACAATCTATACCATATCCTTCAATAATAGACTTATAGTAATCAATGTAATCTACTCCTGTAAAATAATGTTTTTCATGGCCAAAAAAACTGCGAAATTCCTTTTCTGTTAGAACATCTGACCACGGATTTATATTTTTCTCATCTAGGGCGTCAATTTCAACTAAGTGATTACCTACTTCATCAGCTGGGTAACTAAGCATTAGTACTATTTTTTTTGCACCTTTTGCAATACCACGTAAACAAGTTGAAAAACGATTTCGACTTAAGATTGGAAAGATTACTCCTATTGTATCATCACCAAACTTTGTTTTAACATCTTTAGAGATATGATCTATTGTAGCGTAATTTCCCTGAGCCCTTGCTACTACAGACTCTGTAATAGCAACTACATCCCTATCCTGTATAAAGAATCCTTCACATTCAGCTACCTTTTCTATGCTGTCTACTACGATTTCAATAAGAGAGTCTCCCTTATTTATAATTGGAGTTCTTACTCCTCGTACAACAGTACCTACCATTCGAGCCATTTAAACCAACTCCTATGTTCTTCTTTTTTAATTATATAATTAACATTATCATTATAACTATATAAGTTTATACCAAAAGTGAAAAAAAATAAAGAGTATTTACATAAAAATACGAATATTTTTTTATTTAAAATATAATTCATACGACATTACCTAAATATTTAAGATTAATAACATATTAAAAAGTAAGATGACACCTTATAACGAATAACTAGACCAAATTACAAATATAATGTAAAATTAAATTGTTTCTTAAAGAGGACTACTTAAAATATGATCTTAAGGAGATTAAAATGGAAAAAAGAAAAGAAGAAGGGGTATTGTCACGATTTTTAAAGGGTGTCATTATTGCCTTAGGTTTTATTCTTCCTGGTGTTTCAGGAGGAGTTTTAGCAGCAATTTTAGGGATTTACGAGAAATTATTAAGCTTTATGGCCCACTTGACTAAAGATTTTAAGAAAAACTTCTTATTTTTTCTTCCTGTTGGAATTGGTGGAATTATAGGAATCGGTCTATTGTCAAAACCATTAGAATGGCTATTAGAAAATTATCAGGTTATTGTTCTATGGGGGTTTGCAGGAGCTATTATTGGAACACTACCTTCTTTAATGAAAGAATCCGTTAAATATAAGAGGCGAGACACTGTTGACCGCATATGGTTATTTGGCTCTTTAATTGTAGGGTTTTTGTTCTTGTATTTTATGGACAATATCTTAGGAACCATTCCACCTAATTTCTTTGGATTTATTATTGCAGGTGGCTTGATTGCACTAGGTGTACTCGTTCCAGGGCTGAGCCCATCTAATCTCTTGCTGGTCTTAGGTTTGTATGATTCTATGCTAAATGGATTTAAGAACTTTGATCTTGTAGGCGTATTTCTGCCTATTGCCATTGGAGGGATTCTCGTCATAATCTTGCTGTCAAAATTCATAGAATGGATACTACATAATTTTCATTCACGAATGTACCACTTTATTATCGGAATCGTTATAGCCTCTACCCTATTAATCATCCTCCCGCCAGTAGCAAATTATACTGGTTTTACATTACAAACAGGGATTTATAGTTTTATCTTGTTCATTCTAGGCTTGCTCCTAGGAGCTTGGATGAGTACATTAGAAGAAAAATACAAATAAAAACACAAAGCCAATATAATAGAAAGCAGACAAATAAAATGTGGGAATACGTATTCTACAGATACCACCCAGCATCCTTTGTCTGCTCTTTTCTCAGTTGCTCAACTTTATCTCTTCTATTAGTGGCAAATTTGAGGAATTAAATATATTTAAAATCTGAGAATTCCTACTAAAAGTCTTTTAAAAGTTCATAGAGGATAATTCACATTATCCTCTATGAACTTTTTGTTTAAATATTGTTTTATTTATCTCCTTGAAAATCGTACTACTCTCCCCTGAGTCCATCTCCTCATTTATTTCATATCTTCCTTGAAAAGAGACAAATTCAATCTCTATTTCCTGTGTGTCTTCTGGCAAAGCATCAAAAATCAATTCGTAATGAATCCCATTCAAATTTGTAGATATTCCCGACCCTTGAAGAGGGACTTCTTTGCCATTAACGTATAAAACCATCTCGATATTTTCTGGGTAAAGCCTATTGCTTGTTATTTGATCAAACCCTAATTGAAAAATATTTTGTATCTGACCTTTAATAACTGTGGTTGTGAGTGAAGCGGTTAGCGATTTAATTTTGATATTTCTGTTAGCCTCAATAGAAACTTCTTTATTAATACGAATTCTCAAACTTTTGCCAAGAGCTTTCCTTCGATTTAAGCGGAAAGAAATTTCACCATATTCCCTATTCCCCTCTTTCGTCGTATAGTTCACTCCAAATTTCATTTTATTATCAAAAATATTAGGTGCTCCATATGTTTGTATCATCCACTTTTGTTCATTATTTTCTTTGTTTGTTTCCCCCACTCCATTACTAGAAAATCCGTTTTGAAAGCTTGTAACCAGCTGAGTACTCATCCGTGAAGACACTTCTTCGATATCTTCACTTGGAGCTTTTATTACATAAAAAAGATTTACTCCATTGCCATCAAGCATAATACCATCGAGTGTAACCGATGCTCCATCGCTAAAAGAATAGGATTTTTTAATGGATTGACCTTTGCCCATCTCATTTAACTTCTGTAAAGTGCCTGTCATAACGGGCTCATAGCCTACGAATTTCCCTGTATAATAAGCTACAGTATCTATGTGGGGGCCTATTATTAAAAAAAACAAAATAATGATTGCAATGCGTTTGTAAAATCTTTTATTATTTTTCTTTGGTGCCTTTTCTAGAGCCTCCATTAATTTACCCTCAAGTTCTTCTGGAACCTCTATTTGATTTAATTTATCATTTTCT
>NZ_CALNCS010000136.1 GCF_937875145.1 Alkalibaculum bacchi | reverse complement strand
CCTTTCTTGGAGGCCTTATCGCAAAAGAGTCCCAAAAGCAATGGTGCTGCAAGAGAAACACTCATAAGAGAGTAGAAAATCTGTAAAGCAGTGAGTATGTTAGGAATTATGACTGCGAGTGCAACACCCACAACTCCACATATTAGTGTAACTCTTCTACTAAATTTTAAAAGATCTTGCTCTGAAAGATCAGGGCGGAAAAATGTCTGGTAAATATCTTTGGAAATAGATGTAGTCAGCATGTAAAGTACTGCGTCAGCAGTACTGACCTCTGCTGCAAAAATGGCGGCTAACGCCAAGGTTGATACAGCAAAAGGCATCATTTCTTTCATAGCAGTAGGCAAAGCTAATTCGCTATTGGCAAGATCGGGGAAAGCTGCAAATGCACACATGCCTATTACTACTGGTAAAAAAGCAAAAATAAGTTGTACTACGCCGTTTAGCGCTGTACCTGTTCGAATTGCCTGCTCGTTTTTAGCCCCGTACACTTTCCCTATGAGACCTGGAGAAATGCAGAAAGAAGGGATAAGCATAAAAAGATATCCCACAATCGTTGTCGCGCCAATTCCTTTCCAGGAAAAGAACTGATTAGCAGCTTCCGATCCTAGCTTAGATGTGATGGTTGTTGTGAGCCCACTCCATCCTCCAACATAAGAAAGGACATAAGGGGCAGCTAGCGAGAAACCGAGAATTATAACTGCGAGTTCCACAATATTGACGATAGCTGCGGAGAGAAGCCCCCCAGCAGCGAAGTAGAGGGTCGTGACGCATGCCCCGATAAGGATGCCCCATATTTTGTCAATATTAGCTACCACATTGAGGATCCACGCTATCCCAATGAGTTGCCCTGAAAATAGGGCGAGCGTCCCAATCGCCATCATCCCCGATATAAGCCCACGAAAAGCTTTGCTGTAACGGAGGTCGAGATAGTCTCCCAGTGTGTAAAGGTTGTAGCGACAAGAGATACGCCAGATTTTAGGCCCTACTACATAAGCGAGAATCATAGATCCTATACCTGCACTGCCGATCCACCACCAGCCGGAAATACCAAATTTGTATCCGATGCCTGCAACTCCGACAGTAGATCCTGCCCCCAAATTTGCTGCAATAAGAGTTGTGAAGAGCAACCCCGTGGATAGCTGTCTTCCAGCAACAAAAAAGCCGCCAGCTCCTTTTACTCTTTTGCCAATACACCATCCAATCACAATAAGCAATAAAGCGTAAAGAACAATTGCTACTAAGTATCCATTCATGCCGTACCCTCCTCCATTTTATATGTGGTCCACGCGTATCGCTACGAAGGCCGTTATTGTTCCAGAGAAGCTTTCAAGGGCGATGAAAGATGCCTTGTCAATTACGATAGAAATTATCAAAACTACTTGTTTCTTGTAACTTTGTCTAGAAGCACAAAGTCCCTTTTAGGGGCAAAAGCTTATTCCGCATAATGGAATTAAATATTTTTTTATGGAACAGACAGTTATAATTATATGTATGCATGTATTCCTGTCAATAACAATTTATTTTCCATCGAAGCCTCAAAAAATGTAAATTATTGTAGTTGCAAGCGATAAAGAACTCTAATAATTGTCTCGATAATAAAGATTGACAGAAATATATGTGCAAATATAATAGGGGCATATTCCACTATAAAGTAAAAGGTTCTGCATTATGGAATTCAAGAGGATCTTCGGCCCTAATCGTACCATGATTACCATGAACGACTGAGGAGAAGAAATGTGAGAATAACTAATGTAAGCCGTGCTCTTTTGTCATATTCGAATTTCGCGTTTGTTTCTTTGAAAATAAAAGAGACAGCGTATTCCTTCCGTTGCCTGTTGATAAGTCTACTTTGTCTTGAGTTTTTTACCTTCGAACATGCCTCCTCTGTTATTAGGGGGAGAATTATTGTAACTTTTCCGAAATATTTAAATTCCTAAGAAGGAGGAGAGAAAATGTATAAAGATGTGCTACGTTTCTTTGATGAAGAAGGTCTTATCAAGTGTACCCAAGATTTAGTTCGTATCGATAGTGTTTTTGACCCCAATGTAGAAGGTGCAAATGAATCTCGGGTAACAGAGTATCTGGAAAAGTTGCTCCATGAAGAAGGATTTGAAGTCCATGTAGATGAAGTGGTTCCAGGTCGCTCTAATGTCATAGCTTTTCTTCGTGGCAAAGAACCTGGGAAAACACTTCTCTTCGAAGGACATCAAGATGTAGTTTCTATAGGGGATCCTGGAAAGTGGAAATATGATCCCTTTGGTGGAGAAATCGTGGAGGTAGATGGCAAGAAGAGGATGTATGGCCGCGGAACGAACGACACGAAAGGAAATACTGCTGCTGCTTTTTTTGCAGCGAAAGCCATTAAAGACTCTGGAATTCCTTTTAAAGGTAACATACTCCTCTGTTTCCCCGTAGACGAAGAAGGCTCCATGATTGGCATTAAGGATTTTATCGAAAAAGGTTGGGCTGACAATGTTGATGGAGCTATTATTTGCGAACCGGAAGAGAAAAATCTGTGCGTTTTCCAAAAAGGGGCAATGCGAATTAAGGTTATCTTTCAAGGAGCGCAGGGCCACGGCTGTATGCCTCTTGCCGGTGTAAATCCTAACTGGTCTCTCGCTCGTTTTATCAGCGAAATCAAGTATCTCGAAAATTTTGAAAAAGACCGGGTGATGCGACACGACTATCTCGGATGGCCGAGCATTACTCCGACCATGATTAAGGCACCTCTTGAAGGTGTAGCACAAATCAATGTCATTCCCGATGATTGTTATGTAACACTTGATATTCGTACGGTTCCTAACCAAGATCATCAAGCTATAGTACGCCAGATCCAGGGCATTATTGACCGTCTTAGCCGCCAATATCCTAATGAATATGATCGTTTTGCAGCTTCTATAGAGGTTATTGATGATAGACCATGGACAGAAGTTTCCAAAGAAGAACCGGTTGTGAGGTCTGTAGATCGCGCTTTTCGTGAGGTGATGGGCGTTGAACCCAAATATAACGGTGTCCCAGGAGCCACAGATGGTACGTTCCTGCAGGTTCGCAAGGGTATCCCTGTGATTGTTACAGGTGCTGGGGATAGGGAGGTCCCTCATCATGTAGATGAATGGGTTGAGCTTGATGACCTGATTGAAGCAGGAAAAATCTATGCGCTGGCAGCTCTCTACTATCTGAACGAATAAAAAATATATGT
>NZ_CALNCS010000135.1 GCF_937875145.1 Alkalibaculum bacchi | reverse complement strand
TCACGTGGCGTTTTTTTGTATAATGGTGGCTAACTTAATTATATAATCCACCATAAATAATGAAAGTAAAATTCTATTACTATTAATATATACGAGTATATTATATATACCCTGTTTTATAGAAATTAGACAATGTAGTTGTAAGTTCTATGTAAAAGCTTATGAAAAAAGCCACCAAATGGCGGCTGGTAGCTACTCCTTGATTTATTCTAGTAGAGAAGGGAGTCTCATGGCGTGTTGGGCTTCTGTATCTCTAACCACAAAAAAAATATTCTGCCATTCTATAGTGGGAGCATTTAAGTATTGTTTGCTGTATTCTTCGTAATCTTTAATCTCGTCATTCATCTTTTGAATAATGGACTCTTTATAATCATTAATTTTTATATAGCTTATTTCTGGAGTATAATGAGATGCTCTTAAATAATAATATATTTGTCCAAATAATTCTGCATGGTTTTTCTCATCTTCACTAAAGGACAACAAGAGGTCTTTTGCTACATTGGATGGTGCTAGATGGGATAGCTCTTCATAGTAATGGCTATCTATAAGCTCATCTGTAATATAATTCTTTAAGTTCGAAATAATATACGATTCATACTCTTTATCACAATCTATCAATCTATCTATATTCAAAGGAATTCCCCCAATTTTATTGTTAGTATATTTTATGCCATTTAAATAAGGAAGTTACTAATTAATCTCGTGGCAAAGCTTAGGAACCTCTTATTCTTTAAAAGAATAGCTCTACATTTAACTGGAGCTCCTATCCTAGTTACTTTAAGCATAGAGAAGAATTTTGACTTTAAAAGAATACCCTAGTGCTAGTGACTTAAGACAAGTGACTAAGGACTAAAATGATTCTAGTATTTTACTTATTGATTTGTTATACTAACCCTTAGTATTAAAATTGATGGATCATGAGAAAGAGGAATGAAAAAATGATTGATTTTTTACCTATAGATAAAGACGATTTACTTGAACGGGGATGGAATGAGGTAGACTTTGTATTGGTCTCAGGTGACGCCTATGTAGATCATCCTTCCTTCGGAGCCGCAGTTATTGGAAGGGTATTAGAAAGTAGAGGATATCGAGTTGCCATTATTGCACAACCAGACTGGAAATCCATCAAAGATTTTAAGCGATTTGGCAGACCAAGGCTTGGATTTTTGGTAACTGGTGGAAATATGGATTCAATGGTAAACCAGTACACCGTTTCCAAGAGAATGAGAAGAGACGATATGTATTCTCCTGGTGGAAAAGGAGGGTATCGCCCAGATCGCGCTACGATTATTTATTCTTCAAAAATCAAGGAAGCATATAGCGATGTGCCAATTATTTTAGGGGGGATTGAAGCGAGTCTTAGGCGATTTGCTCATTATGATTATTGGTCTAATAAGATTAGAAGATCCATACTCTTAGATGCAAAAGCAGATTTGATCGTCTATGGAATGGGAGAAGAGCAAATTATTAAAATTGCGGAGGCTTTAGAAAGCGGATTACCTGTTTCTGAAATTACTTTTATAGAGGGAACTGTGTATAAGACAAAAGATAAAAAAAGACCTTATAAGCCCATCTTTTTACCCCATTACGATGAAATATTAGCCTCAAAAGAGACATATGCTAAAAGCTTTCTAATTCAGTCTAATAATATGGATTCTGTAGTAGGGAAACCCCTTGTTGAACCTTATCGAGATTATTTTGTTGTACAAAACCCACCACCTGAGCCAATGACTAGAGAAGTGTTAGATTCTGTTTACGATCTACCTTTTATGCGAACTTACCATCCTATATATGAAAAAGACGGAGGAATTCCAGCCATTAAGGAAGTAAAATTTAGTTTAATTAGCAATCGAGGTTGCTTTGGAGGCTGTAATTTCTGTGCCCTTACTTACCATCAAGGTCGAGTAGTTCAATCTAGAAGTCATGAGTCTATAATAGAAGAAGCAAAAAAAATTATAAGCGAGTCAGATTTTAAAGGCTACATTCACGATGTAGGTGGTCCCACTGCGAACTTCAGAGATAGGGCCTGTACTAAGCAAGAAAAGCATGGTGTTTGCATGAACAAACAATGCTTAGATCCTGAGCCATGTAAACAGTTAAAAGTGGACCATAAAGATTATCTAAACCTTTTAAAAGAGCTAAGAGAATTGCCTGAGGTAAAAAAGGTGTTTGTTCGCTCTGGCATTCGATATGATTACTTAATGGCAGATCCTAATGATGATTTTTTTTGGGAGCTATGTGAACACCATATTAGTGGGCAATTAAAAGTTGCACCAGAACATATCTCTCCTAAAGTTTTGGAAAAGATGGGTAAACCAAAAAGAGAAGTATATGAAAAGTTTAGAAATAAGTATGAAAAGATTAATGAAAAGCTAGGTATGAAACAGTTTTTGGTTCCTTACTTAATGTCTAGTCATCCTGGCTCAGATTTAAATGCGGCTATTGAATTAGCAGAGTATTTGAGAGATTTAAATCATATGCCTGAGCAGGTACAAGACTTTTATCCTACTCCAGGGACTTTGTCCACTTGTATGTTTTATACAGAATTAGATCCTAGAACGATGGGAAAAGTATACGTTCCTAAAAACCCTCATGATAAGGCAATGCAGAGAGCTTTAATACAGTATCGAAAACCGAAAAATTATGACTTAGTGTACGAAGCACTGACAAAGGCGGGGAGAAGAGATCTCATAGGTTATGATAAGCACTGCCTCATTCGCCCTCGAAAAAGCTCCCATGAAGACAACCGTGATAAACAACATAAAAAAGAAACTACTGATGTAAGACAAAGAAATAAAAGAGAAACCGATGGGAGTAGAACAAAAAAGCATACAAATTCCAACAGAAAGCATAAAAAACGCACAAGACTTTAGATTACCATTAGCATTTATCGTATGGGATAACGAGTCGTCATCCCATACAAACTAAGAAGCGAGATGTAAAAAATAAGATACTCTCTATAGAAAGTTCTGCTTTCAGACTTTTGCCTTCTGCTTAAAATTCTAAACTAAAAATTGCGCTAATCGCATTTCCTGTTCAATGATATATTTTTAACCATATCTTTAAACACTTTTTCATAAAAATAAGATATAATAAAAATATAGATTATAATACAAATGTCATAATCATAGTTGTGATTATTAAATATTTAAGCAATACTAATGGTATCTTATTGAATATTTATCGACAAATAATCACGACTATGTTTTATTTTCTAGAACAAAATAGTAACCTATTCTCCTAATGGTCGTAATATACTGTGGATCTGCAGGATCATCTTCAATTTTTTTTCGAATATTGCTTACATGTACCTTTACTGTCCGCACGTCACCATAACTAGGGGTGGTCCAAATATTATCATATATTTTATTGAGAGATAAAATCTGATTTGGATTATCAACCATAAAGTTTAAAATTTTAAACTCTAAGGGAGACAAATATATTTTCTCTCTATTTTTAATTACGGTGTGGTTGCTTGAATCTATAATGCAATTTCCAAAAGTCTTTTTTAGTGTAGAATCATCCGTTTTATTGATACCAATCTCAATGCGACGTAAATTAGCCTCAATTCTCGCAATAAGGACGTCGGTATTAAAAGGTTTAACTAAATAATCATCTCCACCCATTTCTAGAGCCTTGACGATTGTATTGTCATCATCAATACAGCTTATAAATATAATGGGGCAATTACTGATCTTCCGTATTTCACCGCAAAAGTCCACTCCATCTAAATCTGGTAACATAATATCTAATAGTACTAAATCAATATGGTGATTATGTAAGTGAGATAAAGCCTCTTTACCATCATTGGCAATGTATAGATTACAGTTAAGGGAAGAAAGATTGATCTTAATAATTTCACAGATGTCGAAGTCATCGTCAACTAATAATATATTTATCATAGTATTACCTCCATATTTATTATACAATAATAAAAAAGGAAATAGAAGGATAAAAGACATGATAAAAATTTCTAAAAAACGATTAATAGGTGCAATAATCTGTGTGTGTTTGTCCGTACAATTATTAATTTATATAGGAAATTATAATACAGATGCATTTCGTCTATACGCAAAAGAAGGCGTACTTGACGCTAGAGACGTCAGCTGGGACGGTTATGTAAAGTACTCTCTTAGTGGAGAATGGGAAGTATACGATGGGCTTTTGCTCAATCCAAATCAATTAGAAGAGAATATTGAACAATCAAAGTACTTAACGAAAGTAAGAGGTAGCCTAGATCGGTCAAAAAATGAAAGAACATATCATTTAAGGATAATGACAGATGAGAAAAGATTATTATCTCTTTTATTATCGGACATGCAAGCCTTTCGAATTTGGATAAATGGGAAAGAGTTCGTAAATTATAGATTTCCTGGAGGAATACAAGAGATCCATAGAATGCACGTAGTACGATTAGATGAAGCGGATTATATTGCAAGTGAGGAAGGTTATGAATTAGATATTGTCATGCAGGCAAAAAATCGCATTAATTACCGAGAATTTCCTTGGCGAATTTTTATTGGCCCATGTGCTGTAATTACAGGCCTTGAATACATCAATTTAATCGTGAATAGTTTTGCAATCGGTATTTACTTTATCATTATGATATATAGTTTTTCATTATATAAACAAAAGACCAGTGAGAAATACTTATTATTTTTAGGTTTATTGAGTTTTGGAAGTATCATTACAATCCTTTTAGACTCAAACCTTCTGTTCCTTTTTAAGTCTATTCCATTAAAATCAGAATACTGGAGGGAATTAATTCGTTTTTTTCTCATTTTTAACTTAGTTATGATTAATATTATATATCATCTACTTCACTTTGAGGTTCCAATGGATAAAAAGCACAAATGGTTCTTGTCCAGTGTGCTAATCATTGCTAGTATAACGACTATACATCCCTTTGAACGTTGGATTACTGTAGCAAATTTTTTGCATATTTGGATGGGACGTGTCCTGGTTTTCGTCAATTTTATTACGATACTTAGAGCATATTTAATTAAAAAGACAAGCCTAATCATGCTTATTGGAGGATTTAGTTTTACAGTTAGTTATATTTTTGATTTATTACATAATCAAGGCTTCATGCCAGTAGGTATCGTGAATGTATGGATTAGTACATCTCAGTACGGTCATATATTTATGGTGATCTGTGCATTTATTGTAGCTCAAAAATTTGCTCAAAAATTTGATGATGCAGATCGCTTCGCTTACCAATTGGAATTTATGAATCAAAATCTAGGAAAAATCGTAGAAGATAAGACCAGTGAATTAAAACAGTCTTATGAAGAAAATATGAAGATCGAAAAAGACAAGCAGAATTTTGTATTGAATATATCACATGATCTTCGAAGTCCTCTTTTTATCGTACAAGGTTATATTGATGCCATTGTAAATGGAGTCGTCACAGAAAAAGAAGATATAGATCGTTACTTAAAGAGAGTACAGGTTAAAACTCAGTATTTAAATAGGCTAATAGGAGATTTGTTTTTGATTTCAAGATTAGAGACAAACAAAATTATATTTAATTTTGAAAAGCTAAATCTTATTCAACTGATAAAACAGGTTGTGACAGATATGAATCTAGAGGCAAATATAAAAGATATTCAATTGGAAGTGTCTCTAGAATTAGAAGAGTTTATAATTGAAGGGGATCGGAATAGATTACAACAGGTCATACAAAATGTAGTTATTAATAGTATAAAGTATACACCAAGTGGTGGTAAGGTGAAGGTTCTTATTGTTGAATACAGTAAAAAGGATATTGTATTTGAAGTGAGAGATAACGGAATAGGGATTAAAGAAGAAGAGCTCCCTATTGTTTTTAATAGATATTATAAATCTAAGAAAACTGAATACAGTGAAGACTCTACAGGCCTAGGTTTATTCATTGCTAAAGAGATTGTAGAAAAACATAAGGGAAGTATATGGATTGAGTCTGTATTTGGAGAGGGGACAAGTGTGTTTATACGGTTGCCGGTAAGACAGAATGGATACCAGCGGTAGCCATTCGTTGTAAGTTCTAAGTTCTACGTTGTAAGCAAAACTCCATTAAGACTTTAACAGTAGTTTAACGATTGTTGAACAATAGTTAAATATGGTTAAACTATTGTTTGCTACTAAAGGGTTTTACTTAGAACTTACAACGTAGAACTTAGAACGAAAGCGCCGAAGGCGCTTTCTACAGGCTATCACCAAAATCATCTCGGAATGCTGAGACTAATTTTTCTTGCCAGTTTGATACAGGTTTTAATTTACCAGTAAAAAAGCGTAGTATTCTAGGCTCCTCGACAAAAGTCAAGCCTTCTATTAAATGCCTGTTTTTGTATAGCCAAATAATCCTATCCGCTGTGTATTTCACTTGGGATAAAGTGAATACTCTACGAGGCAAGGCTAAACGGACTAGTTCCATATCTGCAAGGTGTTCACTGCCATCTGGATTTCTTTCCTCAGATAATGTTCCACGTTCCATTCCTCTTATGCCACCAGTAATATAGATTGCTGCGGCTAATGCTCCGGCTGGGTATTGTTCTTGAGGAATATGGTTGACGAATTTCATAGCGTTAATATGGCATCCAAGGCCACCTGGAGGGGTGATGACGGGAACGCCACCTCTTTGTAATTCTTCTGCCATAAATGCGATAAATTCAGGACCTTGATTAATGACTTCCTCATCCATTGTTTCCTCTAAGCCAATGGTCATAGCTTCTATTTCTCTTACAGACATTCCACCATAAGTTAAAAATCCTTCATATAAAGTTACGAATTCCTTCATTTGAGCAAAAATCTTCTCATCTCTTATACAGATTCCACCACCCCTAGCACAGCCTAGCTTTCTGCCTGAAAAATAAATAATGTCACAGAGATCGGAGATGCGTTTTGTAATTTCTCTAATAGACAATTCTCTACATTGTTCTTCTCTTACCTTTATAAAGTGAAGATTATCCGCTAATAAGCTAGCATCTAAAACTAATAGTATTTTGTTTTCCTTGCAAAGCTTTTGAACTTCTTCTAAGTTTTCTAATGAAAAAGGCTGGCCACCAATTAAATTAGTACCTGCTTCCATACGTACGAAGGGAATATTTTCTGCACCGTGTTTGTCAATGCAATGTCTGAGTTTATCAGCACATATATTTCCTTTAAAGGGGTAATTGGAAATTACTTCTAATCCCTCGTCTATAATGAGTTCTTCTACAGTTCCCCCATTTAAAACAAAATGAGCCTTTGTAGTAGTAAAGTGATAGTTCATAGGTATAATGCTTCCAGGCTTTACTAAGGTTTGGGCAATGATATTTTCGCAAGCCCTCCCCTGATGGGCTGGTAAGAAGTGTTCAAAACCAAAGATATCTGTGATTTTTTCTTTTAATCGAAAAAATGTTTCACTTCCAGCGTAGCTGTCATCTGCAACCATCATAGCACCTACTTGACGATCACTCATAGCATTTACGCCACTATCCGTGAGCATATCCATAAAGACATCTCGGTTCTTTAAAAGAAAAGTATTATTGCCAGCTTCAGTGATTGCTTTTAGCCTTTTTTCAACAGGTTGTAAGTTTAATTTTTGTACGATACGGACTTTGTGCATCTCCAACGGAATTTGTTCTCCACTAAAAAATTTAATATTTGACATAGTATATCCTCCTATAATTGTTTGATAATTTAGAATATTCTGAATTTAGTAAGTCGTTACGTATTGATCGATTGTTGTTCTGGCTCTAAGGAATTGGCTTTGCGCTTTCGATCGGCTCATCATTTCACGAAAAAAATCCCCGCCCTTCAAATTATATTCAAAGGACGGGGTTTCCGTGGTACCACCTAAGTTTGTTTCTATCTCGCAATAGAAACCTCAATAAGTATTTGCATACTTAAGCATATAACGGATGCTCACCGGGCTCCTCCTACTAGAGTATGGTTCAGAGGGCAGTTTATGAGATGTATTCAGCAATCATACCTTAGTGCCTTGCATCAACCGGCACCTTTCTGTTAGTGTTCTGAAATGCTTACTTGTTCTCAATCATTACTTTTGTTTTATTTAGTTTGGTTCGTTTGGGAAATCTATTCCACTACGTAAAAAAACCCGCCCTTTAAGGAGGCTTTTATAATGGAAAATTTTAAAGGTTTGGTTGATATTATAAATAGTAGCCCTCCGGAATTGGCTTCACCAATTCCTCCGTCGCGCCACTCGCAAAATGAAAGCATAGCTTTCATTTCGTAGATATGTAATTTCACAGCTAATTCAGCAAGCTGATTGTCAGTTACATTACACATCTACTGCGAAAGCTACGCTTTCGCTTTGCTCGTTAGTTCGCGAAAAAAAACCGCCCTTTAAATTATATTCAAAGGACGGGGATTAACCGCGTTACCACCAATGTTCGTTTCTATCTCACAATAGAAACCTCAGCAAGTATTTACATACTTAAGCATATAACCGATGCTCATTGGACGCCTCCTACATATTGCACTTTCAGAGGGTTGCTCTTGAGATGTATTGGGAAAATCATACCTGAATGCCTTGCATCAACCGGCATCTTTCTGTTAGGATATAAAATTCTTACTTGTTCTCAGTCATTGCATTTATTTGGATTTTAATATATATTATTTTATAAGTTCAAAAATGTCAATCATTTTATGAAAAATAATTATTATTTATTTTTTACTAACATACTGATAGTTGAGATCTAATACAAGAGTTCTGTAAGATTAGAAATAATTTCAACTACTGTCCATACATAGAACTTAGAACTACTGCGTCTCATGCGCTTATCAATAATAGACTGGAGATCCATATGAAGGAAAAAATCCTTAAACTTTTAAAAGAAAATAAAACACAATACTTATCTGGAGAATATTTAAGCACTGTATTTGGTGTGTCTAGGACCGCTGTATGGAAAGTAATTAAGCAGCTTCAAGAGGAAGGCTATATCATTCAGTCAAAGACAAAATTGGGATATAAACTAGTAGAAAGCCCTGATAATTTATACTCTTATGAAATACAAGAAGGATTGAGGACGAAGAGGATAGGAAAAAACATATACTATTTTGAGGAAATTGATTCTACTAATGATTACGGAAAAATAGTGGCGCAAAAGCCTTTTGAAGATGGAGATATCATCATCGCAGAAAGTCAAAAGAAAGGGAGAGGAAGGTTCTCAAGGGAATGGGTTTCTCCTATGAGAAAAGGGGCTTATTTATCAATTTTATTAAAGCCTCAAATATCCTTTGAAAAAATAACCCGACTTACGATTATTACTGCTCTTGCCGTATGCTCAGCCTTAGAAGACTATATTCAAAAAAAAGTGGAAATAAAATGGCCTAATGATATATTAATAAACCAAAAAAAAATCTGTGGTATTTTGACGGAGATTAGCGGAGAAGTAGATAAGATTAATTATGTAGTTATTGGAATAGGTATCAATATTAATTTAGATATAGAAGATTTTGATGAATCGTTAGCAGCAAAAGCAAGTTCTTTAAAGATTGAAACTGGAAAAATACAAAAACGAAAAGAGGTTGTACAAAAGATACTAAATATTTTTGATCAGTATTACGATGATTTCCTAAATGATGAGAATTATGAAAGTATAATTGATGAATATCGAAAGAAATCTTATTTGATAGGAAAAAACGTAGAGGTTAAAATATATAATAATGATTCTATTCGTGCAAGAGTATTAGATATTGAAAAAAACGGAGCTTTAAAAGTGGAATTAGAAAATGGAGAAATTCGAGATCTTCTATCTGGAGAAGTAACTTTATCTACAAGTTTTTAATGAGATTGAATTCTTTTTATGATGAGAGCTCAAAAATTGGGCTTTCTAAGAAGCAAAAAGCACGATTAAAATAGAAGAAAAAAGATTTAAATAATTTTTTAAAAAACATTGACTTTGTTTTAGTCCTAAGTTATACTAGTACATGTCCTCAAAAAAAGACAAATAATATGGTCGCATAGCTCAGCTGGGAGAGCACCTGCCTTACAAGCAGGGGGTCAT
>NZ_CALNCS010000134.1 GCF_937875145.1 Alkalibaculum bacchi | reverse complement strand
TGACGCAGGCAGAACTTTCAAAGAGATCCCATGTTTCTCTACGTTCAATCCAACAATATGAGCAAAGGAAAAAAGATATAAATAGAGCTCAGGCTCACTCAATTTATGCGCTTTCTCAAGTGCTCGACTGTCAGATGGAAGAACTCCTTGAGGTTGATGATATAGATCCCGCCGAAGTTCCCCATGCTCATTTTGTTCCTCAGCAACTCTCATAGCTACGATGCAAGCATCTACGACATCTTGTCTCATCTACTAGATTTATGGACCTTATCAGTGAACATGAGATCATGAGATTGTGGGTCACTGGTAAAAATCTAGCTGTCTGTCATTTGTAAGACAAGAAAAAAGCCAAAGCGGTTACTCTACTGCGGTACGAGTAAATCATTTTTAGCACAAGCCTTTAGTTGCTGTATTAAAACCACCAGATACGTTTGCACTTGAAGAAGAGCAAGGAGGCCATGCCAACATACATTCCTTCTTCTTCTCAGTGCACACTTCATAAAATGAGACTTCCAGCAAACCAGATGGTGTGTTATCTACGTTTGCAGAGATTAAGAAGAATTTTAATTCTTATTTTGATAATTTTGGCAAAATAGCTCTTTTCAGTGTCACGTCGGATAGACAGATCTTCTGAAGCTTATAGCGTTATCTCCGAAGTAACTCGGCTTGCCATATAAGCTCTATACGTACAGGCAATGACAAACAGATGAGCCTAGCCGGCAAACAAAAGAACTGTCTTCCAGCAAGATTTCAGAAGGTATTGAAACGGACCGCATAATTAACTTAATTCTCAAAATTAGAAGCTATTGGATTGATATAGCAACGCATTACACATACATTATAGGTGCAATAGATTACAAAAGGGGTTGATTGATATGGCAAATACGACTAGCTTTAGTGTCCGTATAGACAGTAACATCAAAAAGCAGAGTGAAGAGCTTTATAACGAACTCGGTACGAACCTTACAACGGCTATCAACATCTTTTTGAGACAATCACTTCGGTCTGGCGATTTTCCGTTCGCTGTAACACTCAATACGCCGAATGCCGTCACTCTTGCTGCTATACAGGAAGCAGAACGTCTTATAAAAGATTCTAACGTAAAACGCTACAGTGACGTAGAGGAAGCACTACAGGAATTAAAAAAATGAGATTGAATATCATTTGGACATCTCAGTTTAAAAAAGACTATAAGCTGGCAATGAAGTGTAGCTTATAGATGGATACACTGGACACCATCATCTGTTAGCTCACCATCATCTGTTAGCTTTCCGGAGGACAGTCTCTGCCAGAGAAGAAGTGCGACCACCTCTTAACAGAAAATTGGATAAGTTACAGGGAGTGCCATATCCAAAGTGACTGGTTGGCTGTATATCGAGTTGGGAACGATCTTCCGGCTTTGACACGTGCCCGCAACGGCTCACATAGCGATTTGTTTACTCAATGAAATGCTATGCGAAATAGCCAACATTGGTGTGGGAGGAGCTATGGTCTAGCATACCTTCACATTATCGGTTGTATTCTTACCTTCAATCTCTAGAGACTGCGGTCGAATTCATCATGTTTTTTCAAAGACATCAAATGACCTGCGAGAAACCATTCACATTTTACATTATACATCAACTTATAATAGGCAACATTTAATACTAGAAGATATTACATTGGCACTAGTTGTGCGAGCTTATTACTATTAGCATTTTTTTCATACATTAATTCTTCACATACTTTTATGATATTATCTAACGCAAAAGCCCCCGGCCCCGGCCTAAGCCGAGAGGTTATCTCTACTCGATCGTTCCGCCGCCGAGGTATACCCGGCAGATGTGTGCCACGTTATCCCACTCCATCCGGGCCGCCCCGACATGCGCGTAGCACCACTCCTTGAGCGTCCGCTTTGAGCGGAAGTCGAAGATTCCCGCCGGTCGTCCGTCATCTATGCCGTAATCGTAGACCTTGAGCATCCATACCTCAGACATGGCTAGGCCTCCATCGAGGTTATGGACAGCTTTAACGACGAGTCAGGCAAGATCAATTCCAACACTGACCAATATCTAATATTTCAAGTCGTTCTTCGTGAGAAGCTCGTGGGTAAAGAATCGCCTAGTACGATCTACTTATTTTCTCATCTGATCCTAGATAACTTGATCAAGTTTATGAGAACTCGTTTGCTTAATGAAACGCTTATCCTGTTATAGACCACATCTAATGCATGCCTTTATTGTGCCATATACGATGCACGATCTTGCTGGATAGATGGAAGACTACGTTGCTGTATACAAGGTATGGCAACGCTTTAGACTTGCTCTTTATGTACTCTCAGACATCGACAAAAGGGAGCACGGCTACTGCCACCTTGATAGAGGTGAGATTAACCCTACCCTTAAATCACCCTTTTCGGAGAGAAAGCTGCATGCGTGCGATCGCTAAGGCTATCAGATAGGCCCCGCCAACGATCGCGACAACCCATCCAACTGAAGCCCATACGGATTGGTCGTAGACTTTGAGAAACGGATAGGGTCCAGACACGACCCTAATAAGGTTGAGAAAAATCAGAAGAGCCGCATAAAGCGTCGTCGGAATGATTGCTAACCTCGCGTCTGCGAGCCCAGAGGCTCCCCTCGGATCAACAAGTAGCGAGGAGAGGATAGCAAGGATAGGACACAAGAGATGAAAGTAAAGCATAGATCCTGACAAGAACATCATGGCATAGCCATTTTGACCCGAAAGAGGAGCTAAAACGAAAGCTACTACCAAGAAAGTAAGCGTAAGACAACAGACTGAAATGTACCTCAGCTTGATAACCCACGTAGGCACAAGACGTCCGGTGATTGCCTGCCGTGCTAAGAAGCAGGCGTAGAAAACGCAGGCTACCAACGAGAAGATATTGCTGTCTTCAGTATAGAAAACAAAGAGTCCCGCTCCATGGGTCTGGACGCTAAG
>NZ_CALNCS010000133.1 GCF_937875145.1 Alkalibaculum bacchi | reverse complement strand
TTTTCTATTTTCAATCCTCCACGGCTTACGTAGTTTATCTCTTTTTCTTTAATTTCTACTTTATTGATCTCTTTCATTCGCTCACCAGGTTTATCTTTGCGCTGCCCATTAATCATGACATTCCCCGCCATAATCATCCTCTTAGCCTTTTCCCTGCTATCAAAATAACCTTGCTCATATAAATACACATCTAATCTTTCGTTCAATGCAAAACTTCTTCTTTAAGGTGGTCAGGTGGTCAGCAAATATGCGACTTACGTCGCAATGAACAATTAACAATGAACAATGAATAATTAACAATATATATAATATCTAATAATGAGGTCGCATATTTGTACTGTTCAATGTTCAGTAGTTATTTTTCATTGTTCATTGAAGATTTTGTCTTTTAAAAATTACTACAAATTCTTCTTAATATGGTGTATGGTCTAATAACTAAAATACAATATACTGATACTCTTACCTTGCCTCGCCTAAAGGCGAGGTCGTTTTTCCTGACCACCTGACCACCCGACCACCTGACCACCTGCTTTTAATACTCTCTCTTACATACAAAATTCGTCAAATCCACAATATTCTGATTGTCTACATTACACTTTCTCAAGTGAGTAAAAGCCTCTTGTATTAATCCGTCTACAATTTCTTTGGATTTTTCAATGCCATAAAGATCTACATAGGTCTTTTTGTTGTTTTTTTCGTCGCTGTGAATCTTTTTTCCTATTTTTTGTTGATCTCCGATGACATCTAATATATCGTCCACGATTTGAAAAGCCTGTCCGATTTTTTCACTGTACTGAGACAGCTCATCTATTGTCTCTTGAGATGCTCCCTGAGCTATAGGTCCTGCTAAAATACTAGCTTTTAAAAGCGAACCTGTTTTGTAAGTATTGATAAAATCTAGAGTTTCTTTCCTTCCATCTTCATTGCAATTGGCAATATCGGCTACTTGCCCCGCAATCATTCCTGAAGGGCCTGCAGCTTTTGTAATTTCATTTACTGCCTTTAAGTAATGTATTTGCTCTTGTCCACTTAAACTTAAGCCAGCATTTATCATGATTTCAAAAGCATAATTGAGTAGGGCATCTCCTGCTAAAATGGCCATATCTTCTCCATACACCTTATGATTTGTGAGTTTTCCTCTTCTATAGTCGTCATTATCCATAGCAGGCAAATCGTCGTGAACTAATGAGTAAGTATGAATCATTTCAATTGCACAGGCAAGGGGAATACACCTTTCTATATTCTCACCAAAGGCTTTCGCAAATTCTAATAAAAATATAGGTCTTAAACGTTTTCCACCTGCAAACAAGCTGTATTCCATGGCTTCTTTTAATCGTTCTGGGATATAATCAGGCAAAAGAGTCATATAATTTCTTAAATTATGATTTATCTCTGTAGTCCTTGAGTTTAAATAATCATCAATCATCTATACTTCTCCATTCCTCATCTGTACTTCCATCTTGTTTTATCTCCATAACCATAACTTTATTTATTTTCTTTTCTGCTCCATCGAGCTCATTTTCACAATTTTTAATTTTATTCATTGCTTCTTCAAATAAAGTTGTAGTCATCTCTAGAGGCTGTTTATTCTCTTCGAGCAGTTCTATAATTTCTTCGATTCTCTTAATATTTTCTTCAAATGTTTTTTCTTTCATAAAATCCCTCGTTAATTTCTTCGATTTTTACTTTTAAATGACCATCTTTAAGGCGAAGGATAAGTTCTTCATGCATCTCTACTTCTTTTACACTTTTTACTTGTTCTCCCCTTATATTTTCTATAAAACCATTTTGGTTTTGACTATAAAGGTCATTGAGATGAGATTTATAATTTAATAGTTGAACTCTTCTTTCGTGAATGGTCTTCTTTAAAATGTTTTCTAATCGGTTTTCATATAAATCCAACTGTTGCCTATACTGATACAATATGTCTAAAGGCCTTTTTATAGTGTAATGATTTTTTATCTGAGTTAAATGGTTTTTTTCTATTTCCAATTTTCGTAGCATTTGCTTGTATACTGTGGTTTTGTAGGTATAGAGTCTTTCCTTTAATTCTACTAAAGATCCCACTGCAAGTTCTGCTGCAGCTGAAGGTGTAGGGGCGCGCAAATCTGCTACAAAATCAGCAATAGTAAAATCTGTCTCATGGCCTACTCCTGAAATAATTGGGATTTCTGAATGATATATGCTCTGTGCAACAATCAATTCATTAAAAGCCCATAGCTCTTCAATAGAGCCTCCTCCGCGGCTTAGGATAATTACATCGGCGGCCTGAGTCTCATTAATTTTTTCTATGGCTCTTGCAATATCATATTTAGCGTTTTCCCCTTGTACTAAAACAGAATACACATACAAAGACACTGTAGGATTTCTCCTAGTGATGACAGATATGATATCTCGAATAGCTGCACCAGTCTTAGAGGTTACAATGGCTATTCTCTTAGGATAAGTGGGAATAGGCATTTTTATATTTTGATTAAACCAACCTTTTTCATAAAGCTGTCTTTTTAATTTTTCAAATTGCAGATAAAGATCGCCCTCGCCTTTCACCTCCATATCTTGTACGTATAGCTGGTATTGACCTGTTTTTTCGTATAAACTTACATATCCTTTTACAATTACGCTTTTGCCATCAGCTGGATTAAAGTTTAAGTGGGTAGTATTTCCTTTAAACATAACGCACATAATTCTGCTTTCTTGGTCCTTTAATGAAAAATACAAATGACCTGAAGAGTGCTCTTTGTAATTAGAAATTTCCCCTTCTACAGAAACATTGCTTAAAATCCCATCATTGCTAAACAAGCTCTTTATATAGCTGTTTAACTTACTGACGGTTAGGCTTCTCATCTTCATCTTTATTCACCGTCAACTTATCTTTTCCTTCATTTTTTGCGATTTTTTCTAATACTGCATTAATGTATTTTATCGATTCCATATCGCTGTATTTCGTCGTAAGCTGAATGGCTTCACTAATGGATACAGGCGCCGGGATATCTTTTTGCTCTATAAGCTCTAGTGTAGCCAAACGAAGTATAGCTGATTCAATCTTATTTAATCTGTTTACTTCCCAGTTTACCAGATAGGAATTAATAATCTTATCAATAGCCTCTATATTGTTTATAATGCCGCTAATCATTTCCTTTGCGTATTTTGCATCATTTTCTTTTAAATCGTATTGATTCATGTAGTCCAAATACATTCCTTCCGTTTGATCCGGTTGGAAATCTCTTTGAAAAATGGCCTTTAATACTACTTCTCTTGCGTAACTTCTACTCATTCGCTCCTCCTATAGTCTAGACGATATATGATTTTAAGGCAAAAAGCCTTCGGATCTTTATTTTATAATAGCAAAATTCTGCTTTTGGATTTAGATATTATTTAAGCTCTCTTTATATGTGATTGAATCTTTGACCTGTAAGACGGATCTTGACCCAAAAGGAATACCCAAATGCTAGCGGCTAAAGACTAATGACTAGCGACTAATGCACCGTAGGCACTTTCTTGCACAAACATGATACAACCCCTTAAAATCATTTAAGGGGTTGTTCTTACTCATTTGATTTTAATTGTACACCTTCTACATTTACGTTTACTTGTACTACATTAAAACCAGTCATAACTTCGATAGAGTGTTTAACTTTTTCTTGTACCTGGAAGGCAATCTCTTGAATTTGCACCCCATACTTTAGAACTAAGAACAAATCTACGCTAATATCACTGTCATCTCTAGTGATCCTAACGCCCTTTGCTGGATACTTTTTGCTCAGCTTTGCTGCAATGTCCTTAGTCAAACCTCCTACCATTTCTACCACTCCATCTATTTCCATAGTGGCCAAACTAGCAATAGAAGCTATCACATCTTCAGATATGTCAATTTTGCCTATTTCTTTCTCTGCATCCATCTTCATCCTAATCCCTCCAACAATTTCTTCGATTATAACAAATTTATATTCACAAAACAACACAATGAGAATCTATTATTCATACTATTATTATATAAAACTTATGAATATTTATAAAGGGAAAGTTTATTTTATATTATCAACTCCACATTTCCTTAAAAGTTCCGCTTTCCGCATTCCACTTTCAGCTAAAAGTTTTTCCCGTCCAACCATTTGTAGTTCTAAGTTATAAATAAAACCTTTGCCACCACTGGTGGCTTACGACTTTGCTTACCACCTTACCACCTGACCACCTGACCACCTGACCACCTGACCACCTGACCACCTTAAGAGTGTAATCATTTTCAATAAACTTGCAAACATTTACAATTGTTTTTTATTGCATATTTGTTGAAATAAGCAGAATAGGGGCTTATAATGAGTTTATCGCATATATGCAGCCCCTTAAATCTTATAGAAAACACCCCTTTTTCTCATAAGAACCCCTTTTAAAA
>NZ_CALNCS010000132.1 GCF_937875145.1 Alkalibaculum bacchi | reverse complement strand
AAGAAGAAAAAGGGAAGAATCATATAAGATGAGGTTGGATTTTCGTGTATAGCCTCTTGTCTAACTATCAATCATTTTTAAGTTATGGGCGTATCAGAGTCCATACCCTAGAGCATTATATGTTTTAGAATGTAGGGGCGACCTGTGGTCGCCAGTTTGAAAAACCACCACTATCGGATTGTGGGAAAATTGTTGCTTAAGAATTTATAGAAAAATACCATACTTGATAGATATAAGTAATAAAGAAATTATTTTTTGTTTATTTGTTTATTCGAGAGTTGATTGTGAACTTAGAAGAATTACGATTGGATTGTGCGATTAAACAAAAGAAAGGGTTACATTTTATATTAGCATCCATTATTATTTGGTGTAGTGTACTAATTATCCATTCAACATCATTACCTATTTTGACTAAGAACTTACTTACATTCTGTTCCACGGCACCACTAATGCCTTTAGCATTTTTAATATCTAAAATAATCAAGGTTGATTTTCAAAACAAAGAAAATCCGTTAACAAATTTGGGAATTCTTTTTTCTGCAAATCAAATGTTATATTTACTGATTGCTATGTGGGTATATCCGACATTACCTGAAAAGATGCTAATGGTAATAGCAATGATTTTTGGAGCACATTTGTTGCCATATGGCTGGTTATATAAATCTAAATCCTACATAGTATTTTCTGTTTTAGTACCAATTTTATCGCTTATAATTGGCGTAAATTTTAAACCTTATATGCTTGCAATTACGATGATTATAATAGAAATATTGTTTAGTATTTGTTTGATAGTTGAAAACAAAAATATTTTATCGGAGTTTAAACTAAATCTTTAATATTAACGAATATACAATTTTTAAATATTGTATCGTGCAAACGGGTGAGCAAAGGTGCGCCCTACCCATTGGCATGCGGGTTGTAGGGGAGGTCGTTGACCTCCCGTGAGCAATTTTATTAGATTGCGCCACAACAGTAGGAAAAGATGAACTAAGGCAACTTATTGTTGTTGAGTTTCCTTAAGAAGTGTTATATTATTAACACTTCTTTAAATTTATCAAAAGTAAATTTAAAGAAACTAAAAAATCTTAATTTTGATATATTATATATGTATAGTATATGATATTAACAAAGTCCAGCAATAACTTTGCTGGACTTTAAATCGCAATATAAGAAGAATATACGACAATGTAAAGTCAATGTTATGTTTTATATAGCATAGGCGTTTGTAAAGAGATAAATAAATTATAAGACTTATCCTTATTATTAATTATTGGATGCGAATGTTTATTTGTATTGGCTCATGAAATATAAAAATCTGCAAGGAGAATTTAGAAAATATTGTAATTGAGTAGTTAAAATATGATATTATAGAAATGATGAGAAATTGAGAAGTGCCTCCAAAAATTGTTTTCGATTGTAAAAATTAATAAAAAATGCAGACGATTAAGAATAGGAAATATGTAGAAGCAGGAGGGATGTATGTTGAATACTATTTCGGAATTAAAGAGAATTTGGACAGATTTTGTAGAAGAGGAGCAAATATCACCTGAAATAAGACCTGTGATACTAGAATCCTGGAAAAGATGTAAAAATAATTTAGTTGATTTTTATGGAGGCAAGGGTAAGGTTCTATCTGATGAAGAGATGAAACACCGTTTGGAAAAAAATAAAGAATTAATTGAAATTGCCTCACCCATCATTAAAGACATCTATAATATTGTTAAAGAGACAAATTACAGCGTGGTGTTGACAGATACGGATGGTATTTTAATTGAGACTATTGAAAACGAGAAAATAAGACCGGAACACAGGGATCTCAATTTTATGCAAGGAACCAGCTGGAACGAAAAGGATGTTGGAACCAATGCTATAGGGACATGTTTAGCCATTGGGCAACCTATACAAGTAGTGGGCAGTGAGCATTACTGTAAATATCATCACGTATGGACGTGTTCAGCAGCACCCATTCGCAATAGTGAAGGAAAAATCATCGGCTGTTTAAATTTATCGGGGAGAGTGGAAGATGTACATCCCCATACCTTTGGCATTGTAGTGGCTTCTGTAAAGAATATAGAAAAGCAACTGGCTATTTTGGAATACTACCGTCTCATGGATACGGCATTTGATTCTATACTGGATGGGTTAATTATTATGAATCGACATTTTGAAATTGAACGGATTAATAACAAATTGCCCCATATTTTTAAAATGAGTATAGAAGAAATATACGCCATTGATATGAAAAAAATGCTGGAAGATGTGGAAATAGAAAAGGATATATTCCAGGCAAGAAATAAAATAAAATATACGGATTATACTTTAGATATAGGCAAAAGAAGAATTGACTGCGTATTAAATATTTCTCCTATTGTTTTTAATGATGAAATTATGGGTGTAGTATTAATTATTAAAGAAGCTAAGCAGTTACGTAAAGAAGTAAGTAAGATTGCAGGTTTTCGAGCAAATTATACCTTTGAAAATATAATTACCCAAGATAAAAAAATGAAAGAGCTGATTCAGACAGCCAAAAGAATTGCAAAAAATGATTGTTCTATACTGATTGAAGGAGAAAGTGGAACAGGAAAAGAATTGCTGGCCCAGTCCATACATAATGCAAGCAATTGCAACAGCGGTCCTTTTATTCCTATTAATTGCGCCGCTTTGCCTAAAGAATTAGTAGAAAGCGAGCTGTTTGGTTACGAAAGGGGAGCTTTTACAGGAGCACTAAAAGAAGGAATGCCCGGAAAATTTGAATTGGCAAACGGAGGAACTATTTTTTTAGATGAAATAGGCGAAATTCCCATAGAAATCCAAGCAAAACTCTTGAGAGTGTTGGATGATCATAAAGTCAGAAGAATCGGAGGGACCTATGAGAGGGATTTAAATATACGCATTATTGCAGCCACCAATCGTAACTTGTATGAAGAGGTAGCAGAAAAAACTTTTAGGCGAGATTTATATTATAGGCTCAATGTAATTAATCTGGAAATATCTCCTTTAAGGGATAGGCCTGAAGACATTCTTACTTTGGCTAAGTTTTTCCTGAAAAGCTTAAATGAAGAAAATCCCCACAACCCTAAAATGTTCAGTGCAGGGTTTAAAAAGGAAATCATTACCTATGAATATAAGGGCAATGTAAGAGAACTAAAAAACACGATTCAAAGAGCTTATTATTTGTGTGAAAAGGAAATTATTGATGAAAATTATTTGCCACAAAAAGAAAAAAATAACTGTACTCCATATGATATGAAGCCGTACACAAAGAGCTTACAGGAAATCGAAAAGCAGAGCATACAAGATGCTTTGATTTTATCTCAAGGAAATGTAGTACAAGCGGCACAGTATCTTAACATTAGCAGAGCCACTATTTATAGAAAAATAAAACAGTATCAAATTTCCACCAAATAAAAATTGTAAAGAAACAGTTCTGAAAATATTTTAATACACTTGTCTCATTTTGAGAAATAGTATTAAAATGAGATAAATAAAATGAGAAAATGATATACACTACGAAAAGGATTACAAAAAAACCGCTATTTTAGCGGTTTTTTTTTCTTTATATATTGGCATGATATTTGCTAAATAGATAGTGAGAACAATTTGAAAGGAGGATTGTCCATGTCATTAAAAGCTGCATTTATCTTTATTGCACCAAATGCCGATGATGTTCAACATCGGTCTCATATCCATACAGACGAGATTACATTAATTACAGTAGGTGTGGATTCTTATGCATCAGGTATAAAAGCGGCAAAAGAACTTGTGAAGCAAGGAGTTAAGATCATTGAACTATGCGGTGGTTTTGGCCACGAAGGAGTTACAAAGATTTCTGAATCGATTAAAGGAGAGGCGGTGGTAGGAGTTGTAAGGTTTGATAACCATCCAGGATTAGATTTTAAGAGCGGAGATGAATTTTTCAAAGAATAAGTGCTGCTTTTTAGAAAGAAAGGAGAAATTTTATAATGACAAATATTATTATTTCGCCCAGTAAATACATTCAAGGTAAAGGTGAAATTCACAATGTATTTAAACATACTTGTATTTTTGGAAACAAATTTTTATTGTTAGCTACTGAAAATGGCATAAAGAGAATGAAGGGCATTATTGAAGAAAGTTTTAAAGGAACAGATGCAAAATTAACATTTGAGACTTTCAATGGTGAATGCTCGAGAAAGGAAATCCAAAGAATAGAAAAAATCGTGGAAGAAAAGGGTTGCGATGCCGTAATAGGCATTGGCGGAGGTAAGACATTGGATACAGCCAAAGCGGTAGCATACTATAGAAAAATCCCTGTAGTAATTATTCCTACCATTGCATCCACAGATGCCCCATGTAGTGCCTTATCCGTTATTTATACTGAAAAAGGAGAATTCAGCGAATATTTAATACTTCCTAAAAATCCAGATATTGTACTCGTGGATACAGCTATTATTATGAAATCCCCGGCCAGATTTTTGATAGCAGGTATGGGGGACGCTTTGGCCACGTATTTTGAGGCAAGAGCTAGTGTGAGATCAAATTCTGATGTCATGGCGGGAGGAAAAGCAACAAAGACAGCATTTGCAATTGCAAAATTATGTTATGAGATCTTATTGAGTAATGGTTATAAAGCTAGAATTGCAGCAGAGAAAAACGTTGTTACCCAAGCAGCGCAAGCAGTTATTGAAGCGAATACATATTTAAGTGGTGTAGGGTTTGAAAGCTGTGGTATTGCAGGAGCACACTCTATTCATAATGGTTTTACAATACTTCATGAGTGCCATCATCTTCTCCACGGTGAAAAAGTAGCCTTTGGGACCATTGCACAGCTGGTGCTTGAAAATAGTCCTATAGAAGAAATTGAAGAAGTCATCCATTTTTGTACTCAAGTTGGTTTGCCTACTACACTAGAAAAAATGGGGATTTCAGATGTAAAAGAGGAAGAACTTATGAAAGTAGCAGAGTTAGCTTGCGGTGAAGGAGAAACGATTCATAATATGCCTTTTAAAGTAGAGCCTCAGGATGTTTATGCAGCTATTCTTATTGCAGATGAACTAGGGAGACAGTATATAAAATAATTATGAAAAAATGATTGAGCTGATAAGAGCTATATAAGAATCTGCAATTTTTATACTGAGGGGGATAAACAGTGAAGGATTTTATTATTTAGGTAGGAATATGGGGACATTGATAACACTATTGAAATTTCTGTTGCTTGTGTGAAAGTAAAAATTTAAATAAAGAATAGGAGGGTATATTTTGAAAATACCAAACAAAGATATTATTGAGATGTACAAAAAAATGTTGAAGATTAGGCAGTTTGAAACAAAAGGAATGAATCTATTTGCAGAAGGAAAAATTCCTGGATTTGTTCACTTATACATAGGAGAAGAAGCTGTCGCTACAGGTGCTTGTGCCAACTTAAACGATGATGATTTTATTACCAGTACTCATAGAGGTCATGGTCATATTATTGCCAAAGGCGGAGATTTGAATTACATGATGGCAGAGCTTTTCGGTAAAGAAACGGGATATTGCAAGGGAAAAGGTGGTTCCATGCATATTGCTGATGCCACTAAAGGGATTTTAGGTGCAAATGGTATCGTAGGTGCAGGACATAATATTGCTGTAGGTGCAGCATTAAGCGCACAGTATAAAGATACCCAACAGGTTTGTATATGTTTCTTTGGTGATGCGTCTACTAACCAAAGTACTTTTCACGAAGCCATGAATTTAGCAAGTGTATGGAAACTGCCAGTAATATTCCTTTGTGAAAACAATGGTTATGGGATTTCCGTAAGTCAAGAAAGGCACCAGGCCATTACCGATATATCCGTTCGTGCTGTTGCTTATGATATGCCTGGAATCACTGTGGATGGAAACGATGTTTTTGCTGTATATGAAGCTGTAAGAGAAGCTGTTTCTAGAGCTCGAGAAAAACAAGGACCTACATTGATAGAAGCAAAAACCTATCGTCAACGTGGTCATTTTGAAGGAGATCCCACTTCATATAGAAGTGATGAAGAATTGCAAAAATGGAAAAAGAAAGATCCTATTCCAAGATTAGAAAAATATATGCTTGAAAACAATGTAGTTTCTGAGGAAGAATTGAAAAAACTTCAAGATGAAGTGGAGCAGGCCATAGAAGAAGCCATTGATTTCGCATTAAATAGTAAAGATCCTGATTTAGATACGGCAGTAGAAGATGTTTATACAGATTTAAAAGTTGAGGAGGTTCGTGTAAGATGAAAAAAATGACCTATGGCCAAGGAATTAAAGAAGGAATGAGAATTAAAATGCTAGAAGATCCAGATGTATTTATTTTTGGAGAAGATGTGGGAGCCTTTGGAGGCTGTTTTGGTGTTACTTCTGGTATGTTTGACGAATTTGGAGATAGAAGGGTTCGAGATACACCTATTTCAGAAGGTGCAATTATCGGGGCAGCTGTTGGTTCAGCAGCAGCAGGGTTAAAACCCATTGCAGAGTTAATGTTTGTAGATTTTTTGACCGTTGGGATGGATCAATTGGTAAATCAAGCGGCAAAAATGCGTTATATGTTCGGTGGAAAAATTAAACTACCTATGGTAGTACGTTTACCTAGTGGCGGTGGTGTAAGCGCTGCTGCTCAGCATTCGCAGTCTTTAGAATCTTGGCTGACTCATGTACCTGGATTAAAAGTAATTTATCCCTCTAATCCTCAAGATGCCATTGGAATGATGATTTCAGCAATAGAAGATGAAAACCCTGTAATGTATCTGGAGCATAAGGCTCTCTACGCTATGACTGGAGAAGTAGAAGATAAAGTAGATGCTATTCCTTTAGGAAAAGCGAGCATTAAAAAAGAAGGCAGCGATGTGACAATTATTACATATGGAAAACAGGTTTACGATTCTTTAAAAGCAGCAGAAATATTAGAAAAAGAAGGTATGGATGTAGAAGTAATTGATTTGCGTTCATTATTTCCTCTGGATAAAGAGGCCATTAAAACATCTATTGAGAAAACTGGAAAAGTAGTTATCGTTACAGAAGAAAACAAACGAGGTGGATTCGGGGGAGAGATAGCTGCAATTATTGCCGAAGAATATTTTTTCAATTTAGATGCTCCTGTAGCCAGAGTAGGTGCATTGAATTGTCCTATACCCTTTAATCCGGGTTTGGAAGATTATGTATTGCCAAACGAAAAAGATATTGTTCAGGCAGTTAAGGGATTATTAGGTAATGCATATTATTAAGAGGCTTTAAAGCCTCTTACATCTCTAATTTTAATAAAGGGGGTAAACAGATGCCACCTATAGGGATTATTGCTAATCCTGCATCGGGAAAAGATATCCGCAGATTGCTTTCCTATGCAACCGTTATAGACAACAACGAAAAGGTCAATATATGTTTTTTCAATTTGATGAGCCAAAAAATAGAATAGGAGGTCTAATTATTATGGCAGAGTTTATTGTTATGCCTAAATTGGGTTTAACCATGACAGAAGGTACAGTGAGTAATTGGAGAAAGAAGGAAGGCGATAACGTAAAATCAGGAGAGGTATTGTTTGATGTTGAAACAGATAAAATATCAAATGAAGTTGAAGCTACATCTGATGGTGTTATCAGAAAAATATTTATTGAAGAAGGTACAGTTGAGGTATTGAAACCTGTAGCTATTGTAGCATCTGCAGATGAAGATATTTCTTCATTATTGACAGAAATTGGAGGAGGAGAAAAAGAAGAGATAGACGAGACCATAGAAAAGAAAGAAATAAAAGAAGAGGCATCAACTGCCACTACAGCGAAAAAGGTGAAAGCATCTCCTAAAGCAAAAAAACTTGCTGCAGAACTGAATGTAGATATTAGCCGAATAGAGGGAACAGGGACACAATCCTCTGTAACAGAAGAGGATGTACGTAAGTTTGTAAAAGAAAGTAAGAAGGCAGAAAAGAAAACATCTCCCACGGCAGCAGTGGTGGCTGAACAATTAGGTGTAGATATAAATCAAATCTGCAAAGATAGCCGGATTATGAAAAATGATGTCATCGCTTATAAAGAGAGAGAAGATTTTGTGGCCATGGTAAATCCTCAGGAAATAAGAAAGTCCATGAGCACGATGCGTAAAGTTATTGCAAAAAGGATGTTAGAAAGTCAACAAGTATCTCCTACGGTAAATTATAACCTAAGAGTAGATACTACGAATCTTTCAATATTTAGAAATCAAATTAAAGATACTGTCAAAGTAACCTATACAGACCTGTTGGTAAAAATCCTTTCCAAGGCATTATTGGAGTTTCCATTGCTTAATTCCTCTATAGAGGGTAATGAAATTATTTTTAGGAATTACGTCAGTATTGGCGTTGCGGTAGGATTAGAGGATGGACTCCTTGTTCCGGTAGTAGAATATGCAAATAGCAAAGGATTAAAAGAAATATCAAGAGAAATTAAAGAATTAGCTACTAAGGCAAAAAATAATGAACTACAACCTCAAAATTTAACGGGAGGCACATTTACAATTACCAATATTGGCATGTTTGGTATGGAGTCTTTCACACCTATTATTAATCAACCTGAAGTAGCAATTTTAGGGGTTAATGCAATTGTACAAACACCTGTAGCGGTAGAGGGACAAGTAATTATAAAGCCTTTGATGAATTTAAGTTTAACAGCCGATCATCGTGTGGTAGATGGTTCTGTAGCTGCACAATTTATGGCAAGAGTAAAAGAATATATTGAGAAACCGGCTTTATTGCTGCTATAAGGAGGAATTTACATGAAAATTGCAATTATTGGAGGAGGACCTGGCGGATACATAGCGGCAATACGTGCAGCACAATTAGGGGCTGAGGTATCCATTATCGAAAAAGAGCATTTAGGAGGAACTTGCTTAAATGTAGGCTGTATACCTACAAAAGTATTGCTTCATACAGCTAATTTAGTAGATACCCTAAAAAAAGAGGCCAAAGAGTTAGCCATTGAAGTTACAGGTATAGAAGCAGATTGGAGTAAATTACAGAAAAGAAAAAATAAAATTACGAAGAAGTTAATTGGTGGAATAGAAGGGATTTTGAAAAGTCATCAAATTATTAAATATATTGGGCAAGCCACATTTAGTGATAAAAATGAAGTAACTGTTAAATGTAGTAATGGGAAAATAGAAAAGGTAGCCTTTGATTATGCTATTATTGCTACAGGTTCTGAACCGAATGTGATTCCCATTCCAGGGATAGAATTGCAAGGAGTCATTACCAGTAATGAAGCGCTATCTTTGGAAGAGGTTCCTGAAAGCTTATTAATTATCGGCGGAGGGGTTATTGGATGTGAATTTGCCAGTATTTATAATTCATTTGAATGTAAAGTAAGAGTTATAGAAACATTACCGAGAATTGTAGCAAATATGGATGCAGAGATTACCAATGTTTTGCAAAATAAATTAGTAAAATATGGAATCGAAATTCATACAAATACAAAGGTGAAAAAGATTGAAAAAACAGCAGATGGTTTAGAAATTCACACTCTAAAAGGAGAAAAATCGGAAGTTTTTAAGGCGGAAAAGGTGCTTTTATCCATTGGAAGAAAACCTGTAACTGAAGGATTGGGTTTAGATAAAATAGGAGTAAAGACAAAAGGTAGCGCTGTTGCAGTGAATGATAAATTTCAAACTAATGTGAGAAATATTTATGCTATCGGAGATTGTAATGGGGGTGTTATGCTAGCTCATGTTGCATCCGCACAAGGTATTTCTGCGGTAGAAAGAATTATGAAGAAAAAAACGAGCATAGATTTTAAAACAACACCATATTGCGTTTATACAAGACCTGAGCTGGCTTCTGCCGGTTTAACGGAAGAACAAGCAATTGAACAAGGGTATCATATAGAAAAAGGAGTTTTTCCACTGTTTGCAAATGGAAAATCCATGATTACATGTGAAACAGAAGGAATTGTAAAATATATTTCAGATAAAGCTACTGGAGAAATATTGGGGTTGCATATAGCAGGACCTAGAGCAACAGATTTAATCGTAGAAGGAGCTTTAGCCATTCGCCTGGAAGCAACTGTGGAAGAAATTATTACGACCATTCATGCCCATCCAACAGTTGGGGAGTGTCTTCATGAAGCTGCCCACGGCGTACATAATAATGCATTGCATCTACCTAAGATAAAATAAGTTATATCAGCTTATATAGTATTCAATCCTTAAATTTAACAAAGATATTTCAATTTTTGTGAGAGATATTTATAAAAAAGGGAATGAAAAGATGGACGGCTATCTTTGAAGGTGTAGGGTGAAATTTGTACTTGGTTGATGTGTACTAGAGTTGACTTTTTATATATGAAATATCTGCAACTATATAAAAGTAGTTGCAGATATAAGGACCTACCTATTTAATTGATTATTATTCCGCTGCTTTTTCATCTATCATATAAAAATTCATTAATGATTATGCGTAAATCGTGACACCGAATAATAATTCTGTCACTATTTATATTTCTATCAGCATATATCCACTATTTTCCTAATAAATAGATTTACCTACATTCATTCTAAATACTATCTTAATATGCCTGCAAGGTGTTTTTTCATTTTAAATCTCCTCGTATAATATGTTTAGAACCATTATTTAATGGTCTAAGCATATTTATTTTTTTATTGTTAATTGAGATATCCTAAGGCTAAAATGTAGTTATAGAATAATTAGCGAAGGATAATTCAGATTCTCCTTGCAAAGCCTTACGGCTATTGCCACAAAAGCATGCTTCCTGACTTAGTTGTCAT
>NZ_CALNCS010000131.1 GCF_937875145.1 Alkalibaculum bacchi | reverse complement strand
GTTTTGAACCACTTTATCTGAATCTGTTTTTGCAAAGTGATTTACAAAGTAATACCCTTCTACTTGCTCTGCGTAATCTTTTTCTACGCTATCCCAACCATCTACACCTACAACATCTTGTTCAAGACCCATACGTCTTATTTGAGTAGTAATTTTACCTACTTTGTCGTAGTAATCAGGTAAGAAAATGATATCTGGATTGGATTGTTGTACTTGTGTAAGAAGAGCACTAAAGTCGCCTTCCCCTTTTGGATAACCTAATTTATTTGTTACCTTAAGACCTGCATCTTCAAAAGCTTTTGCATATACATCCGTTACACCTACTGAATATGCATCATCTGTATTGTACAAGATTCCAACAGATTTAGCACCTAGTGTTTCAATACTAAATTTAGCAGCTGCTGCTCCTTGATATGGATCTGTGTAACATACTCTAAAAACAGTTGAGCCCTCTTCTGTAGCTTCTAATGCAGTTGATGTTGCAGTAATCAAAGGCATATTGTCTGAAGTAGCTAGATCTTTAATCGCCAACGTTTCACCACTAATTACGCCACCTATAACCGCTACAACTTCATCTTGATCTCTCAATCGGTTGTAAATATTAATGGTTTCTGTCTTATCGCCTTTTGTATCATATTGTACGATTTCGATTTGTTTTCCATCAATACCTCCGTTGGCGTTGATTTCTTCAATAGCTAAATTTACGCCATTTATTGTGGCTGTACCGTATGAAGCAACTTCACCTGTCAAAGGTCCAAGTGCACCAATTTTAATCGTATCTCCATCAGCACCGCCTCCACCAGAGCATCCTACAAGCGTTATGGAGATCATCAATATAAGCGCTAATGTACTTAAAAACAGTTTATTCTTTTTCAACAATTTTTCCCCCTATCATGATTAATATTAATATAATATTATAAATATTCAGAAAATTCAAGCACAAAAAAAAGAAGCTGAATTACTCAACTTCTTTAGCTTCTTTTTTTATTCTACTAAATAGCTCTTTTACAGTAATGATTTCATCTATTTTCGAGACATTACTTCCACAAAATACTAGACCCTTTTCAATATGGCCTTTAACGGCATTAATTAAGGCGTCTGATATGCAATAAGGTGCTGCCTTGGGCTCACATGGAGTCAAACAGTTGTAGCAAGTCTTAATAGGCATTCTTTCATTCTCCATTTGTTCTGAAAAAGGAGTGCGAATTGCTCTGCCTGGCATGCCTACAGGACTGTGCACGATCATTACATCTTCATCTTTTGCATTAACGTATGCCTCTTTAAATTCAATAGACGCATCACATTCTTCTGTAGCTACAAAGCGAGTAGACATTTGTACACCAGATGCTCCATTTTTAATGTACTCTCTAATGTCCTTTCCAGAAAACACCCCTCCAGCTACAATTACTGGAATCTTTTTGCTATATTGGGTTTCAAAAGGCATGATTTCTTTTAAGACATCTTTTAAAAGATCCATGATTTTAGGTCTATTTGGGTTTTTTACCTCTTCACTTGAAAATCCTAAGTGACCGCCTGCTTCAGGTCCTTCTACTACAATGGCATCAGGAAGATAGTCGTAATTTCTGATCCACAACTTGGCAATGATTTTTGCAGCCTTTCCTGAAGAAACAACTGGGACAGCTTTCGTGTTTGTGCCTTTTACGTACTTAGGCAAATCTTTTGGCAAACCTGCTCCTGCAATAATAATATCTATTTTTTCTTTAACAGCTTCCTCTACAAGTTCCTTGTATTGAGTAGCTGCTGTCATAATATTTATACCAATGATGCCTTTAGGAGATAATTCTCTAGCCCGTTGAATTTCTTTTCTCATAGCACGTAAATTAGCCATTAAGTTATTTGTTCTAAAATCCGCCTCTCTAAAGCCATTTTGCACCCCAGAAATAATACCAATTCCACCTTCATTGGCAACTGCTGCTGCTAAAGAAGATAATGAGACACCTACTCCCATACCACCCTGTATAACTGGCACTTTCGCTATTAAATTTCCTATTTTTAAACTCGGTAAGAGCATTTTATCATCTCCAAATTCCTTTGATTTTCAAATAGTTTGATAATCAAATAATATGACATTGCTTTATAATTGTCAACAATTTTTGTTTTTCACTTTATCTTTGTTCTTTACTTATAATAACTAAATATTGCGAATATTATGTACTTAGATATTCATTTGCTATATATTTTTATCTATTTTCGTCTTAATAGGTACCATCAAAAGTCGCTTACCATATGATATACTGTAAAACTTTAGAAAGGATGTATGATTTTGAGATATACAAATTCAGGTTTTAATCCCTATGCATATTATATGAATGCCCCCTATATTCCCTATGAGGAAAATCCAATGGGCGAGTATCTTGATATGTCAGAGGCCCAATTAGAAGAAATGTATCCAACGGTTTACCATACTGTATACCCAAGTGTGTCTTATCGATGCGATCGCATGCACGCACAATACGGTGACATGTACGTTCCAAATAGAGAAGAATTTGATGAAATGGTAAGCGATATTCAAAATAATGTAATTGAAAACGAAGAAAACTCCCAAAGCCAAGAAGTAGATATTAATCAGTGGAATAGAAATTCTGGTCCATTTAGAGATTTAGTATCAATACTGCTGATACAAGAGCTTTTAGATAGAAGAAGATTCCCCCATGATAGAAACCGCGGGCGTAGACGCGACAGATATGATAGATATGGAAGAGGTCCAGGATACTGGTATTAGGAAGTTCTAAGTTGTAAGTTCTATGTTCTAAGTATTTTGTCACCAACGGTGACCTGTTCTTTTCCTTAGAACTTACAGCGTAAATCTTAGAACTAAAAAATCCCTTTTCGAAGGGATTTTTTTAATGGATTGGGTAAACTAATTAGGAAATTTTACTACTTTAGGAGGTTCTTAATATGACTGTACTTGCTAAGACTTATGGAACAGCTTTGCAACTTCTTTTTGCTGTGCTCAATCCTTTTAAAAAAAGAGTTATCAGCACGGAATGTGAGGTTCATAAGTTCCTTAATCTACAAGCCTTAAATATACTGAGGAAGGACAAACATTTTACAGAATATGCTTATTTTAAACAGTACATACAGGATATTAACGAAGGTGCTGTTTGGGCAGATCAGGACTTTAAAAGTAGCAATCACTTCTACAACCCTTATACAGGTAAAGGCATGTATGGAAGGAGCAGTGCAAAAGATTTGGCTTTAACCTATTGTAATAAAAGCATTAACTTAATTAAAAAAGGTGAAATAGACGATGCCATGTTTTATCTAGGTGCTACTGCTCATCTCATTCAAGATATGGCAGTACCTCAGCACGCTAATATTCGATTATTGGACAATCATCGCCAATATGAGAACTACGTCATAAAAACCTATCAAAATGTTCAAGATTACAGAGATCTCAATGGAGTTTATAAATTAAAATCTCTAGATAACTATTTTAGATTTAATGCTAGGGTCTCTTTAAAAGTGTACAAACATTACCGTCATATAAAAAAAGACGATGAACGTTTTGATAAAATCACACGATGCGTCATTCCCCTAGCAGAGCGAACAACAGCCGGATTTATGCTAACCTTTTATGAACAAGTCATTGAGGGCAAGCTACCAACCACCAGCGATCAGCACTTGTAAGGTGTGCGTTGTACGTTCTAAGTAAAAATGATTGTTGAACAATCTCTCAATCCTTTCTCGTCTATAGATGAGCTTTTTTTCTACTTTCCGCTTTCAATTTTCTACTTTTATGATAAAATTATCGCATAACAGACATAGAATAGATAGGGTGATTAAGATGAAACATATTATTATTTTAACCGATGGTGCTGGAGATTACGATATCGAAAGCCTTGGAAATAAGACGCCTTTAGAAGTAGCAAGAACACCTTTTATAGATGAATTAGCACAAAAGGGAGAAGTAGGTTTAGTTCAGACGATTCCAAGGGGCATGCAACCTGGCAGTGATGTAGCAAATTTATCTGTAATGGGTTATGCACCAGACAAGTATCATACAGGTCGTTCCCCATTAGAGGCGGCAAGTATGGGTGTCCCCCTTATAGATACAGATATAACCTTTCGATGTAATATCGTAACCCTCACTGAAGACGAGCCTTACGAAGAAAAGACCATTCTCGATCATTCTTCTGGGGATATTACAACAGAGGAATCTACTCAATTAATACTAGATATTCGAGAAAAACTTCAGACAGAATTCATTCAATTTTATCCTGGCGTAAGTTACAGACACCTTATTTTATGGAAAGAAGGTCCTTACGACTTCGATTTGACACCACCACACGACATATTAACCCAAAAGATTACAAATTACTTACCTAAGGGGCCTTATAAAGATATTTTATATAATATGATGAGTCATTCTTATGACTTGCTAAAAGATCATCCCATTAATATTGCACGTAAAGAGAGAGGACTTAACCCTGCTAATTCCATCTGGATTTGGGGCGAAGGAAAAAAACCTCAGTTAGACCCTTTTTATGATAAATACCAATTAAAAGGATCTGTCATCTCTGCAGTAGATTTAATTAACGGTATTGGCATATTAGCAGGTTTACAACCTGTTAAGGTCGAGGGAGCTACTGGTACTCTCCATACCAATTTTGATGGTAAAGGTAAAGCCGCCATTGAAGCATTACTAAATGGAGACGATTTTGTTTACATTCACTTAGAAGCCCCAGATGAATGCGGTCATCAAGGAGATTTAGAAGGCAAGATAAAGTCTTTAGAGTTAATCGACGATAAAATAGTCGGAGCAATAAAAAATGCACTAGACGAGGCAAAAGAAGATTACCGAATCATGATTCTGCCAGATCACATGACGCCTATTGCCAAAAGAACACATACATCAGATCCTGTACCATATATAATTTACGATAGCACTCAAAACACAAATCTTTCTCAAAACAGATTTACGGAAAAAAGCGCAAAAACCGCTGGAAACTTCTTTAATGATGGTCCAAGCTTAACCTATTATTTCGTTAATCCAAACTCTAGAAAGTAATAGAGAATAGCTTATGTATTATGTTTATATGGTCCGCTGTAAAGACAACTCTCTATACACAGGATGGACTACAGATCCAAAACGCCGCACAAAGCAACACAACGAAGGCAAAGGCGCCAAATACACCTGCTCAAAGCGCCCAGTAAAACTAGTATACGTAGAAGAAACCTCTACAAAGCAAGAAGCTATGAGAAGAGAGTATGCAATTAAGCAGCTTCGAAAGGTGGAAAAGGAAGATATCTGTAAGAATTGGTTGGACGAGAAAAACAAATAAGCCACCAATGGTGGCTATAATGAGGCGGAAGAAGCTTGCTATGAAGGATTTTACATTTACTTACCTGAAAGCAAGTGCTCTTTTCCTGCCCAACCGGCCAAACTATTGTTTCGTATAAATAATAACCGCATCCCTCAAAAAATCCGCTGTGCCCGGTTGGTTTTCATCGTAGTATGCTGTAAACCTCTCGTCTTCCACATACATTTGCGCTAGACCTGCATGAGCCTCTGGGCTGTAGAAACCCCAATAGTAGGTAATCCATTGTTTATGAAGATCTGCTGCCTTTTGAGCTAATTCACTGGCAGGATCTCCTCCTTTAAAGGCTTCAGCCAAAGTTTCTTTTACTTCACCCTCTAATTTGGTAACCTCTTCGTAGTCTTCTTGGGACATATTCATTACCTTTTTATTGGATTTTTCTACCGTGTCCTTACCATATTTCTGCCGAATTTCATCTCCATATTTTTTTTCATTATCCTCAACAAGCTTTTTCTTAAAACCTTTAAATTTTTCTTGATCGTTCATTATAATTCTCCCTTCTTTTAAAGCCATGGTATTTTCTACATTTTCAATTAATACATCTAATTGAGCTCTTTTTTCAAGAAGTTTTTCATGATGCTCTTTTAAAGCAATTTGTTCGTCAAAGGAGGGCGAAGTTATAATCTCTTTGATACGAGATAGTTCAATGCCCAACTCACGATAAAAGAGTATTTGTTGTAACCGATCCACTTCCTTTTGACCGAACATTCGATATCCTGATGAATTAATCCTCGCCGGCTTGAGTATTCCTATTTCATCATAATACCTTAATGTACGAGTAGTTATTCCCGCCATTTTGCTTAATTTTTGAATCGTATATTCCACCTGAAAACCTCCTTTCAAGATGCACTATACACCTTAACGTTACGTCAATGTCAAGAGAATACAAAAATATTTATTATAATTTATATGAATCGTTTAGATATTTTGATGTTTATATAGTATAATAAAGAAAAACAAATCATGATTAGAGGAGTATGCAATGATTACAGCGTATTTAGTAGGAATTCCTGCTTATTATGAAGGGGAAGATATTGAAATTCGATACAGTATTTATAGAGATGAAGAATTAATATGTAAAAAGTCAATTTATCAGGACTATATTAAACCAGCTGCAGTTGGTATCAAAGCTTATATAGCTTTGCTTGAAGAGTTCCAACAAATTGATGGAGATGAATTTACTGTAATTATAAATGACCCAGCCTTAAATGAACTCATTAGAGGTACTTCTACTACAAAAAATGGTGCCGTATTAAAAGCCTTGAGCCAGATGAAGCGTAAGGTAGATAGATTGAATAAAAAATTAACTGTTATAGATGTAAGCAATCATTATGAAGATATCGTCAAATGGGATGAAGAACTAAAATAACAACTCGAATACTAGCCTAGTGGATTGGCTACCTTTAGTAGCCAAATCTATAAAATGAGTTTTCAGTTCATATTACGTATTTTATAAATCCTATAGCTTGACTCTTTTTACTATGTAACAGAATGGCCCGTCATATAAGTTAAAAAGGTTATAATAAATATGCTTACGGACATAATCAAAAGAATAATTTTATTTTTTGTAGACAATTGCATTTTACATGACCCCTTTGTACTATTTTATTTACTAAGAATAATATATGACTCTTAAGTGAATCTTAATACATCCTTAAAAACGTGTTAAGCGAAAAATCACCTTGCCTTAAAGCGAGGTGTATCACTTTACAAGCTACACTTTTAATTTTACATTTTTAAGTTTAAATCCTTCACAATTTGAATCACTGCCTTTTTATATTTTTCTGCGCTATATGTATCAATAAATCCCTTATTTGCTTCATAGATAGACTTTTTTTCTCAAGAGAATTTTCATAGGTTTTCTAATTTCAGCTTCATAAGATCCTATTTTATAATATTAGATTTTTCATTGCGCATTTTTTGTAGAATTTTGGCTGTTTAAGAAGAAACATTAATTTTCTTACTATCCGCTCCATAAAGCGCTTTTGTATATGCAATCTTTACCGGGTACAAAAACACATATCGTTAAAGAGACTAAACTTAAGTATATAATTCTACACAAGTTAGTAAATTCCTTCTTTTTCTGAAAAAAATTCTTACTGGTGGACAGTTGAACAGGAAAAACTTAAAAGTAGAAATCTGAAGATGAATAAAAAAACTTGTCTATTCACAAAAAAAATTGGGCAATAGTTTAACTATCGCCCAACTATTGTTCACTACTTTGATTTACCAACTATTCATAATTTTGTATAAACGCCCTAACCTTCGGCACTACTACATGGCTTCCACCTCTGCCTTGTACTTCTTCTATCATCATAGTCGTAATATATGGGGTAGTTTCACTTTTGTCTATGGCTGAAAACCAGCCTATTTCGTCCTTTTGATTAGACTCATTTGCATCGCTTACTTCTGCGGTTCCTGTTTTTCCTGCAATGGTCTTGCCTGCAATATAAGCTTCATGTCCTGTTCCTTTAGGGTCTTCTACTACCTTTACCATTAGGTCAAAGACTTTATTAGAGACTTCTTTAGATATTATATTCGTTATTACAGGTTCGGCTTTATCCATAATTAACTTTAGCTCTACTATGCCTCCATCGTTAGTAAAGGCAGAGAAAGCTTTTGGTATATTTAAAATATTAGTTAATACTTGCCCTTGTCCATAGCCTGTATCGCCTAGCAAGATTTCACTTGAAATTTTATTTTTATTTGCAAGTTGTGATTCATTCATACTATAACGTATCTTTAAATCTACTCCGATGCCAAAATCTTTTGCCCTTTGAATAAAATTTTCTTCTCCAATTTTCAGAGCTACTTGACCAAAGTATATATTGTCCGAGTAAACCATAGCTTTTTCTAAATCTACTGGAGTTCCTGGGTCTGTTACTCTAGTGATATAATAATCTCCCCAAGATGAATCCTTTTGCCAATCTTTCCCCTTCACATTTATAGTAAAATTCTCATCAATCACCTTACCATTTAAAGCTATTGCAGCTGTAATAGGCTTGAGAACAGAACCAGGTGTATAGACCTTGGTAAACCGATTTAGAAGTGGATTACTTTTATCTTCTTGAAGAGCTGTTAATTCTCCTGAAGTGATCCCTAAAGTGAATTTGTTCGGGTCATAAGAAGGTGAACTA
The DNA here is from genome assembly GCF_937875145.1 of Alkalibaculum bacchi. Lineage (GTDB taxonomy): Bacteria > Bacillota > Clostridia > Eubacteriales > Alkalibacteraceae > Alkalibaculum > Alkalibaculum bacchi_A. Next base: position 1,802 of record NZ_CALNCS010000131.1, on the reverse strand, counting down.
ACTATGGCTAAAATTTCACCATTTTTATAGTTTACAGAAGCTGCAGTTCCCCTTTCCCCATTCATACTTTCATATAATTTTTTCTGTAGGTCTATGTCGATAGTAATTACTAAATCTTCTCCGTCTTTTGCCTTCTCTTCCTTTAAAACTTCTTTTTCTGTTCCCTTATTGCTTGCTATCACAACTTTTTTGCCAGGTACTCCTCTTAATGTCTCATCAAAAATTTTCTCTAAGCCAGTCTTGCCTAGCTTGCTGTTTGAAGTAAATCCTTGACCCTCTAACTCCTTTAATTCATCCTCACCAATATAACCTAGATAACCTGTTAAATGAGCAGCTACTTCCTTATAGGGATAAACCCGTTCAACTATTTCTTTATACGTAGCACCATTATTTTTAGCATATATTTCTTCTATTTGAGACACTTGCTCTATAGGTATTTTTACAATATCTACAAAAGATTCGTCCTTTACCCATGAGAGATTTAATCGGTCTTTTATATAATCTTCAGAAATAGAGAAAGCTTCTGCTATATCCCTAATGACTTCTTCTTTCATATCTCCTAGTCTACCAGGGACAATACCTACTTGAATTACAGTGCTATTTTGAGCTAATTTATTGCCATTGCGATCTGCAATAACCCCGCGAACAGGTGAAGTGTTCCTCGTAATGATAGAGTCTCCAGCCTCAAGATTTTCATATATCAAATCGTAATCCCAATCAATATACCAAGAAGACTTATCTTCGACTTCTTCTTTTACTACGCTCACTTCTAGATTATAGGATTTTTCACCATAGGCCGTCTGAAGGGTGACCTTAATCGGGATACTCACTTTATCTTCGTTTTCAATTTTTTCTTTTAATTTCTTTTCATCCCCTAAGTTTTCTACAGCTATCGAATCTACTTTCAAATCTGTATAAAGCTCCTCGTATGCCTTTTTAAACTCCTTTAAAGATAATCCATCCTTATCTTCTGGGGAAATAACTGCATACATATCTTCATAATCCTTTGATTCCCATAATTTAATATACTGATCTACCAAACCTACAGGATCTTTTTGGCTAGAACAACCGGCAAATAGTAGCAATAGGCTACAACATATAGACAATAACAATTGCTTTCTAATCATATTAACCTCCTAAATATCTAACTTAGCTTTTTATCTACAAAATTTATTATACCATAAATATGCCACAGATCACCTCAGCGGCTTCCCATCTGAGGTTGTTTGGGAGTTGTCACTTACCTCTACGTTGTAAGTTCTAAGCAAATTCTTTTAGATCATTATTTGTGATTGTTGCATCCAATTATTAGTATTTAATAAGAACTTAATTAATACCTAGAACTTTTCTTAGTACATAAAAAGCTTCTCCCTAATCAGAAGAAGCTTTGAATTATGTAATTCATATTAAGCTTGTTTTGCAAGATCAAATTCCTTTTGTATTTCTTCTGATGGTTCTTTTGTTATCAGTGAAACTATTATAATAGCTATACAAGAAAGAATAAACGCTGGCATTAGTTCATAGATGCCAAATATACCACCTAGAGGTTTAATGAAAAGATTCCATATAAATACCATTATACCACCGGTAAGCATACCCGCAATGGCGCCTTCTCTTGTCGTTCTCTTCCAAAATAAGGAGAACAGCATAATAGGACCAAATGTTGCACCGAAACCTGCCCAAGCAAAGGATACTACATTAAAAATAACGCTATTTTCATCTAAGGCAATAAGCACTCCTACTATTGTAATCGCGATTAATGTGATTCTAGAAATCTTCATAACTTCCTTATCAGTTGCATC
>NZ_CALNCS010000130.1 GCF_937875145.1 Alkalibaculum bacchi | reverse complement strand
TAGACCATTAAATAATGAGCCTAAACATATTATACGAGGAGTGATTGAATGAATTTAAAAATTAATGAAGTATATAGTGGATTCAAATTAATAGAATCAAAATCGATTAAAGAGGTAGATTCTACTGGGTATTTGTTTGAACATGAAAAGACAGGGGCAAAACTTTACTATCTTTCAAATGAAGACGATAATAAAGTCTTTTCCGTTTCTTTTCGTACTCCACCAACAGATAGCACGGGCTTACCTCATATTTTGGAGCATTCTGTTTTATGCGGATCGGAAAAGTATCCTGTCAAAGAACCCTTTGTAGAATTAATTAAAGGCTCCCTAAATACTTTTCTAAATGCGATGACTTTCCCAGATAAGACCATGTATCCTATTGCAAGTATGAATGATAAAGATTTTGTAAATCTTATGGATGTTTATTTAGATGCTGTGTTTAATCCAAAGATCTACGATGAAAAAGGAATTTTTCTACAAGAAGGATGGCATTATCATTTAGAAAATGCAGAGGATGATATTCGCTATGTAGGCGTTGTTTACAATGAGATGAAAGGTGCCTTTTCTAATCCAGAAGAAGTAGTCAATCGAAAAGTTCAAGAGACTTTATTTCCAGATACGCCATATGGTTTAGAATCTGGAGGAGATCCAGATGTTATTGTAGATTTGACTTATGAAGATTTTATCGATTTTCACAAGAAATACTATCATCCATCTAATAGTTATATTTATTTTTATGGTGATGGAGATATTTTAGAGCATTTAGCTTTTGTTCATGAAAACTATCTGTCTAAATACGACAAATTACAAATCGATTCTTCTATTTCAATACAAAGGCCTTTTAAAGAGCCAAAAGAAAAAGTCTACTCTTATCCTATATCCAACACAGAGTCTACAAAAGAGAAGACTTTCCTCACGATGAACTGGGTTACTGGTGTCTCGACAGATCCACAAACTCATTTAGGCTTGGAGATCTTAGCTCATATCCTATTAAACTCTCCATCTGCCCCATTAAAGAAGGCCTTACTTCAGGCAGAATTAGGTAAGGATGTCATGGGTTCTTTCGATGGAGGTATTTTACAACCTGTTATTAGCATTATGATTAAAAACTCTGAAGAAAGCAAAAAAGAAGAGTTTAAGAAAATTATAAATGAGACTCTAAATAGCTTAGTAGAAAATGGTATTGATAGAGATCAAATTAAAGCGGCAATCAATATTTCAGAATTTAAAATGAAAGAAGCAGATTTTGGATCATACCCTAAAGGCTTAATCTATGGCATCAATATTATGGATAGTTGGCTTTACGATTCGGATCCCTCTATGTACTTAGAGTATGAAGATGATTTTGAATTCATACGAAACAACATAGATCAGAATTACTTTGAAAACTTGATACAAAAGTATCTTTTAGATAACAATCACTGTAGTTTATTGATAGCAAAACCAGAACAAGGATTAGTGGATAAAGGGGACCATGAGATTGAAAAGCATCTAAAAGAATACAAGGAACGATTGAATCAAGAGGAGTTAGAATCTCTTATTAAGGAAACAAAAGATTTGATTATAAGACAGAATACATCTGATGATCCAACGGATATTGAGAAGATTCCAGTTTTACCAATTGAAGATATTGGAAAGAAGACGGAAGAATTACCTTTAGAGATAAAGAAATTTAAAAATGTAGAAGTCCTCCATACGCCAGTGCACACAAATGGAATTGTCTACACTAGTTTGCTTTTTGATATAAAAAATGTGGAAAAAGAGTATATTCCCTATGTTGCCCTTCTAGCTAGGTATTTAGGAGAAGTCAGCACACAAGAATACTCTTTTGAACAATTGACCAATGAAATTGAAATTTACACAGGAGGTATTGATTTTGATATTGATGTCTATGCAAATAGTAAAAATATCGAAGAATATGAACCTAGATTTATCGTAAGGGGAAGAGCGCTAAAGGAACATCTTGATAAACTCTTCCATATTATGAGTCAAATGATTGTCCATTGTAAATACCATGAGAAGCAAAGATTAAAAGAAATTATTCAAAGTTCTAAGGCTAGAACAGAAATGCTCTTTATGAGCTCAGGTCATAAAATTGTAGCCAATAGAGTAAACTCTTATTATGCTAAATCAGCAAAGTTCTTAGAGTCTATTGACGGAATTGACTACTATGAATTTATTAAAACCTTAGAAGAGGACTTTGATAACAAAGCGGATGAAATTCTTGCAAAACTTAAAGAGACTAGTGAACTGCTCTTTAACAAAAATAGCATCATATTTAGTTTGATTTGTGATGAAGAGAATTACGACGAAGTAACAAATTCCTTAAAGTCTTTGTATAATCAATTAAAAGATGAAAAAGTGAAAAGAAATGAATACGAATTTGAAATGGGAAAATTTAATGAAGGACTTATGACTTCCAGTAAGGTACAATATGTAGGAAAAGCGTATAATGTCTTAGATTTAGGATATGAGTACAGTGGTGCACTACAGGTTGTAAAGTCTATTATGAGCACAGAGTATTTGTGGAATAAAATCCGAGTTCAAGGTGGCGCATATGGTGCTTTTTTTAGCATAGGTAGATCAGGTACCTTATTTGTAGGCTCCTATCGAGATCCTAATTTAAAGGAAACGGTAAATACAATCGACAATATGTCTCAGTTTATTGAAACTTTTGAAGCGTCTCAAAGAGAAATGAATAAGTACATTATAGGTACTATAAGCAATCTAGATACACCTATGACTCCAGCAATGAAGGGAAATACGGCTACAGGTAATTATTTGAGAAATATAAGACAAGAAGATTTACAAAGAGAAAGAAATCAGGTTCTCTCTTGTACTATAGAAGACATTCAAGACACTGCAAAGATTGTAAAAGAAGCTATGAGCGAAAATTACCTTTGCGTACTTGGAAATGACCGAAAAATACAAGAAGCAAAAGAACTCTTTGAAACTACAGTAAATTTATTTGAATAGAAATATAAGAAAGTTGGCATTGCAAGTGGCCAACTTTCTTATTTAAAAGTTAGACGGTTGCTTGGACGGGAACGTCCCCTTAGCGAACTATTGTTTTTACATAGATTTTAGAACGAACATGTGAGGTATGGCAATGAAGAAAAGCGCAATAATATTATTCTTAGTATTAATTACATTATGTGGAAATACTGTATTGGCAATAGAGCCTTCTTTTCCTAACGAGAGGGGAATACTTCTCCTTGAAGAGACCAGTGGTAGAGTTCTTTATGCACAAAACCAAGAAGAGAGGTTTTATCCTGCTAGTACTACAAAAATCATGACAGCAATTGTAGCTTTAGAAAATATGAATTTAGAAGATCAAATTACAGTTGGCAGCGAGATCAAGCGGATTTCAAGTGATAGCAGCAAAGCTGATTTAGTAGAGGGAGAGATTTTGTCTGTTAAGGATCTCCTTTACGGTTTGATGCTCCCATCAGGCAATGATGCAGCATATACTTTAGCTCGTGGTGTTGGAAACGCAGTAGGAAAGGTGCAAGACGAAGAGGGGGCCATTGAGCACTTTATCGAGATGATGAATCAGAAGGCAAAGGAAATAGGAGCTGTACACACCAATTTTGAAAACCCTCATGGATTACATAGTGATAATCACTATACTACTTTAGAGGATATGCTTTTAATGGCGCAAGAGCTATTAAAATATGATATAGCAAGAGAAATCGTTAAAACCACAAATTACTCTCTTGCTAATCCCCTAGTTACGCATAAATGGTATAATACAAACTACCTCTTACACCCCATATTAGACCAAGTGTCTAAAGGCCTGAAGATAGGACACAATCCCTATTATACAGAAGATGTAAAAGGTATGAAGACGGGAAATACAAGTCAAGCTGGAAAGTGTCTCGTGTTTTTGTCTTCTAGAGATAATCAGGAGCTTATAGGTATCCTCTATAAAAGTACTGATGAAGAAATATGGGGTGAAGCAGTAGAGCTTCTGAATTATGCAGAAGAACAATATGAGTACACGAAACTTTTTGAGGCTGACCAGAAAATAGATGAACTCCTCTTAGATAATGCAAAATCAATAGATCAAGTTCCTGTAATTGTTAAGAAAGATTTGGTATTACTTTTAGGCAAAGAAGAAAGTGAGCATATGAAAAGCCAAATCATCTACGATAAAAATCTTTTAGAAGAGACTTCAGAAAATACATATACCTTAAGGGATAACATTTCTTTAGAACAAATTATTGGGCAAATTAGCTACTCCTTTGATGGAAAAGAGATTGGTAGAGCGGATATTTATTCCCAGTCAGACCTTAAGGTAAGAAGCATTTTGGATTATTTATTTTACATAGAGATCATGATAGCAATGGCTATGGTCTATTTAATAATTCATCATCTTAAGAAAACGAGGTAAGGAACAATATGAAAAAACCAGAATTACTAGCCCCAGTTGGACATATGGAAGCCTTAAAAGCAGCTGTATTTGCAGGAGCAGACGGGGTGTATTTAGGCGGGAAAGAGTTTAATGCTAGAAGAAATGCAACAAATTTTAGTCGAGAAGAAATAAGTGAAATCATCATTTATTGTCATCTCTTCCAAGTAAAAGTATATATAACCATTAATATTCTCCTAAAAGATAAGGAGTTAGAGGATGTATTAGATTATGTATATTTTTTATACCATGCTGGAGCGGATGCTCTGATTGTACAGGATTTAGGCTTGTTTTATCTTTTAAAGAGAGCTCTGCCTCATTTTCCAATGCACAGTAGCACTCAGATGTTTGTCCATGGAATAGAGGGAGTAAAGCTCTTAGAAGATTTAGGGTTTGAAAGAGTAGTATTGGCGCGAGAAATGACTATTCCAGAGATAAAGGAAGTCGTGAATAATACAAAGGCAGAAATTAAAATTTTTAATCACGGCGCTATGTGCGTGTGCTATTCAGGACAATGCCTTATGAGTTCTATGATTGGTGGACGAAGTGGAAATCGAGGGAGCTGCGCTCAGCCCTGTAGAAAACCTTACGAACTAAAAGTAGATGATTATATAATAGACAAAGGTCATCTTATAAGCCCTAGAGATTTAAATACATTAGATATTATAGCAGACCTTATTGAAACGGGAGCAGACTCCTTCAAAATAGAGGGCAGAAAGAAAAGTGCTCAGTATGTCTATACAGTTGTAAGTGCTTATCGAAAATTAATAGATAGTTATTTTAAAGGAAATATTACAAATCTTTCTCAAGAAGAGAGATTAGATATAGAACAAGTTTTTAATCGCAAATTTACTACAGGATATTTTGATAGTGAAAACTTATCATCTGAAGAATTTATTGTTAAAGATAATCCAAGAAAAAGAGGAATCTTTGTTGGTGAAATTGTATCTACAAAAAAAGATAAGGCCACTGTAAAATTAGAGAATCATCTAACAAAGGGAGACGGCTTATTAATCCTTGGAGACCGTACAGAATTTGGAGAGACTTTAGGGAAGATATTCGATATAAAGGGCCAAGAGGTAGAAAGGGCAAAGGCAGGGGAGACGGTTCAGATCCCTTTGCGTAGATCCTTCCACTCAAAAGACCGTATTTACAAAACCTCGGATCGCGCTATAGAGTTGAAGACTACAGAATTGTTAAGCCCGCAGTTTCCAAGAAAACTTCCAATAGAAGTAGAAGTTGAGCTTAAAATGTCACAGCCTTTGCAGGTGAAAATGAAATACGGCGATATAGTAGTAGAGTGCAGAGGAGAAAAATTAAGTGAGAAGGCAATCAATAAACCTTTAGATCCTTTAAGAGTAGAAGAGCAAATTAGAAAATTAGGCAATACTCCTTTTGAACTTGTAGAAATTAAAGTGAAACTTGAAAGTAGTACCGTTCTCCCTATATCGGAAAT
>NZ_CALNCS010000129.1 GCF_937875145.1 Alkalibaculum bacchi | reverse complement strand
CCCACCGAATTCGCCATACAGGTGGTGATTTCAAACTACCCTAAGGTGCTGTAGACAAAAGCTATGGTATTGAGCGTTAGGGAAAAGTCAGTATAAGCTGGCATGTGAATGCTACGGAGATGAATGATCATATAAACCACTTACGAAAGTGTCGAAATCCCTATTAAGATTCCATCAAAACCAGGTTCTGAAATATAGCCTGGGATAAGTCTAGAAGGAGGAGGCTAATGTTTAAAAAAAGATGCAATATTTGCAATAAGAAGACTTCGAGAGATTCAAGGCGGAAATATATAGATGATCGTGGCAAAAAAATTATAGTTTGTTTGCAATGTGCGGAATATGCAGAAAGACGGGCTTATAGGAAAGCGTAGCCACAAAACCAATAGGGAACATATTTCAGGAACTTAATGTGACCCACGAGGCACGTGGAAAATTGAGTCAAAAATTGAGTCATTAAAAATATACTATATGAGGATGAATACTCTCATGAATCTCTAAAATACCAAAAGAATAATTTTTGTTTCGCCTTTTGTCTGTTGGCGAGCCTGGGTTAAATAGTAAAATGTCCTTATAGACCTGTGATAATGGCATATGGCTGTGCCCGAAAATAATGCAGTTTACTTCGTCCTCTTGAAAACATTTTATTACACGGTCTATGGTTTTACCACTTTGGCCATGACCGTGAGTAATACCAATTCTAAAATTGCCTATATCTAATATTTTTTTACTCCCTAATATTTCATGTAAATGTACTGAATCGTTGTTACCTGCAACAGCTGTTACAGGCGCTATTTCGTTTAGTTGATATATAACATCTATTGTCATTATATCACCAGCATGGATAATAGAATCTATTCCTTGGAAGGTGTCTAAAACGAATTTAGGCAGCTCTTTAGTCTTCTTTGGTATATGAGTATCTGAAATCACACCTACTTTCATTTATAACCTCCACTGTGTATGGTTTATAATATAGATTAGTCTTTCCATATGTTTTTATTTCATGAGGATATTTAAAGGTTTGTTATTAAAAAAATAGTTTTCATTATTATAATTTATTATTAGATGTATAATAAGATAAAATGGAAGAAGTTAAGAAGTGCTCCGTATGACCTGAGAATTACAAATTCATTATGATTGATCTATTGAAAAACAAGTTAACAACCGATAATAATTATAAAAACAGGAGTGGTTTTGTGAGGGATATGGACATTGGTACATTGCGCAATGAAAAAGATTTAAAACCATATTTTTACCATGACAAATGTGATAAATATGATTATTTGATTGCTGTTGGATGTGGTGCAATAGCTGGAATGGTTGATATATTTCTAGTTGGTGCTCCCGGTGGTAGTAAACTTCAAACGTGGACGGATTCACAAGTAGATAAAACTGTAATGCTCTTTGCAAAGACTTGGGGATGGTCACCAAGAGAAGGAAAAGAAAAAAGTGTAGCAAGTGCTATTGGATTTTTAGAGAAAAAATTCCCTGTCAATTACGACCAACGCCATTCCGGTGATGTTGGTGGTTTGTTTAATATGTCTGCAAAAAACCATCATATGAAATCTTTGGCACATTCACCTGATATAATTGGACTGTTTTTCTCTATATTAAATCAATTTACATCTACGTCATCTTTTTTGAGCAATGGTCAGTTGATAACAATTCAAACAGATACCTATGAGTTGCAAGGACATAATTTTGTTTCAAAATTATTTTGTGGCGTAGCAAACTGGTTTGGTCATATCATGTCTGATGTTGCAGGCAGTTCTGGTGCGGTAGGACGTGGAAGCGGAGTTGTGATTCCGTTTTATGAATTGTTTCAGCTGTGCGATTTTGGAAGCCTTCAAGTAGGGTCAGATCGAAACACTCTTGCTACTGTTGCAACAAAGGTTTTCCAAGGAGGGTATGATGCAAGATTTGGACTTACAATGGCTATTCCAGTAGTTTTATGCGACTTGTCTATTAAGCTAACATGGGCAATTAAGCATTATTTTTATCACAAAAGACCGCTTGCTGAGTGCATTCCATCAAAACGACATGATGACCTCAGAATTATGTTAATAATCGGTGATGGAACATTGTGCCTTATGGATGGTGCTGATGCAGCTATTCGTTCAGGCGGGAACTGGGTAACCTTTTTCTTGAGACTTAATATTGTGGCGTGGTTTAGATTAGTATCACTAGTGTTTAGAGAAGTATGTATTAGAGCAGGGATTAGTTTGCCACTTCAGAAGCAACTGGATGCATACATTAGAATAAATGAAGCTTTCGCACTATATTTATCTCAACTTGAACAAATTGATATTGAACTCTTCAAAAAGGAAACAGAGCAATATGATAAGATGCTTGAAATGATGGAAGAAACAGATAACGAAGAAGAGTTACATGTTTTATTACTAAATGAATATAAAGCCCTTGGTATTGCATTGCCTTACAGTGGAAGTTTTGATGATTTCATGAAAGACGAATCTTCTATATTGGAGTTTAAATAATGTATGAGCGTGATAAATGCGGTGAATGTTGCAGGAATCTATGCAAATCACCAATATACAATGAATTGCATAACGGGGATGGTATTTGCATGTATCTGAAAAATGATATTTGCACAATATATGATGATAGGCCTTTAGTGTGCCGTGTTGATGAATGCTATGAAGTTAAGTTTAAAGAACAAATAATCTACCAGGATTATCTTGAGCTTAATTACAAGTTCTGTAAGGAACTAAAAAAATCAAGGAGGA
>NZ_CALNCS010000128.1 GCF_937875145.1 Alkalibaculum bacchi | reverse complement strand
CCTCTTTAGTACTTACCGCTGGGGAACGATAAAATCGAGTAAATATCTTGCTCTGTTCATCTTCTTCGATTCCCATAGCTTGATCAGTGATATCAATCCTAAAAAAAAGCTCATAAGGTATGACTCTAATTTTGATGATGCTATGACACCGCGAATACTTAACAGCATTGTCGAGAACATTGTATATGGCTTCGACTGTCCATTTTGGGTCGAAATAGGCTATACCGTCAGTTGATTTCGCTTGAATGTCAATCTCTTTTGCTTCTGCTTTAGGAAAAATTTGAGTGATTGCATTTTCAAGTAGCTCTTGTAAATTACCTTTTTGCGGCTGAACAGTAATAATACCACTCTCCAAACGTGATATTTTTACTAATGCACTAATAAGAAAATCTAGTTTCCCCGCCTGCTCAGATAGTGTTTTTATATAAACCTCACAATCTTCTGGCAAATCTTGTTCGCCGAGAAGCTGTGTATATAAAATAATATTAGCAATGGGCGTCTTTGTCTGATGAGAAATATCTGAAATAAGAATTTTGATGTTTTCTTTTTCTGCAACTAGATTTTTAGAAGATACCGAGGATGAAGATAAAAATTGATCCATTTTCGCTTCCACTGCTGACAAGGCAGATTCGTCAAGGGAATATTCGGTAAAATCTCCATCTATGGCTCTGTCCAGCATATTGTTCAGTGAATCTAATATTCTTCGCATTCTTCTACGATATAATAGAATAACGAAAATGACAGTTGAAACTGAAATAGCAACAGCCATTACAATAATAAAAATCCAATTATCCATTACGTCACCACCCAAGTGTAACCTATACCATAAACAGTTTTAATATACTGAGGAGAGGATGGTATATCTTCTAATTTATCTCGTAGACGTTTAACTGTAACCGAAAGAGCATTTTCGTCCACATATTCAGCACTATTTGTCCAAATAGCATCCACTAAACATGCTCTCGTTAATGTATGACCTCTATTTTCAAGTAAAATGCGTAGCAGTTTTTGCTCAGTCTTGCTAAGCTCAATCGAAGCATTTTTTTTCGAAAACTCCATTTTAACAAAATCAAATTTAAAATTATCAAGCTGTATTTGATCGACAGTAATTGAATCAACTTTTCTTAATTGAGTCTGAACCCTTGCACGTAAAATCATCAAGCTAAAAGGTTTGGTTATATAATCATCAGCCCCCAATTCAAGACCGGTAACTACATCTGTCTCCATATCCTTAGCGGTCAATATGATTACAGGAACGGTAGAGTTTCTTCGCAGTTCTTTCAAAAAATCTAGGCCATTTCCATCTGGTAAATTAATATCTAATATAATCAAGTCAAAACTGGTATTTTTGATTTGTATCCAGGCAGAGTTTAAATCTTGCACCTGCACAAAAGAAAGTTCATTGTCTTTTAAGGCGATAGCAATACCGCTGGATAAAGACAGATCATCTTCAACAATCAATATCTTTTTTATATTAACCACCTCCATAAGTTCTAATTACTTCTCAATATTAACATGGCTATTTTATAACGTCTATCTATAGAGTTTTCTGCATTTTCGATTTCGTCCATAAACGACTAAAACGTAGAATACTTAATATTCTATTCTCCTATCATCTTTTATATCCACTGACCTTAATTTCTCCATTTTTAATTTTTTGGAGGTAGAAATATAATTCATGATACACAATTCGTTTTATTGGCTACATTCTATATTATATATGACAATTTGAGTAATAACAAGAATACGATGATTCATTTAAGTCATGTATATGATATGTGTACTCATATCCAAAACAAAAGGATGAACAGTAAGATGTAGTAGGGTGAAGTAATTTATGAAGAAAAAAAATGAAAAATACGATTTTAAGGCTTTAGGTCAAGCGATAAAGGAAGCAAGGAATGCAAAGGGAATGTCAAGAAATCAATTAGCGGATATAATGAACATTGCTCCTCGATATATTGCATCTATTGAGAACAGTGGACAGCATCCAAGTCTACAAATTTTTTATGAACTTGTCACGATTTTAGATGTATCGGTAGACCAATTCTTTTTTCCAAATAGAGAAGCAGGCAAATCTACGCAACGCAGACAACTTGAAAGCCTGCTTGATGGGATGGATAGCAAAGATTTAACTATTATGACCGCTACTGCAAGGGGAATACAAGAAGTCAACTCAGGGAAAAGGACGGAAAATTGAACCGTTCTTTTTCTTTTATAATTTTTCCCCAAACAAAAGTGGCAAGCAGGGCAAGGTGGTACACACCTTGCGATTTTGCATAA
>NZ_CALNCS010000127.1 GCF_937875145.1 Alkalibaculum bacchi | reverse complement strand
TAATAGGAACGATCATCAAGTTTATATTAAACTATACATTGATAGCTATTCCAGGGCTAAATATTGATGGTATGATTATCAGCAACTTTGTATCTTTTGGCGTCATCGCGCTACTAAATTATAGAATATTAAAAAAAATTACAGGTTATAGGGTAAACATATGGCAAACGATTATAAAGCCTCTACTGTCTAGTTTGATTATGGCTGTATTTTTAATGTTGCTAGGAAATATCGTCTTTGCCTATTTTAGCAATAGCATTGCAATTATTTTAATTGTTTTAGGGGCCGTACCTTTTTATACAATAGCTTTGTTCTTGACAAACACTATAAAACAAGAGGATCTAGATATGATACCTGGAGGAGAAAAACTAAAAAAATATTACCGAAAAGGGTAGAGAATGCAAAAAAAGAATTGAGTACAAAAAAATAGGTGATATAATAACAAAGGTAGTATGGCACTTAATGGGTGCCACACTACCTTTGTTAGTTGTGAGTTTTAAGTTTTACGTTCTAAGGAAGTGCTTTATAGTTACCTTTGGTGACTGGGGTTTTACTTACAACTTAGAACATGGATCTTATAAAAGAGGGGGATTGCCTTGAGTTCGTATATAAAAAGTGCAGGGATATTAGCGATTGGAGGCATCATTTCCAAGCTATTAGGATTGTTTTTCAAGATACCCATAGGTCGTATCTTAGATAGCTTTGGTTATGGTTTGTATTACAGTTCATACAATATTTATAATCTGTTATTAACGGTATCCATTGTAGGAATTCCCGTTGCCATATCGAAAATGATTGCAGAGAGAGCCTCTGTTAAGAATTACTATGGAGTATATAATGTATTTAAGCTATCTATGATCCTTTTAATCGTCATAGGTAGTGTGTCTAGTACATTTTTGTATTTTGGTGCAAATTGGATTATTCAACTAGCAGATTGGGATGAAGGTACTTATTACGCTATTATAGGACTTGCAGCTGCCCCGTTCTTTGTTTCGATTATGTGTGCCATTAGAGGTTTTTTTCAAGGCATGCAGATGATGACTCCTAGTGCCATCTCTCAAATCATTGAATCCTTTGTAAGAGTAATATTTGGAATTGGTCTGTGTATCTATTTGACAAGTCAATATGGACAAGCACAGGGAGCTGGTGGTGCTTCTGCAGGAGCCTCTATTGCAGCTGCTGCAACTACAATTTTCTTGTTATTTGCTATGAATGTATTCCTAAAAGATTTTAAACGACCTATTGAGAAATCTAAGAAAAAGTTTAAAAGAGAATCCTATAGGGCTTTGCTAAAAAGATTGGTAAATATTGCAGTGCCAGTAACTTTAGCTTCTGCTTTTGTGTCTTTATTTGGTTTAATAAACTCTTTTACTTACGTGTCAAGACTAGGTGTAGCAGGAATAGATCAAAAAATGGCTACTATTTTGTTTGGCGACTTTGGCTTAGGACAGACGATGATCAATGTGCCCTTGACATTTAGCTCGGCTATGTCTTTAACTTTAGTGCCGGCAATTAGTACATCTTTTGCCATAAAAAATATGGAATCTATTCGACACAAAACAGAACTAGGCATTCGCACGATGCTACTTATCTCCTTACCATGCGCAGTTGGCTTATCCATCTATTCACAGCCTATATTTGACTTATTGTTTCCTTCCGCTCATAACGGAGGAGCCATCTTAAGATATTTGGCTTATAGTGTGGTATTTATTATGGTGGGTAATATTTTACAAAGCGTGTTGCAGGCTTTAGACAAATTTAGAATTCCTGTATTTAATTTGTTTATTGCTCTTATCGTAAAATTTGTACTTAATTACATTTTAATGGCAATACCCAGTATTAATATTTACGGTATGGTAATATCTAATATAGGAGCTTTTGCTGTTACAAGCATTTTAAACTATATTGCCATTAAGCGTACGGTGAACATACAGATTAATGTAAGTCAAACCATTATTAAACCTTTAATCGCATCTGGTATTATGGGCGCATTTGGGGTATACATCTACAATCTATTCAGCAATTTCTTACCAAACAGCATCAATGTATTGATAGCCATAGTACTATGTGTTATCGTGTACTTTACAGTACTTGTTCTTATAAAAGGAATTACAAAAGGAGAACTAGCCCTTATGCCAGGTGGAAAGAAGATTATTGATAGATTTGGGAGAATGATTAAGTAGGGGGGAGCAAAGGAGCTACAGCCTACGACAGACCACCTTGATTAGAAAGGAAGTGATCTATTGGGGACGATTCATGTTATTGGATTAGGACCGGGGAATATAGAACATTTGACATTAGAATCTTATAGACTTATGAAAAATGCGCCTCTTGTCTACGTTCGAACGACAAAGCATCCTCTGATTGAAGATTTGATTCAAGAAGGAATAGCCATTGAGGGTTTTGATTATTTATATGAGAATGCCGACACATTTGAAGAGATTTACCATAAAATTGCAGATATCTTAGTAGAAAAAGCTCAATTAGAGCAAAAAATTGTCTTTGCAGTGCCTGGACATCCATTATTTGCTGAGAAAACAGTTGAAATCCTACTAAAAGTATTAGATAATAGACAAGACGAAGGCAATATTGAAATTCATTCCAGTATGAGCTTTCTCGATGTAGTAATTACTTCTTTAAGAATAGACCCCATTAATGGACTTAAAATGTTAAATGCTGTTTCCCTAGAAACAAATCCACCAGATCCAGGTATTGGAAATATCATCACGCAAGTTTACGATCGTTATGTAGCATCCGATGTAAAACTAGTATGTTTAGAGATTTATGATGATGAACAAGAAATATATGTATTGAGTGGAAGTGGTATAAAAAACAGAGAAAAAATAGAAAAGATTCCATTATACCAGTTAGACCGAATTGAATGGATTGACTATTTGACTACAGTATATATTCCACCTGTTCAAAAACCTAAATTAGAGCATATAAATACTTTAATATCTGTTATGGAGCAATTAAGGAGCCCGACAGGATGTTCTTGGGACAAAGAACAAACTCACGATTCCCTTAAAAGATACCTTATCGAAGAAGCTTATGAAGTCATAGATGCCATCGAAAGAAATAACCCAGATGATCTTATTGAAGAATTAGGGGATTTGTTGTTACAAATTATCTTTCATTGTCAAATTGCAAAAGAAGAAAGTTTGTTTGATTTGAAAGATGTAGTAAAAGGTATTAATCAAAAACTAATCAATAGGCACCCACATATTTTCAATAAAGATAAAAAAATAGACAAAAGCTGGGAAGAATTAAAGAAAACAGAAAAAGGCTTTCAGTATCAATATGAAATCATGGAAGCAGTACCAAAATCTCTGCCTTCTCTCTATTTAGCAGAAAAAATTCAAAAAAAAGCTGCTGAAGTTGGCTTTGATTGGAATAATCCATTGCCTGCTTTGGACAAGATAGTAGAAGAGAGCATAGAATTAAAAGAAGCTATGGAAGAACTCAACGATGAAGAGATGACAAAAGAGATGGGAGATTTGCTTTTCTCTGTTGTCAATGTCAGTAGATTACTCCACATTGATCCAGAAGAAGCTTTACACAAAACGGTGGACAAGTTTATAAGACGATTTAAATTTATTGAGGAATCTTTAGCCGGTAAAGGAACAAGTCCAAAAGAAAGTGATTTAGAAACAATGGATTCATTGTGGGAACTTTCGAAGGAGAAAAAAAGTTAATATTCAATGAAACTCATTGAATGAAATAAAAATATGTAAAATTATCAAGGAGGGTTATCAATGAATAAAGCCGAATTAGTTTCAGCATTAACTGAAAAAACAGGACTAGCAAAGAAAGATAATGAAAAAGTATTAAACTCCCTTATAGAAACAATCATCGAACAATTACAAAACGGAGAAAAAATCTCTCTAGTAGGTTTTGGCACATTTGAAGTAAGAGATAGAGCTGAAAGAGTGGGAAGAAATCCTAAAACAATGGAAGAATTAATTATCCCAGCATCAAAAGCACCTACTTTCAAAGCAGGAAAAGCTCTTAAAGATGCAGTAAACAACAAATAGTTTAAAAAAGCCGAGATTACTCGGCTTTTTTTAAAAGGTAAAAGTGGAAAACTTTTTTTGGCATCCCACATTTTACTAAAGCAGCGATATTATTGAGCGTAGATTTACCTATACAGAAGGAGATGAATCCATGCGCCTAGACAAATTTCTAAAAAACTCCAGATTAATCAAACGAAGAACCGTAGCGAAAGATGCTTGCGATGGAGGAAGAATTCAAGTAAATGGACAAGTAGCGAAAGCAGGCACCCAGTTAAAGGTAGGAGATGCAATCTCTATACGATTAGGCGAAAAAGAAATCAAAGTAAAAGTAACTGCACTACTAGAGCACGTAACAAAAGACGATGCAGATAAGATGTACGAATAAAAGTAGAAACTAGATACAGAAAAACTCGCCTTGCGGCGAGTTTTTCTGTTAAAGGAGGAGCTCCTTTTAATAAAGCTCTTACTCTATGCAGTGTATGAAACGTAATGGCCACGAATAATGGCATAGAGGGTTTTACATAGAGCAAATGTATCTAGGCGTATTCTGGCTAAACAATTTTTTGATTTTCCGCTACAATAGAAATCAAAGCACTATCTCCTAATTTCACATGGAGCTCTAAATCTTTATAAAAATCGTATTTTCCAAAGGAGTGCATAGGGATTACTATTTTTGGATGGATGGCCTCAATAAAATAGTTAATAGTTAAATATCCGTGTTCTTCCAATCTAGGATCTACTGGGACGAATGCATAGTTTATCACTTTGTCCTTTAGTAAATGTAGTTCTCTCTTAAAATCTTTTTCCTCTACTTTCAATTCCTCTTCATTCATTCTCTTCCAGTGCCACCAATTTAAATCTCCGCTGTGAAAAAAGGTATCTTCAAAGAAGTGAATAAAATAGGAATTCCCCATATCTGTAGAGCCGAAAGACTCAATTTTTACATCTTCAATTTTAAGTTCTTCATAATTGTTCATAATGTGCAAATTCTTTATGGTAGATTTGTCAAGTTTAGATTCAATATCCTTGCTAAAGACAAAATGTGCTTTTTCATCACTATAGTAGCTTTCGAAATGTTTTGGACTAAAATGATCGTGATGAGAGTGACTAGAGAATACAATCATACTCTTATAATCCTGCGGAATACTAAAATCAGAAATAGGATCAAATAGTAAGTAATTTCCTTGGTTTTCAACTAAGAATCCGCTGTGGGATAAATGTTTGATATACATAAAATTCACCTCATTATCAATAATAACATAGATAGAAAAAGAAACAAAAGAGAAAAATATCCGAATATTTATAAAAGACTTGAAAAAAACGTTCGTTTATTTTATTATTAAGGTAATAGATAAATGAGGTGAGAAACATGAGTTCTGAAAAAATTAAAAGAGTTTATGTAGAAAAACGCGAAGGATTTAATATTGAATCTAAACATTTAAAAACAGAGTTAAAGGAAACTTTGGGCGTAATTGGCTTAGAAGGACTTCGTATTCTCAACAGATACGATTTTGAGGTTCAAGAGGACTCTGTTTATGAGCAGATTAAAAAGCTCATATTGTCAGAACCTAATGTAGATAAGGTATATGATGAAGATTTTCCACACGTAGAAGAAGAAAGATTTTTTGCTATGGAGTATTTGCCAGGTCAGTACGATCAAAGAGCAGATTCTGCAGCACAGTGCATACAGATACTTCTTCCTGAAGCAAAATCAAAAGTAAAAACGGCAAAAGTAATATTGTTAAGAGGAAAAATCTCAGATAATGAATTTATAAAGATAAAGGACTATTGTATTAATCCAGTAGATTCAAGAGAAGCATCCTTAGAGATTCTTCAAAAACTGACAGATGATTTAGAAGAACCAAATGACATCGAAGTAGTAGAAGGCTTTATTTCATTCAATGATGAGAAATTGGACCAATACCGAAAAGAAAAGGGTTTTGCTATGAGCAAAGAAGATATGGTATTTGTCAAAGAGTACTTTGAAAAAGATGAAAAAAGAAATCCTACAGTGACCGAATTAAAAGTCATTGATACCTATTGGTCTGATCATTGCAGGCATACTACTTTCTTTACGGAAATTCGAGACATTCAAATTGAAGAAGGTCCTTATAAAGAACAGATCGAAAGCACTTTAAAGCAGTATTTAGCTTCAAGAGAATACATTGAGACAAAGAAACCAATTACCCTTATGGACTTAGGGACCATCAACACAAAACTGTGTAGGAAGATGAATTTATTAGAGGATTTAGATCAATCAGAAGAAATCAATGCATGCAGCATAAAAATTGATGTAGATGTAGATGGACAAACGGAAAAATGGCTTTTAATGTTTAAAAATGAAACCCATAATCATCCTACGGAAATTGAACCTTTTGGTGGAGCTGCGACTTGTCTAGGTGGCGCCATTAGAGATCCTCTTTCAGGAAGAAGTTACGTTTATCAAGCTATGAGAGTAACAGGTAGTGGTGATCCTCGAAAATCTATAGATGAGACAATACCAGGTAAGCTATCACAAAGAAAGATATCAAAAGAAGCAGCTAAGGGATTTAGCTCTTATGGAAATCAAATTGGCCTTGCAACAGGACAAGTTACTGAAATTTATCATCCAGGATATATAGCAAAGAGAATGGAGGTCGGTGCAGTAATTGGAGCGGCCCCACAGAAAAATGTAGTAAGGGAAGAGCCTTTGCCTGGAGATATTGTAGTGATCATCGGTGGAAGGACAGGAAGAGACGGATGCGGAGGCGCTACTGGTTCTTCTAAGGCACATACAGAAGAATCATTAACTCAATGTGGAGCTGAAGTTCAAAAGGGAAATCCACCAGAAGAAAGAAAGATTCAAAGATTGTTTCGAAAACCTAAAGTGACAAAACTCATAAAAAGATGCAATGATTTCGGTGCAGGAGGTGTTTCTGTAGCCATAGGAGAGCTTGCAGATAGTTTAGATATTGACTTAGATGCAGTACCTAAAAAATACGAAGGGTTAAATGGTACAGAATTAGCAATCTCAGAATCCCAAGAGAGAATGGCAGTAGTCATAGCTGCAAAAGATTTAGACGACTTTATTTCCTTTGGACATGAGGAAAACCTTGAGGTAACAAAAGTAGCCTATGTTACAGCAAGCGGCAGATTAATTATGAAATGGAGAAATAAAGTCATACTAGATTTGAGCAGAGCGTTTTTAAATACAAATGGAGCGAAACAGTACGCAGATGTAATAATTGACTCACCAAAGCAAAGTGTACAAAATCATAACCATGAAGATTCTTTAAAAGAACGTTTTGTGAATGCGTTACAGAATTTAAATGCTTGCTCTCAGCAAGGACTTGGGGAGATGTTCGACAGTTCTATTGGTGCGGGATCCGTACTTATGCCTTATGGGGGGAAATACGCCCTTACACCTGCTGAAGGTATGGCTGGGAAAATCCCTGTCCTCAAAGGAGAGACCAATACTTGTAGTTTGATGAGCTACGGATTTGACCCAGAAGTATGTGAGTGGAGCCCTTATCATGGAGGTATATACTCTGTAGTAGAATCGGTGGCAAAAATCGTAGCCATGGGTGGAGATTATAGAAAAATTCGATTGAGCATGCAGGAGTACTTTGAAAGACTAGAAAAAGATCCTATTAAATGGGGGAAACCTTTTAGTGCTCTGTTAGGAGCTTATTTCGCACAAGATGCTCTAGGAATTGCAGCCATTGGCGGGAAAGACAGCATGTCTGGAACCTTTAATGATTTGACAGTACCACCTACTATGATCTCTTTTGCAGTTACAGTAGATAAGGCAGAGAATGTATTGTCTCCAGAATTTAAAGAAACGGGTTCAAAAGTTTATTTAGTGGAAATCAAAAGAGATGAGAAAGAAATTCCAGACTTTGAGGAATTGAAAGAAAAGTATTCTAAAATTAAAAACCTAATAAATCAAAAAGTCATTCTATCAGCTAAAACGATTGGAAAAGGTGGTATAGGCGTAGCTTTAGCTAAGATGAGTTTTGGGAACAAAATCGGTGTAAGTGTAAAGGAATCCTTTGAGGTAGAAAAGCTATTTGATAAAAGCATTGGCAGCATCCTTGTAGAAGTAAAGGCCAACCAAGAGAATCAGCTAGAGAATCAATTTATCCTTATAGGAGAGACCATTGAAGAAGAATCTATTAAAATAGGCAAAGATAATATAGACCTGGACTCTTTAGTAAAAGCTTATGAGTTACCTCTTTCTAAGGTTTATCCAATAAAAGAAGATGAAATAGGCGATTTAGAAACCCTTCGATTTGAAACAAGTCCAAGAGTATATAAAGGTGAAAAGATTGGCACCCCTAGAGTATTTATTCCGGTTTTTCCAGGAACCAATTGCGAATACGATTCGATCAAGGCATTTGAAAAAGCTGGTGCGACTGTGGAGTCTATGGTCTTTAAAAATTTGTCCTCACAGGATATTGAAGAATCTTTAAAGAATATGGCAAAACAAATTTCGGAGGCACAAATCCTTATGATGCCAGGAGGTTTTAGTGCAGGGGATGAACCGGATGGCTCAGGTAAATTTATTGCTACAATATTTAGAAACCCATACATTACAGAGGCTATTATGGAACTGTTAAATAAGAGGGATGGCTTGATTTTAGGTATCTGCAATGGCTTTCAAGCACTGATTAAACTAGGTCTAGTGCCCTATGGGGAAATTCGACCTTTAGCCGAATCTGCGCCAACCTTAACCTATAATAAAATAGGTAGACATATTTCTAGATTGTCTATGACAAAAGTAGTTTCCAATCTCTCTCCTTGGTTAAATAAGGCAGAGCTTGGACAAATGTATAATATCCCTATGTCTCACGGCGAAGGACGATTCGTAGCAAATGAAAGCACTTTACAAGAACTTATTGATAAGGGACAAATTGCAACCCAGTACGTCGATTTATCAGGAAATGCAAGTTATGATGGACTGTATAACCCTAATGGCTCCCTTTACGCAGTAGAAGGGATCACAAGTCCAGATGGAAGAGTATTAGGTAAGATGGGACACTCAGAGAGAATTGGAAAAGATATTCATAAGAATCAAGGCGGCGAAAAAAATCAATTTATATTTGAATCAGGTGTAGAATATTTCAAAATATAATAATGAGGTGAATGTAGATGCCAAAAATAGGAATTGTAATGGGTAGTGACTCAGACTACCAAGTTGTAAAAGAGACTATAGATATATTAAAGAAATTTAATATAGAAGTAGATGCTAGAGTAATTTCAGCTCATAGAACTCCTGAAATAGCCTTTGAATTTGCTAAAAATGCAGAATCTAATGGCATAGAACTTATAATCGGTGCAGCAGGAAAAGCAGCTCATCTGCCAGGAGTACTCGCTGGGCTCACACCACTTCCTGTTATAGGACTACCTATAAAATCATCTACTATGGATGGACTAGATTCCCTTTTGTCTATAGTACAGATGCCATCAGGGGTGCCTGTTGCTACGGTAGCTATTAACGGTAGCCTAAACGCAGGGCTACTAGCTATTCAAATTCTATCTGTAAAATACCCAGAGCTAAGAGCATCCTATAAAGAATATAAACAAGAATTAGCAAAACAAGTGGTTGAAAAGAACGACAAGTTGCAGAAGATGCTGTAAAAAATGCTAAACAGTTGGTTAATTTAACAATGGTTAAACAATAGCTGAACGGTAGTTAAACAATTGTTAAACTATTGTTCAACTACTGCTCAACCATTGTTTGACTACTGTTCAAAAGGGAGTTTTGCTTATGAATAAACTAGATATGCTATATGAAGGAAAAGCCAAAAGAGTGCATACAACAGACGATTTGGATGATAAATTAAAAGAAGAATGTGGAGTTGTCGGTGTCTATTGCACTGATGAACAGAAAGATGTGGCTAGATTGCTTTATTATGGTCTTTATGCTCTACAACATAGAGGTCAAGAAAGTGCTGGCATTGCCACAAATCAAGATGGAAAAATCAGCAAATTTAAAGAAAATGGTATCGTATCCGAAATCTTTAAAGGTAATGAGTTTATTGAAAGTTTAAAGGGCAATATTGGAATAGGTCATGTAAGATATGCTACAAGTGGAGATGGAGATATTCGAAATGCACAACCTTTATTTGTAAATCATAAGACAAATCAAATCGCCCTAGCACATAATGGTAATCTGATTAATTTCAAAGCTTTAAGAGAAATGTTGGAAGATAGTGGAGTAGTCTTTCAGACAGATATTGATACAGAGGTTATTGTAAATTTACTTGCAAGAAGCTTAAAGGATGGCATGGTCAATGCCATAAGAAGAGTGGTAGAGATCATCAAAGGAGCCTATGCTTTAGTCATCACCACGGAAGATAAGTTAATCGGCATTCGTGATCCCCATGGCTTAAGACCTTTGTGTCTTGGTAAGACAAACGATACTTATGCAATTGCATCAGAAAGTTGCGCCCTAGATGCAATTGGTGCAGAGTTGGTACGAGATATAGAGCCAGGTGAAATTGTAGTTATAGATAAGGATGGAGTTCAATCTTTTCAACAAAATAACTGGGTTAAGAGAAAGTCTTGTATCTTTGAATTGATTTATTTTGCTCGCCCAGACTCCATCATCGATGGCAAGAGCGTATATTATGCAAGGCATAATGCAGGTATGATTTTGGCAAAAGAACATAGTGTTGAAGCAGATATCGTAATAGGAGTACCGGACTCAGGAATACCAGCGGCTATTGGTTATGCTCAAGAATCTGGAATTCCCTACGGTATGGGACTTATTAAAAACAAATATGTTGGAAGGACCTTTATCCAACCTACTCAAGAACTAAGAGAAGAGGGGGTAAGGATAAAGCTTAACGCGATTAAAGAAAATATTGACGGTAAGCGAGTTGTCATTATTGATGATTCTATCGTAAGGGGAACTACTTCAAAAAGATTGGTGAAATTACTACGAGCGGCTGGTGCAAAAGAAGTGCATTTTAGGGTTAGCAGTCCTCCTGTTGCTCATACCTGCCATTTTGGCATTGATACTCCTTATAGACAAGATTTAATTGGTTCAAAACACGATGTAGAAGAAATTCGAGAAATGATTGGTGCAGATACATTAGGATTTATCTCTGTAGAAGGATTGTTACAATCCGTTGGCGGTGAAAACACCTATTGCAAGGCTTGTTTCGATGCAGATTACCCAATGGAAGTTCCAATACAAAGAGAGTAGGACAATTCAAGGTGGTAAGGTGGTAAGGTGGTAAAACTCACCCTGAGTGAGGTACTATTATCTTCACTTTTTACTTCCTAATATTGAGTAATGAAGTGCTAAAGGTTGACAAATATGTTACTTCATTAAGAATAGGAGAAGGATATGAAAAAAATAACGTATAAAGATGCTGGTGTAAATATTGAAGCAGGATATGAATCTGTAGAACGAATAAAAAAACATGTAAAGAAGACCTTTAGTAAAAATGTAATCTCTGATTTAGGAAGTTTTGGAGGTCTTTTTGCTTTGCCTAGTGGATACAATAATCCAGTATTAGTTTCTGGAACAGATGGAGTAGGTACAAAGCTTGTTATATCTGAAAAGATGGATAAACACGATACCATAGGTATTGACTGTGTAGCTATGTGCGTCAATGATATTATATGCCAAGGGGCAAAACCCCTTTTCTTCTTAGATTATATTGCATGTGGGAAAAATAACCCTGAGAGAATTGAACAAATTGTCGCAGGAGTTGCAGAGGGTTGTATTCAAAGCGAAGCTTCTTTAATTGGTGGCGAAACAGCAGAAATGCCTGATATGTATACAGAAGACGAATACGATATAGCTGGTTTTGCAGTAGGCATTGTTGATAGAGAAAAAATCATTACAGGTCAAAATATTAAGGAAGGAGATGTAGTATTAGGAATTCCTTCTAGTGGCATCCATAGCAATGGTTTTTCATTGGTGCGTAAATTATTTTTTAATCATAGCCAATTTTCATTAGATCAATACATTCAAGAATTCGGAGCGACTTTAGGCGAAACACTACTAACTCCTACTAAAATCTATTATCATTCTACTTTCAAGGCCATAACAGAGAATAACATTAAAGGAATTTCTCATATTACTGGCGGTGGCTTCTACGAAAATATTCCGAGAATTATCCCCCAAGGTTTAACTGCAAATATTTATAAAAGTCGAATCCCCAAATTGCCTGTATTTGAAATGATGCAAAAACTAGGAAATTTAGAGGATGACGATATGTACAGTACTTTTAATATGGGGATTGGCTTTGCCATGGTTGTATCTCCAG
Organism: Alkalibaculum bacchi; assembly: GCF_937875145.1. Lineage (GTDB taxonomy): Bacteria > Bacillota > Clostridia > Eubacteriales > Alkalibacteraceae > Alkalibaculum > Alkalibaculum bacchi_A. The sequence continues at coordinate 8,230 of NZ_CALNCS010000127.1, read as the reverse complement.
AAGAGGTAGATGCAGTGGTAAGATCTATTAAACAAGGAAAAGAAGAGTCTATTATTCTAGGGGAAATCGCCAAGGGTGACCAGGGTGTTGCTCTATGGCCTTAAAAAAAATTGCCGTCTTTGTATCAGGAGGAGGAAGCAATCTCCAAACTTTAATTGATCAGGTTCACGGAAAAAACGGCAATATTGAATTGGTTCTCTCAAATAACTTAAAAGCTTATGGATTAAAAAGAGCCGAGGAGCACAATATAGCAGCTTATCATATAAATTCTAATGAAGAGGACAAAATAATAAAGTTATTAAGAGATAAGAAAATCGACTTTATCGTTTTAGCAGGTTATTTAAAAAAGATATCCTCTAAACTAGTGCATTCTTATAAGGGGAAAATCATCAATATTCATCCCTCTCTTATTCCTAGTTTTTGTGGACCTAGTTATTATGGAATAAAAGTACATGAGAAGGCTATTGAATACGGTGTAAAAGTTAGCGGAGCAACCGTTCATTTCGTAGATGAAGGAATGGATACAGGACCTATTATTATGCAAGAAACAGTAGCTGTATATCCAAACGATAGCATGGAAGATTTACAAAAGAGGGTATTGGAAGTAGAGCACAGAATACTAAGCGAGAGCGTTAAAAAAATGTGTCAGGATAAATTAATACTAAATGGTAGAATCGTTACAGTATTAGAGTAAAGGAGGAGTTTACACAAATGAGAGCATTAATAAGTGTATCTGATAAAGAAGGGATTTTATCTTTTGCAAAAGCATTGGATGAGATGAATGTAGAAATCATATCAACAGGTGGAACGGCTAAATTGTTAAAAGAGGGCGGAATTAAAGTCATTCCGATTAGTGACATTACAGGATTTCCAGAATGTCTAGATGGTAGGGTAAAAACATTACATCCAAAAATTCATGGTGGAATTCTAGCTAGGAGAGATCATCCGGATCATATAAAGCAATTAGAAGAATTAGAGATTACGCCAATAGATATGGTAGTGGTAAACCTATATCCATTTAAGAAGACCATTGAAAAAGAAAATGTGGCTTTAGAAGAAGCTATTGAAAATATCGACATCGGTGGTCCTACAATGCTTCGCTCTTCTGCTAAGAATTACAGGGATGTTGTGGTGATTACAGATCCTGAAGATTACAATAAGATAATTCAAGAATTAAAAGGAAATAGAGAAGTATCTCTTGAGACAAAATATAATTTGGCTTTAAAAGTCTTTGAACATACAGCTCAATATGATTCTATGATTGCAAATTACTTAAGAAAGAGAACAGGCTCTAAAGAATACCCTGCTACTCTTACCCTATCCTTTGAAAAAGTTCAAGACTTAAGATACGGTGAAAATCCTCATCAATCAGCTGCCTTCTACAAAGATGTAGAGCAGAACGAAGGTACACTGATTAATGCAATTCAACTTCACGGAAAAGAGCTTTCTTATAATAATATTAGCGACACAAATGGAGCTTTAGAAATCTTAAAAGAATTTAAGGGCGAACCTACAGTTGTGGCAGTAAAACACGCAAACCCATGTGGAATAGCTAGTGCAAAAAGCATCTTAGAAGCGTATAAGAAGGCCTATGAATGTGATCCTGTTTCCATCTATGGGGGGATCATTGCGGCGAATAGAGAAATAGACGAAGAAACAGCTCTAAAAATTAACGAGACTTTTATTGAAGTCATCGTAGCTCCTTCTTATACAAGAGAAGCATTAGACGTATTAAAGAAAAAGAAAAATATTCGAATTATGGAATTACCTCATATCGAAAAACAAGATTATGGCATGGAGTTTAAAAAAGTTCTAGGGGGCATATTAGTACAAGACCGAGATGAAAAGCTCCTAGATGGAGAAGTAAGATGCGTTACAAATAGACAGCCTACGGATAAGGAAATGGAAGATTTGCTCTTTGCATGGAAAGCTGTTAAAAATACAAAATCAAATGGTATTAGCATTGTAAAAGATAAAATGCTTATAGGAAATGGGCCAGGTCAAGTAAGCCGAATTTGGGCCCTAGAAAACGCCATCCGTCAGTCTACAGATAAAGTACAAGGAGCTGTCATGGCGTCCGACGCCTACTTTCCATTTAAAGACTGCGTAGAAGCAGCCGCAAATGCAGGCATCACCGCCATCATTCAACCAGGAGGCTCTGTTCGAGACGAAGAATCTATAAAATTATGTAACGAAAAGGACATTGCTATGGTATTTACAAAGATGAGGCATTTTAAGCATTAAAGGGATGAAAGCAGAATGCTGAAAGAAAAAAAGAAACCACTTAAAGGCAAGTTGTAGGGGTGGACGGCGCTGTTTTTCTTCATCACGTCATCAAAAGTGACTACTGTTTTGCGATTTCTGCTTTCGACTTTCTGCAAAAAAGGAGGCATTCACATGAATATACTAGTTATCGGCTCTGGGGGAAGAGAGCATGCTTTGGTTTGGAAAATATCTCAGAGTTCAAGGGTAGAAAAAATTTACTGTGCTCCAGGAAATCCTGGAATTGGGCAGCTTGCACAGTGTGTAAATATTTCTGTAGAAGATTTAAATGGTTTAGTATCTTTTGCTTTAGAAAATGCAGTAGATTTAACTGTAATTGGACCAGAAGTGCCACTAGTTCTTGGTATATGCGATAAATTTGAAGAAAAGGGTTTAAAGGTAATTGGACCTAATAAGATATGCTCTCAGTTTGAAGGGAGTAAAGCCTTTACAAAAAAGTTTTTAGAAAAATATAATATACCGACAGCGGCCTATAGAGAGTATACAGATTTAGAATTTGCATTAAAAGGTTTAGATGAATTTGATTTGCCCGTTGTAGTCAAGGCCGATGGCTTAGCTGCAGGCAAAGGGGTAATCATAGCAGAAACAAAAGATATTGCCAGACAGACACTAAAGGAAATGATGGGTGATTTGTCTTTTGGAGAAGCTGGCACAAAGGTAGTATTAGAAGAATTCTTAAGTGGAACAGAAGCGTCCATTCTTTGCTTTGTAGATGGTAAAAACATCGTCCCAATGGAAAGTGCTCAGGATTATAAGCGGATTGGGGATAATGATCAGGGCAACAACACAGGTGGCATGGGTACATACTCACCCAACAGATTATTTGATTCTCATTTGAATGAAATCGTAAAAAGAGAAGTCTTAGATCCCATAATAAAAGGCTTTAAAGATGAAGGGCTAGATTATAAAGGCATCCTCTTTATTGGTTTGATGATTGAAGAAAACAAGCCAAAGGTCCTTGAATTTAATGTGCGATTTGGAGACCCAGAAACTCAATCTGTACTTGTAAGACTAGAAACAGATATTGTAGACATATTTGAAAGCATGATAAAAGGAACATTATCAACACAAGAAATAAAGTGGAGCAATAAAAGCGCAGTAACCATTGTTCTAGCATCAGGAGGATACCCAGATAGTTACCAAAAGGGAAAAGTTATTACAGGACTAGAACAAATAGAAAACAGCATAGTCTTTCACGCTGGAACAAAAGAAAAAGAAGGCAAAATCATAACCGATGGAGGACGAGTCCTAGGTGTAACATCGATAGGAGAGACAATAGGAGAAGCAAGAAAGAAAGCATACGAAGACGTAAAGAAGATTTCTTTTGAAGGAATGCAATATAGAAGAGATATTGCACAAGAAAATTAATATAGGGAAGAGAGTATATCGGATAATGATATACTTTCTTTTTTTATAACAAAGGTCGTTAGTAAGAGTAATAGGCTGGTTCGATTAACTACTGCTCAACAATTGTTAAACCGTCGTTATTTGTGGTATATTTATACCATCTGATTTTTTAAACCAATTAGTAAGGTGTGAGTTTATGGAAATAAAGCGTATAAAAAATAAAGAAGAACTAAAAGATGCATTCTATATTCGATTAAAGGTCTTTGTAGAAGAGCAGGGAGTGCCTAGGGAGAATGAATTAGATGAATACGAAGATGTTTCAGAACATATTGTCCTTTATAAGGACAAACTTCCTGTAGCAACAGGAAGGATTAGAGTTATCCATGGAGATGCAAAATTACAGAGGATTTGCGTTCTAAAGGAATACCGAAAATTAGGACTTGGAAAAGTAATTATTGAGTCTTTAGAATCTATAGCAAGAAAAAAAGGCTGCAAAAAAGCTATACTAGGCGCTCAAGTACAAGCCAAAGAATTCTACGAAAAACTAGGATATACTCAACGTTCAGGTCTCTTTATGGACGAGGGGATTCCACACATAGAGATGCAAAAACAATTGATTTAAGGTGGTTAGCAAAGGCACTCGCTCGCCGAAGGCGAGTTTTGTAGCCTCGTGCACGTAGCTTTTAGTTTTCCCGTCTAACGAACCAATCATCAACCATTATCTACAAAGACTCCTGCTTATAAGTAACCGTCAAATCGGTCTCCCAAAATCCAAAGCATTCTGTAATTGCTAAAAACAAGTCAAGGCAAATAAAGCTACTAACAAAAGCAGATATTTGATCCTGTTTTAAACTTCGTTGTATTTTCATTTAATTCTTAATACTTTTCTATAGTTTGTATTACATCTTATGATTCCATAATATCTTTTAGTAATATATTTTTTTTCTTTAAATAAAATGAATTAAAGAGTTTTGAACTTATTTAAAGGAGATCGATATGAGACAAAAAGACAATTATCTGCCCTTTGTTTTTATTTTTATTATCTGTATTATAGTGATTTCATCAGTAAATCACTTTGGTCAGGAAGAACAAATGAGTACATCTATAAATAGAAATCAGGCTGATACTAGCGGTGTAGACTGGTTTGTTCCAAAAACGGATAAGAATCAAAGACCTGTATTTCCAAATTATGTTGATTCTTATATAGAAAAATACAATGCGTATGTAATAGGCAGTGAAGAAAAAGAATTATACTTAAGTTTTAACTGTGGATACGAGTTTAATAATTATACATTAGATGTTTTAGATATCTTAAAAGAGCAAAATGTAAAAGCAGTTTTTTTCATCACGGGTGATTATTTGAGAAGTAGCACAGACATCGTAAAGAGAATGAAAGAGGAAGGTCATATTGTTGGCAATCATGGCAATACTCATGCAGATTTGTCTACTTTATTATCAGAAGAGATCAAAAAGGAGCTTGTGGATTTTGAACTTTGTTACAAGCAAGTGATGGGTGTAGATTATACAGATAAGTTTTTTAGACCTGCTTCTGGTAGGTTTACAGAAGAGAGTTTAAAAATTGCTACGGAGTTAAATTATACTACTGTATTTTGGTCTTTGTCTTACAAAGATTGGGAGACGGATAACCAACCAGGTAAAGAAATAGCTTATGAAAAAATTATGCGCTCTGTACATCCAGGTTGTATTCTTATGCTTCATACAGTATCCCAGAGCAATGTAGAAGCGCTAGGCGATGCTATTTCAGATTTAAAAGGCCAGGGATACACCTTTAAGTCGTTAGAAGGATTTTCGCAAGCCAACGATCTTTAAGCCACAGCAATAAAATATTTAAGCAATCGTTTAACCATTCCTCGACTATTGTTAAAACATAGAACTTAAAACGCGAAAGGTATATTTGAAAGATTTGCACATATAAATAGTGTATAAGTGTATATAGGAGGTGTATAGAATGGACGATCAAAAAATAATGGGAACGGGTAAAGTAGAGTTAATATCTAGGGAAGAATTAAAATTATCTGGTGTTAAAGATGTACATAGTTTTAATGAGGAGACAGTTATTTTAGAGACACAGTTAGGTTTATTAACGATAGGCGGTCAGGACTTACATATTATCAAATTAAATTTAGAGGGTGGAGAACTAGAGGTAAAGGGAATCATTGATTCTTTTATTTATAGCGATGAAAGTAGCCTATTTAAAAAAGGAGAAGGTATTTTTAGCAGATTATTTAAATAGAGTTTAGGGGACAATCATGAATGAAAATATCTATTTGCAAGTCTATGTATTCCTCTATACTTTGTATGGAGGAATAATCATTGGAATTCTTTACGACTTTGTAGATGTCTTAATAAATGACAATCTCATTAAAAGAAGATCTATTTCAGATTTATTGTTTTGGGCTTTTGCTTTTAGCATTATTGTAGGGCTATTGTTTTATGTTAATAATATCAATTTTAGATTTTATAATCTTTTAGGATTTGGTTTAGGATGGTTTATTTACTTCTTTACCTTAAGTAAACTAGTTCGAAGGGTATTTCATTTAATCAAGGAGATTATTAGGCTAATTGGTAGAAAAATAATTTGTTTTTTTAAAATCATTACTTTTCCGATTAGAAAGATTGCACAAAAGAGCAAGGCAGTGAATAATTTATGGAGAAAGATTATCAACAAAGTAGTGAAAGATTTTAAAAAATATAAATCATATTTATTCAAGAGTTGATAAGTCTTGTGTTTTCCCTCATTTTGTGAAATAATATATCTATTAATAACAAAGGGGAAGCGTAGATAGTGAAAAAGAAAAGAAAAATAAATAAAGGTCGACTGCTAATTATCGTAGGAATACTTTGCTTTTTTCTTTATAATATTATCTCCGTAGAAGTGCAGTATTATCAACTCAAGAATCAAAAAAAAGAACTTGAGCTTCAGCTATCCCAAGAAAAGGACAAACTAGAACAATTAGATAATGAGCTTACTCAAATGGAATCTGAAAAATATATTGAGATGTTAGCCAGGAAATATTTTGGACTAGTCTACCCTGAAGAAAAAGTAATAATAGAAGTAGAATCTGAAGAAAAGTAGTTATTATTGGTATCAATTATTATTTATAATATATGAGGAGGATTTTTGTCAATGCCATTTGAGGTAAATCAAATAGTAGAAGGTGTAGTAAAAAGCATTACAAAGTTTGGTGCATTTGTTGATATTGGAGGTAAAGTTGGTTTAGTCCACATCTCTGAAGTAGCAGATGGATTTGTAAAGGAAGTTTCAGACTATTTAAAAGAAAACGACACTGTAAAAGTAAAGATTATTTCCATCAATGAAGGGAAAGTAGGATTATCCATACGACAAGCGCAACCCAAAAAGGAACAACCCCAAAAACAACAACCCCAAAAACAACAGTATAAGCCAAGAAATAATCATTATAAGAAGAACGAAAGCAGCTATCACGCCCCTACTTTTGATGATCAACTTAGTCAATTCCTAAAGGATAGTGAAGAAAGACAACAAGTTCTTAAAAAAAACGCTAAGAAAACAAAAAATAGGTGTTTTAATAGATAATATAAAGACCACTAAAAGCATCCTGCAGGATGCTTTTGCTGGTCTTTAGGTGGTAAGGAGTTACCAAATGAAAAAATACGCTGTAATTGATATTGGAACAAATTCTACTCGATTGCTTATTGCCTCTGTTGAGGGGGATAAAATGGTTGATAGAGAAAAGCACTTAATTACTACCCGTATGGGACAAGGAGTTGATGAGAATAAGATCATTAATCAAGAAACTATTCTCAGAAATGTAGCAGCTCTTAAAGAGTTAAAAGAACTAAGTGAGAGTAAAGGAGTCAATGAATTTATTGTTTTTGGTACCAGTGCTCTTAGGGATGCGAAAAATGCCAGTGAATTTATAGATTTAGCTAAGAGGGACTTGGGCCTAACAGTAGATATTTTAGATGGTCAGACAGAAGCTAGATATGCTTTTTTAGGTGTAAGTGAACAATATAAGGAAGAACCTATTATTATTATGGACGTAGGAGGAGGCAGTACAGAGTTAATTTGTGCGGCTAAGGGCAAAATCTTAAATAGTATAAGTTTTGATATGGGTGCAGTGCGGATGACAGAGAGATTTATCAAAAATGATCCACCTATAGGTCGAGAATTAAGAGATATTAGTCATATGGTACAGGAAACCTTAAAAGTAGCAAATGAAATGGAGAAATCTTTTACAATAATTGGTGTAGGGGGAACAGCCACCACATTGTCTCAAGTAGTTCAAGAAATAGAAGAGTATACTCCAGAAAAAATACACAATAGTGAAGTTTTTTTAGAAGATATAGATAAAATGAATAAAAAATTTTCTATGCTTAAAGATGAACAACGAAAAAAAATCGTAGGACTAAATCCTCAAAGATCTGATATCATAATAGCTGGTGCCATCATTGTTTCTGAAGTTTTAAAGCGTTATAAAAAGGAATCTTTTAAGGTAAGTGATTACGATAATTTAGAAGGTGGTATTTTTAATTTTTTAAAAAAGTGAAAAAGTTATTGACGAATAGCTAAAAATGTACTATAATAATTTTTGTCCCT
>NZ_CALNCS010000126.1 GCF_937875145.1 Alkalibaculum bacchi | reverse complement strand
CTCTTTAACGCTTTCCTATCTACTATTTCCCTTCTTTGCTAAGGTATTCAATTAAAAATTATTATACCATATGATAAAATTAAGTCAAGGTTATTTAATCTACTTCTGTGATTATCTTTTGATAATGTCACCTTATAATTATCTTTTGATAATGTCAAAATAATTATATGAAAAAAGAGGTGCATTATCTATTGAATGAGAAACAAATAAACAGATATCAAATTATCTCAAATGTAATCCAAGGCAATCTTAAACCTTGTGAAGCAGCTGAAAGCCTCAGCTTAAGTGTACGACAAATTTATCGCCTTATAAAAGGAGTGAATGAAGAAGGTGTATCGTCACTTATTCACAAAAATTCCACTAAGAAACCCTCTCATGCGTTTGATGATATTTTCAAACAAAATATTGTAACTTTAAAGAAATCTGATAAATACAAAGATGCTAATTTTATGCATTTTCAAGACCTTTTACTTGAACACGAGAATATTTCTATTAGTTACAATGCCCTTTATAATATTCTTACGTCAAATGGTATTATTAGCCCTAAGAAGAGACGTAAAGTTAGGAATCATTATAGACGTAAGAGAAAGTCTAAAAAAGGTATGTTAATTCAAATGGATGCTACTCCTTTTGAATGGTTTGGTGGTGATGTTAATTATTCTCTTCATGGTGCTATTGATGATGCTTCTGGTGAATTAGTAGGTCTCTACATGACTAAGAATGAATGTCTCCATGGCTATTTAGAAATTGTCAGACAATGTATTCTTAATCATGGCATTCCCGCTTGTGTTTATACGGATCGACATACTATATTTCGTTCACCTAATGCTAGCAAAGTATCCATAGAGGAACAGCTTGATGGTAAAGTCATCAATGATACTCAATTCGGCAGGGCCATGAAAGAATTGGGCATTGCACGTATCTTTGCTCGTTCTCCTCAAGCTAAGGGAAGAGTAGAAAAACTTTGGGATACCCTGCAGGGTAGATTGCCTACTGAATTTAAAATACATGGCATAACTACCGTAGATGAAGCTAATGAATTTCTAATCACTTATATTTCCAAATTTAATTTAAAATTTGCTGTAGAACCTGAAGATAATGAATTAGCATATCGTGAACTACCAGATAATTTAAATTTAGATTATATCCTATGTGTTAAACAAACCAGAACTATTGATAACAGTGGTATCTTTTCTATACACAACAGGCACTTCCAAACATTAAAAAACCCTGGATTGCCTGAAATTCCAAAGAAATCAAAGATCACTGTCATAATCAGTACTTCAGTAGGAATTAAAGCAGAATACCAGGGTAATGTTTATGAAGTAATCAACTTCATAAAACCTAAGAAATCGAATGAAACTAAGCAGAAATCTAAGTCTAAGTATATCCCACCGCAAGACCATTATTTTAAATATGGTAATGACAAATTTAAAAAGGTCTACTTAGACGAAAGTTATGAGGAAGTACTTAGTGTATTACAAGAAATCTTCCTAAGCAAATACGCTTAATTTCAATATTTCTAAATTTTTGGGGGTAACTAGTAATCTAGTTAGTGAGATTTTAAATGTCAAGGACAAGCTGTTTTTGCTTGTTCATTTTATCCTTGATATTTAAAAATTGAACAACTACAATTTTAAATCCCCCAAAGATTGTTATTATTATTACCAATACTGACATTTTCAAGCGATAATTAATCTATTTTTTACTGACATTTTCAAAAGTTATTGACATACCTATTTAAAATATTTTCAAGGCATAAAGTCTACTTCCACTAAATTAGCCAAGTCTAGACCTTTTTTAGTTAATGTTAGATTTTTACTATCATCTTTTAAAAGTCCGTTTTTTATGTGTTTGTCGATTGCCTCCCTATATATTTTATAAATATCTTGTTTAAATCTATTGCAAAATTCTTCCTTTGATATGCCTTTTATGAGCCTCAAACCCATAATAGAATATTCCGCCATTTCCATAGATTTATCGATTGTTTCTTCTCCCTCAATAGGCAATTTATCTTGACTTAAAAATGCATAATATGCATTAAGATCTGAAGTATTCCAAAATCTCTTTCCAAAACTATTGGAATGACTATTTAATCCGAC
>NZ_CALNCS010000125.1 GCF_937875145.1 Alkalibaculum bacchi | reverse complement strand
CATAAGAATATTCTTTATGTGACATGGGATAAGGATTTAGATCTTTCTATCGAAAAACATAAAATTAAAGGCTATTCTGATGCAATGGCTAACATAGGGAAGAAACCATTAATATTTGGTATTGATGGATATAAGATTGATGACGGATATAAAAAAGGTGGAGAGATCTTAGAATTTATTCGTGAGAATGATGTAACGGCTGTATTTTGTTGTCAAGATGAAATAGCAATTGGATTGATAAACTACTTATATGATAATAATATAAAGGTTCCCGATGAAATTTCAGTAGTAGGCTATGGAGATATTTCACTTGCTTCTATTTATAGACCTAAGCTTACAACTATAAAAGAACCTTATTATGATCTTGGTGCTGTAGCCATAAGAAGGATTCTAAAGGAAGTAAAAGGTGAATCAGTAGATGAACGGTCCTTAAAATTACCTATACAATTAGTTGTTAGGGATAGTGCTAAAGACATTAAATAGAAATTATACTTTGGACAATTAGACAATAAATGTTGTCTAATTGTCTTTGTAATTAGAGGGTGAATTATGTTAAAAGAACTTATTAGGGCTTTTTTACTTGTTTTTGTTGCTGAAATGGGAGATAAGACTCAAATAATTGCAATGACATTTGCTACTCAATATAAGGTAATGGAAGTTTTATTAGGGGTTACCATAGGTGTTTTGTTCAATCATGGTATAGCTATCGTTTTAGGGAATTTCATATCAAAAGTAGTACCTATAAATTTGATTCAAATCATAGCAGGTTTATTGTTTATAATATTTGGGATTAATGCTCTAAAAATTGATGGAGAAGAAAATGTAGAAAATAAAAAAGCACTTAATCCAGTTGCTGCTGTTTCGATAGCTTTTTTTGTTGGTGAATTGGGGGATAAAACACAACTTACTGCTATGACCTTAGCTGCTGAAGCAAATTACCCTGTGTTTATTTTAATGGGTACCACATTGGGTATGATAGCTACAAGTGGGTTAGGTATCTTTGTAGGAAGTAGAATTGGCGAAAAAATACCTGAGTTACTTGTAAAAATTGTTTCCTCATTAGTATTCGTATTTTTTGGAACTATAAAATTGTTTGATTCTGTCCCTGGCAATTACCTTACTCTGCGAAATATTGTATTGATGCTCTCAGTATTAATTATAGTGGAAACATCTCTAATATTTAGGTTGGTAAGAGATGGTAAATTAAAGTCAAAAGCATCATCCCTAAAATACGTTGCAGAACGTCTTAAAAGACAGACGAAGGAATTAAAAAAGACACTCGATAGCATATGCTTAGGAGAAAGTAAATGTGGTACTTGTTCTAGCTCGGGTTGTTTGATAGGCTATACAAAATTCATACTTAAAGAAGCCTATGAGAATGGTAATTATTATAAAGATTTAAATGTTAATATTGATAAGTTATTGAAAAAGAATTATGACAAAGGTAAAGTCAGAGATGCTTTAATAATGATAATATTAGATTTTAAAAAATATGGATGGGATTTTAATGATGATTTTGTGGTGATGAAAATCAAAAATGCCCTTGAAGTCTATTTGTTTGGTAAAAGAGTTGAAAATGTTGATAATATAAATGACTATATTGAAGAAGTTAAAATCTATGATAAGGAATTAGAAACAGTCTTGAGAAAAAGATTCAGCTAGGAGGAACTTTGATATGCCTACGAAGATTATTAGGGTAATGTTAGTTGATGATCATAAATTGATGAGAAGAGGATTGAAACTTATTCTTGAAGCTGAACCTGATATTAGGATAATTGAAGAAGCATCTGATGGTAACGAGGCAATCAATAAAGCATTAAATTATAAACCTGACGTGATTATTATGGATATAAATATGCCTATTTTAAATGGACTTGATTCTTTAAAGAAAATGAAAGAATTTGGTGTTTCCAGTAAAGTAATCATTCTTACTGCCTTTACCAATAAGGAATATATAATTGCAGCTACAAAGATAGGTGCAAAGGGTTATTTATTTAAGAATGCGGATCCATGTGATTTGATAAAAGCCATAAGGGAAGTAAGTAAAGGAAGAAGTTATATTGAATTATCAGTTGCCAATATATTATCCTATGGTAGCAACGACGAGGGGCATAGCGATGTATTAGAAACAGATAAGATTAATTTATTATCAAGAAGAGAATATGAGGTTTTAGTTCTACTGTCCAAAGGCTATAATAATAAAGAAATCGGTAAGGAACTATTTATTAGTGAAAAAACAGTAAAGAATCATATAACAAATATATTTAAGAAATTGGAAGTTAATGATAGGGTACAAGCTACTCTGTTTGCTCTACATAATAGCATTAAGTAAAGAGAAATAAATCTTTTTTTAATAGATTTTGTGTAATATTCTCTTTAGATTGCAGCAATATATAATAATCATAAATTTTTAATTTAAAGTGTTGACAATAGATAAGATAGATGGTAATATTGTAAAAGTCATCTATGAAATTAACTACTAAAAATTACTAAAAGTTGAGTATAAAATTCTCTTGACAATGAGTTAATAAGGTGATAAACTAAAGAAGTCGCCTCGAAAGAGGATGACGTTGAACCAAGCCTTTTTGTCCAACGAGCTTTGCGAGTTGTAAGACAAAACGGACAGCGTAGCGAACAACGTGAGTGGAGAAGTAAAATGCGAACGTTAGTGAGCATGAACTTATGATAACTAAACAGTGTGAGACTTTGAATTAAAAGTTGACCTAACCCAATGAGCGATAGCGAATTGTTGGTAGGTCATTTGCAATGAGAACCAATTTTACACGAGTATAACGAGTGAATAAAATTGCGTTTCGAAACTGCGAAAACACAAAGAATCAATTCAAAAACATAAAACTTGTTATTTTTAGCTCAAGTGAAGAAACAATAACGATGTCATTCTAAACGTAAGTGAAGAAACGATATCATTGTCATTCTGAGCGAAGTCGAGGAATCTCTACATCATTGTCATTCTGAGCATAGCGAAGAATCTCGGGTTTATGTTTTAAACAAAGAGCTAGTCAAACTCTAGCACATTTTTTTATGAGAGTTTGATCCTGGCTCAGGACGAACGCTGGCGGCGTGCCTAACACATGCA
>NZ_CALNCS010000124.1 GCF_937875145.1 Alkalibaculum bacchi | reverse complement strand
GTGCAGTTTCTGTAGCACGTCTAACAGATCGAAATAAAAATGGAAGAAAGGTTGGAATGATGCTTCGAATCTTGTCGTACACACTTTCCATTTTGAGGCCTCTAGTGGTTTGGCTATCAATAATGGCCGTGTATTCGTTCCTCATAAGAGGAATGGAACGTGCGCAAAGACCTACAAGCATAGCATATCGATAGGGAATCTTAAATTTGATCAGCATTAAGGTAAAATCCATTGACGAAGCTGATGTAAAGAATTGCATGTTTGCAAAGACTATTATGCCAGCTTTAAGAAGTCCAGTTACTGTAAGAGAAATTGTTTGGCTATAAATCTTTATCAAACCCCACTCATATAGAAGAACTCCATCTCTGCAAAATAAGACTTGAAGGATGAGTAGTTGAACGCCCAAAAAAGGCATAAGTATCAGTAGAATCTTATATTGTTTCAGTGATTTTGTTAATACAAAAGACACGAGCATATTTGCTAAAAACACACATATCAACTGTAATGCCAATTGAAAACGGAGGGAAAAATAAATCATTACAATATACCAAGCAAGTTTTGTTCGGGGATCGAGTTTATCGATCAATCTTGTTTTCTGCTCATATGAAGCGGAGTATTCCATTATATTAAGTCTCCTTCCATGTAAGAGTATTAGTGAAATTCAAACCAATTTCTTTCATTTCTTTTAAGTGTCCAGGTAGTTCTGATATAGAAATATCTTTATAGATATGGGATTTGTTCATGGCAACAATGCGATTAGAAAAATTACTAGCCATAGTAAAGTCGTGTGTTATCAGAAGGACTGTACCACCATTCTTTGCAAATTCATATAGTTTTTCCATAATCATATACCCTTGGTTTTCATCAAGGCCTGATGTTGGCTCATCAGCTATAATAAATTCTGGATTACTGATTAAAATAGAGGATAACGCTAAAAGCTGACGTTGGCCACGACTTAAACGCTGTGGATGCATATCTTTATATTCAAGTAATCCAACGAAGTCTAATGATTCTTCCACCTTTTTATCAATTGCTTCTTTGGTTTCGCCTCTAAGTTTTAGAGAAAAGCTCACTTCTTCTTCTAAGCTACTTCCAAAAATCTGGTAGTCCGGATTTTGAAATAAGAATCCACAACGTTCCCGGATATTTTTAAGGTTCTCTTTCGTAAGAACTTGATTAAAAATGCGAATCTCGCCATGAGAAGGATTTAATAATCCGATTATTATCTTTGCTAAGGTAGATTTGCCAGACCCATTGAGGCCTACAACGGATAAAAAGTCACCCTTGTAAATTTCTAAATTGATGCTCTCACAACCCGTTGAGCTATTTTTATAATGAAAAGTTACATCTGTTAGCTTTAAGATGAGTTCCTTTTGATTGTTGGGTATTCTTTTAGATTTATTTTTCAGTTTTTGCATGATATATGCTTTTCGATTCTTTAAATACTCTTGTGGATTTTCTTCTCTAATAATTCGTCCGTTTTCCATAGTGAGTACTCGATTGGCATAAGATAAGACTTCTTCCATACAATCCATTACTAGAATAACAGTAAGATTTTGAGTTTTGTTTAAGTGTCCTAATAGTTTATAAAGCTTCGCCCGCCCTAATGGATCAAGTTCCGCTGTAGGCTGGTCAAGGATAAGGATAGGAGCTTCTAAGGCCAAAACACCTGCTAATACTACACGTTGCGCCTCCCCTCCAGAAAGTGACGTTGTCATTCTGTTTTCAAAATCTTTTAGACCTACAAAACTTAATATGGATTTTATTCTATTCTTGATTTCCTCAAGTGGAAGTTCTAAATTTTCAAGACCGAAAGCAACATCATCCCACACTTTAAGGCTAATGAGCTGATTTTGTGGTTCCTGCATCATGTATCCTACATAATCGGACATCTTATTCAAAGGAATATGTGCAATATCTTGATCCATAATCGTTATTTTTCCCGTTAATTGGGCTTGATGATAATGTGGGATTGCTCCTGTAATGGTATGCAGTAAAATAGATTTTCCAGATGCTACGCCGCCAGTAATTACGATAAAATCTCCCTGAGAAATATCAAAATAAATTTCTTGTAGTGCAGGTTTTTCTTCGTTAGGAAATGTTAAACTATCGACTTGTATTTGCACAATTGTTTTCATTTGAGCTCCTTTTGTTATAAAAATTTTTGAATAGGATATTTGGTTTTGAACAGAATTCTTTATCGTAGGTCATGTTTTTATTAAAAAAAAGTAAAGTTCTAGCTTATTAAGCTAGAACTTTACCATTGTTCGTCTCAACTATTTTGTAGGCAGGTCTCCTGACTTATGGACTCTTTTGTACGCCTTCCCAGTAAACCCAGTGGCATATATACATTTTCAACATCCGATCACAGTGGTGGGACCGTCCAGGATTACCTGGTTCCCTATTATCCCTTTCGGGCACCTTACAAAATAATAATTTATTCATTTATTTTAGTTTAAGATATCATTATTTAAATGTCAATATAAAATTTAAGAATAATAAATTTAGAATTTCTGTTAAAGAGTATCCAAAAATTGTTATAATTTATTTATAAAAGATGTTGACAAATTTATTAAATTATGAGTATAATGATGTCAAAATATATTATATGTAATTATTTAGGTGCCTCTATAGAGGATAATAGGGAAGCAGGTAATCCTGGACGGACCCACCACTGTAACCGAAGAGTAATTTGCTATATGCCACTGTTTCATTATGGGAAGGCGCAAATTTACAATGACTCGGCAGTCAGGAGACCTGCCAGATAATTATAAATATGTGAATAACGGTAAAGTTCACAGTCTGTAGACTGTGGACTTTTTTTTATCGTGAAATAACGAGCCAAATGGTTGCTCACAAATATTTCGCTATAGCTTACATTCAATCGTCTTTCGCATTACTGGTGCTCTTGGGCAAGTCTGCCATGGATATTACTAATGCTTCTCTACGTCGATACGCTCCTTGACAAGCAAAGTAGCTTGTTTGTTCCGTTTAACCAATGAATTAAGTTAAACCTTAATTATAAATGTAGCATAGCTACAAAATCTACAAAAGGAGGAAAACGATTCACGGTAATCGCATGAAGGGATCGTAAAAACATCTGTGGCATAGGAAGAGGATTAGATATTAAAGTAAACGCACTGTTTGGAACATCTAGTGATCGAGATCAAATGTCAATGGAAGCGAGAAAATTAAAGATTGCAGAAGAAGCAGGTTGTTAAATACATATAAGCACAAAACTTCAGCTTTTCGCTGTGGACGACCAACACAAAGTTTTTTGTGTCCTCAGTTTTTAGAGTACTAATAGGGGACACTACTTGATAATTCGCTGTTTTTACAATTTGGATTTAGAAATGGCATATCATTTCATTACTACTTGATTGCGCCCATTTAGTTTAGCTTTATACAGACATTGATCAGCTCTATCGAGTATATCTTCTATTGTGTCTTCAAATCGGGAGGCTGTTACCCCTATGCTAACCGTAATGCTAACGTCATAATGAAAACGCAATGAGGATATTGCGTGACGAATACGCTCGGCAATTTGACTAGCATTCGTAGGAATTTGAGTGAGTAAAATTATTACAAATTCTTCTCCACCATATCGCACCACTACATCACATTTTCTTAGTACACTTTTTATACCTTGTACGCAAGCAAGTAATACATGATCTCCAAACCCATGTCCGTAAGTGTCGTTAACCTGTTTGAAGTGATCAATATCTAGCATGAGTACATAAATTGCATTCCCTGTTTGCCTTGATGTATCCAATTCGCACTGCAAAAAAGATGTCATAAACCGCCTATTATATGCTCCTGTCAGTGCGTCGCGAATACTTAGTTCAGCTAAGGTATCATTTTTATCTGCAAAAATATTGCTAATAAATGTGGTTAAAATCGATAAACCAGTAAAGGTCAGGATAAGTGCCACTATCAGGTCGATTAGTAGGTCATAGGAACTGCGATGGAAGGTGACTGTTTGAGGGAATTGAAAGCTTATTATGATACATACTAACCAAGTTAATATATTTAATACTATAATAATCATGCGAGTTTTGCCAGAAAAAACGATACCTAGTAAAAAAAGGGCTAGCTGAGCAAATAACAAGGCAGTGCCGTCATATCCAGCAGTTTGAAAATACATTAATGGTATATAGATAAAAGCAATAAATAACAAATGTGGCTTTAATATGATTAAGCGGATACGTGGGATTACAAATATTATAATGGTACAAAAGATAATATAAGACCATTGCAGGGCTTGACCAAATAGCCCTTTGTTAAGCAGGGTATTTGTTATGCCTGAAATAATTGACAGAAAGTAACTTTCAAAGAAAAAAATCATGTATACTCGATACTCTAATGAAAATTGTTTGCCAAAGTAATTTTGTATCAAGAATTGCTTTAAACGTTCTATCATGGTATTGGCCATTCCTTTCTGTGAAAGAGGAAGATCTTTTTTAGCGATCAGAACGGATTTCAAAAATATTTAAATAAACTTAATTATTCAACTTTCCTACCAATAAAAGTGTGCTGAATACTTGATAAATATGTTCACAGCTGATATCCAAATGTGATTAAAAGTAAACTACAATATAGGATGAGTATTAAGTCCTTATTTGGGCAATATTTCCAAACTTAAGGTGGAAAAGTTGAGTTGATTATATCACAAATAACACATCAATAGGTACACTTTGAAGTGATTTGATATTTTTTACAAAACAAAATAATGTGTAAGAATTATTGCGAAAATATTGTAATTTACTGTTGGATGTATGATAATAATACAATAGGCGGCATATTCTTTGTTATTACATAGAGATTTATACAAATTAATCGGTAAGGTAAATAAAAACGTTATAATAATTGATTCATAAAAAATAAATTGATAATAAGACATGGGCCTTATTAAGAATAGGATGAGCCAGTATGGACGTTTACTATATATTATATATCACCATAATTGATTTTACTGTACTGCTGATAATGAGTATCATGACTTATTCCAACGCATTAATGAAACAAAAGCAAAAGAATAGTTTTATCTTATCCTTTACTCTCATCGGAATAATATCCATTATGGAAGTTATTACTGTATGGGTCAACGGGAATGCTCAGAAGTTTTGGTGGATAAATATACTTTCAAACTATCTTGGATTTGCCCTGACTCCCTGGGTCGCACTCACACTGGGGGCTGCTATTGGTGGGTTTAGGAAATCAAAAGCACTATTTTATATATTTGTGGCATACGATGTATTTTTAGCGATCTCCATCCCCTTTGGTTGGGTATTTAGTGTAAGTAAAGATAATATATATTTTCGTGGAGAATTATTTGCATTGTACTTAGTAGTATATATGTTAGGCATTGTTTATTTGTTTTTTGAAACCATCCATTTGACGAAAAAATATCAGAATAAAAATCGACTATTATCGTATCTGATTTTCTTACTATTAGTCTTTGGTACAACGATACAGGTTATAAATCCAGATGTTCATATTACCTGGCTTTGTGTCACCCTTCTCTCTAGCATTTACTACATCTACTGTAATGAGCTGTGGCAGCAGGTTGATGGCTTAACGGGCCTTTTAAATCATAAAAGTTATCTGAATAGAATATATACTCTTAATAGAGATGCAATGTTATTGATTTTTGATATTGATAGTTTTAAAGAAGTAAATGATACCTATGGACATCAGATGGGAGATAAATGCTTGGTTTGCGTTGCAGATTGTATAAGAGAGGTTTATGGTAGTTACGGGTTCTGTTTCCGTATTGGCGGTGATGAATTTTCGGTATTGTTATTTCACGATACCGAAAGAATTGAATCTATAAACAGTGTGTTTTGTGATAAACTTACAAACTGTCGTAAAGATATAAAAGAATTACCTTTAGTATCAATAGGATATTCAAAATACTATAAAGGTGATAGCATTGACGACGTTATCTATAGTGCAGACAAAAAAATGTATCAGTTTAAGAAATGGCGCAAAAAGGAATGCAATCAATGATTAAAGCGACTCGCTAGTGATGGGGAAAAGTGCATTACTATCACCACTTTTCTAATTTTTTATTATTTTATATATGAATGGGTGGTATGGTTACTAAGAAGAAACATTTATCCAATTAGCAAAGCTATTCAAATTTTTACTGGTTTTAGATGGTTCCAAGATAAGAGCTAGAAGTTATTTTTTTAGTTCTCCAAAACAAGGTCTATACTTTAGGACATATAACAATAATTTGATAAGGTGTGGTTTGGGCAGGGATACTTCTTGTAGTTGGTCCATATTCAATGATTAGATTATGATTTGCAGGGTTGTTAGTAAATAGTTGGGGAAATAAAATCTATTTCTGAATAATACGGTATTTTTAGATTCTATGCTAAAGAATTATCTCTCTATAAAATCAATCAATTCTTTATTAAATTCATATTTTTGGTCATAAAATGATCCATGCCCACTGTAATAAAATGGTATAAGTTTGGAATTTCTAATCCCTTGATTTTGTATTTCTCCTAGTTGGAATGGAACGACTTTATCATGGATTCCATGAATGATTAATGTTGGCACATCTATAGTTTTCAGGTCACCAAATAGTTCTTCACGTAACCAAGTATTTGCAATAGCAGCTGTTGACCATCCCGCTGCCTGTAAGCCTAATTGTAAGAACCAGTAAGAAAATGGCGTAGTTATGTATTTAAAGAAAAAAACATCTCCAAAATCACTCAACATTTTTGGTCGATCTGTATATGTTCCCTCAATGATGTTGGTCACTACTTCTCGATCAATCCCATATGGGAAATTAGGACGTTTAATAAGGCTAGGAGCTGCTGCTGCAAAAAGAGCGAGCTTAGATACTCCATATCCATTATGCCTAGCCATATACCTAATAGCTATTGCTCCACCAGTTGAATGACCTGCTAAAACAAAATTACTTAATTTCAGGTTCTCAACTACTTCTCTAATATCATCAGCTAACCGATTATAATCGTACCCTGACCACGGTTTATCTGATTTACCAAACCCTCTTTGATCTATACCAATACACCTGTATCCACCTTTAGGAAGATGATCAAGTTGATATTCAAATAATTCATGACTTCCAGGCCAACCATGTAGAAATACAATTGTTTTATTACCTTCTGGATTTAGATCTTCTACATAAAGCTTTATATTTGATTCTACGGTAATATAATATCCCATCAAAATCCCCCTCCACTAATAATTATATTGATAATCTATTCACCTAAGCAGGAGCTTATGATTAAATATAGGTAGACCATATAGCAAAATGATTATAAAAATGTTGTAATATATTGTCGGATATATGATAAGATGAAATAATAAAAAGTTGTCAGATGTGCCCTATGGGATATATGTGAGTCTATAACAAAAACTGTGAATACATAAAAGGAGAGAAATCAAATGAAGAAATTATTTATTGCATTATTAATTTGCATCATGGGGTTTTCTATGTTTGCATGCTCTACAGATAAAGTTGACCCTGGTAATGAGGGGGAGGGTGAACAAGTAAATGAGGTTGAGGATTCAAAAGAACCTGTGAGGGTCGCTTCTCTTAAGGGACCTACATCTATGGGCCTAGTAAAATTAATAAATGACGAAGAAGAAAAGGAAAACAGTTCTTATGATTTTAATATTGTGACAATGGCTGATGAAATCGTTACAGGTATCTCAACTGGCGAAATTGACATTGCAGCATTACCAGCAAATTTAGCTTCTGTTTTGTATAATAAAACAGGAGGGCAAATAAAGGTGGCGGCAGTTAATACACTAGGTGTTTTGTATATTGTGGAAAATGGTGAGACTGTCACTGATTTTGAGGATTTAAAAGGAAAGACCATAATCACAACAGGAAAAGGTCAAGCACCAGAGCTTGTTTTAAACTACCTCTTAACGCAAAATGGACTTGTTCCGAATAAAGACGTAACCATTGAGTTTAAATCTGAGTCCACTGAAGTTGCTACAATCTTATCCAGTGAAGAAAATGTAGTAGCTGTGTTGCCAGAACCTTTTATTACATCAGCAAAGATGAACAATGACCGTATTCGAACGGTGTTTGATATGACAGAAGAATGGAGTAAATTGCAAGATGAAGACGGTAGCTCTCTCGTAACTGGTGTGCTTGTGGTTAGAGACGAGTTTCTCAAAGACAATAAGGAGCAGTTTGATGAATTTCTGACTCAATATGAAAAGTCAATAGCATTTACCAATAACAATATAGATGAGGCTGCAGCATTAATCGACAAATATGGAATTATAAAAGAAGGTGTAGCAAAAACTGCAATACCTAAATGCAATATTTCTTATGTTGATGGTTCTAAATTGGTACAAAGTCTAGGAGGATATCTAGATATACTTCATGAAGCAAATCCTCAATCCATAGGAGGAAAATTGCCTGACGAGGAATTTTATTATGCAAAAGAATAAAGTTATAATCTCAACTTTCCCAGCTTAAATTTGCAAACATTGCCTGAATAAATAAGGCTTGGGT
>NZ_CALNCS010000123.1 GCF_937875145.1 Alkalibaculum bacchi | reverse complement strand
GCTTTGTCTCTTGTCTTAGGTTTACTTTGCAGCATTATTACATATTACCAAGTTAAGGGACTTAAGAGAATAGTAGCTATATATATTGAATTATCAAGAAATACACCTTTATTAATTCAGCTATTTTTCCTATATTATGGGCTACCTCAATTAGGTATTAAATTAGAGTCTACTACTTGTGCCATAATTGGACTTACTTTTTTAGGAGGCAGTTATATGGCTGAAGCCTTTCGTAGTGGGCTAGAGGCTGTAAGCAAGACGCAAATAGAAGCTGGTTTGAGCATTGGACTTACGAATCCACAATTAATACGCTATGTGATTTTACCCCAAGCAATAGCTGTGGCTATCCCTGGAATTGGCGCCAATGCGATTTTTTTATTAAAAGAAACTTCCGTTTTTAGTGCAGTCGCCCTAGCTGATTTGATGTTTGTGGCAAAGGATTTAATTGGTATGTATTATAAAACCAATGAGTCACTTCTGGTTTTGGTCATCGCATATCTGATTATTTTACTGCCAATGTCCCTAGGGATTACTTTACTAGAAAGGAGGATACGCTATGCAGGATTTGGGCGTTAGAGTTTTATTTCAAGGAATCAATATGCAACGCCTCCTTGGCGGACTCCTGATAACAGGTAGAATTGCCTTAATCTCTATTATCCTTTCAACGGTATTAGGAATTGCATTTGGACTTCTGATGCTTAGAAAAAATAAAATAATCAATATTCTATGCAGAATATATCTCGAAGCCATTCGAATCATACCTTTGCTCGTTTGGTTATTCATATTCTATTTTGGTGTAACAAAGGCATTTCGCATTCACTTAGACGGAGAAGTCGTCTGCATTATTGTGTTTACACTTTGGGGAACTGCTGAGATGGGTGATATTGTAAGAGGAGCTGTAACATCACTTCCTGTTCATCAAAAAGAAAGCGGTAAGGCAATAGGGCTTACAGACCTTCAAGTTTATCAGTACATTATTATTCCTCAGGCTGTAAGAAGGCTTGTCCCAGCAGCAATTAATTTAGCCACACGTATGATTAAAACTACTTCATTAGCCGTTTTAATTGGCGTAATAGAAGTATTAAAAATAGGCCAGCAAATTATTGAATCATCTATTTTAAAAACCCCAACTGCATCTCTTTGGGTCTATGGGTTTATTTTCTTCCTGTACTTTATTATTTGTTATCCCGTGACTATTTTCTCTAGAAAATTAGAAGAAAAATGGCAAAACTAATAGTTGTAAGTTCTGTGTTAAAATATTTTATTACTTGAAGGGACTTATTTTTTCCCTAGAGAAAGCATTCTTGCTGTTTACAGCGTAAATCATAGAATCAACCTTAGCCTTACCCTATTTAAAAATATGTTTGCAATAGAAAAACTAATCTTATGAAAGGGGGTTTACGTATGGGTGTAGAAGATCAGAAGCCCTTATTACAAATTAAAAACTTACATAAAAAATACGATGATTTAATCGCTTTATCTGATATATCCTTAGAAGTTCATTCAGGTGAAGTTGTGGTTGTACTAGGTCCTTCTGGATGTGGAAAAAGTACACTGCTTCGCTGTATCAATGGACTTGAGGAGATTCAATCTGGGGAAATCTTACTAGATAACAAAATCATAAACCTAGACAAAACACAATGGCATCAAATACGTCAAAAGATTGGAATGGTATTCCAAAGTTATGATTTATTTCCTCACATGACAATCTTAGAAAATGTTTTATTAGGCCCTATTAAAGTACAGAAGCGAAGTAGAGAAGACGTTATAAAAGAAGCAAAACAACTTCTTGATAGAGTTGGGCTTATAGATAAAATAGACGCTTATCCAAGACAGCTTTCAGGTGGACAAAAACAAAGGGTAGCCATTGTTCGAGCACTTTGCATGAATCCTGAAATAATGCTCTTTGATGAAGTAACAGCAGCGCTAGATCCTGAAATGGTTCGAGAAGTTTTAGACGTTATGCTAGAATTAGCTAATCAGGGGATGACAATGATTATTGTTACCCACGAAATGGCCTTTGCCAGAGCAGTAGCAGATCGAATCATATTTATGGATAAAGGTAAGATTGCAGAAATCGCTTCTCCTGAAGAATTCTTTACAAATCCAAATACAGAGAGAGCACAAAAATTCTTAAATACTTTTAGTTTTGATAATGAAAGGAGCAATAAAAAATGAAAAAGAACAAATTAATATCTTTAGCGTTCATTTTGATCTTAATGGTAGGCTTATTTGCGGCCTGTGGTCAACCTAAAGAAGAACTATCATCTCTTGAAAAAATCAAAGAAAATGATGTAATCCGTATAGGAGTTTTTGGAGACAAGCCACCATTTGGATACATTGACGAAAATGGTGAAAATCAAGGATACGATATTTACCTTGCAAAACGTATAGCAAAAGATCTACTAGGTGATGAATCAAAAATCCAATTTGTAATCACAGAAGCTGCTAACAGAGTTGAATACCTTCAATCTGGAAAAGTAGATCTCATATTAGCTAATTTTACTGTAACTCCTGAAAGAAAAGAAGCTGTTGACTTTACAAATCCATATATGAAAGTTAGTTTAGGCGTCGTATCACCAGATGGTTCTGTAATTACAGATGTAGAGCAATTAGAAGGTAAAAAATTGATTGTCAACAAAGGGACAACAGCAGAAATGTATTTCACTCAAAATCACCCAGATATTGAACTTATAAAATACGATCAGAACACAGAAGCATTTAATGCTTTAAAAGATGGACGTGGAGATGCATTGGCTCATGATAATACATTAATATTTGCTTGGGTCGTTCAAAATGAAGGTTTTACAACTGGTATTACTGAATTAGGAAACCAAGATTATATCGCTCCTGCAGTACAAAAAGGAGATACAGAACTGTTAGATTGGGTTAATAATGAGCTTAAAAAATTAGGCGAAGAAAACTTCATGCATGCAAACTATGAGGCTACTTTAAAACCTGTATACGGTGATAGCGTCGATCCAGAATCTGTAGTTGTTGAAGGTGGAGTAGTAAAGTAAGCAACCAACTATCAACCTCTTTTATTCCTTTTGGGTCATTTGACACCTAATGCTAATATTAGCACTTAAAAAACAAAGGTAATAAAATCGAAATGATTTTATTACCTTTTATTTTTTGCTTTTGTATATATTTTTTAACTTGCTACCCTTATGCCACCTTATTAGTCTTTGCCCCGCAAAGCTCAGTCCTAGAGTACTAGTTAGTGATAGCTAAAATACTTATTTGACAATTAGTATTGGCTTTTTAATACCGTGAACTACTTTATTTGCGATACTTCCTAATAAAAACCCTTGAATAAGCCCAGCACTTAAACCCATAGATCCCATTACTACTAAATCAATATCATTTTTTTCACTATAATCGATTATCTCGGTGGCTATATCTCCTTCTAATGATACTAGTTCTATTTTGTCCTCCATATCAGAAAAATCTTTTTTAGCAGCTTGTAGTAATCTTTCTGAATTATCTTTTAACATGTGATAATATTTTTGACTTTCTTCAAATGCAAGATATGGTATAATTGTATTTCTAACATTTAAAAGAATAATATTGCTATCAAAGACTTTGGCAATTTCTTTTGCCTTTAGCATAGCTCTCTTAGAATATTCTGATCCATCAATAGTTACCAAAATAGTTTTCATTACCATCCCCCCATAAATTCACATTATTAATATCCATTTATTTGTGTTATTTGACAATTAAAAGAGGTTTCTTCAGTCTATGAAGCACTTTATTTGCGACACTACCTATTAAAACTCTTTTTATACCATTAGAATTAAGTCCTTCAGATCCAATGATAACTAAATCGATATCATTATTTTCAACATATTTCACGATACTCCTAGCTGCATTACCTTCTAATGATACTGTATTTATATTGCATTCTAAATCAGAAAAGAACTTCTTACCTTCATTTAGTACTTTTTGGGACATTTCATTAAGAAGTGCTAAATAATCCTCTATTTTATTATAGTAGTCTTCTTGTACGGGAATCTCTTTTACATTTAAGAGAGTGATATTAGAGCCAAAAACTCTTGCAAATTCCTTTGCTTTTGCCATTGCTTTCTTTGAACCGTCAGAACCATCTATGGGTATTGCAATATTTTTCATGCTACAACCTCTCCTTGTTCGTATTCTATTATATATATACCCTCACTTTGCATAACTAAAACAGTATTCGTTTTAAATTTTAAGTTATAAGTAAAAGTGTATAGATTATCAATGGTAATTTATACAATGAAATAATAGAGTCACGCTGCCAATATGCAAGCTTAAATTTCGATTTTGGCATAATAAAAAAGAGACTCCCATAAGGAATCTCAACTATTTACTATTCATTATTTACTTTTAATTATTTATTGCTAGTTGGTGGTGGGAGATGGATTCGAACCATCGAAGGCTGAGCCGACAGATTTACAGTC
>NZ_CALNCS010000122.1 GCF_937875145.1 Alkalibaculum bacchi | reverse complement strand
AAGTGTTAGGCAGTCATTCCGTCGAATGATCGCCTAACACTAGGTTAGTATGTTTGTTTAAGTTCTATTTGTGTTGCACTTCAATTTTAAATCAGGGTAATTATTTTTCTCTATTTTTCAGTAAACCTAAGCAGCATTTTTTCGTCTTTAGAGTTTTTCTGTTTTTACTTTCTGTTTTTCTTATCATCTTTTTATTCTTGTCCCATTTTTCAAGATCCGTTTCTGGATATTGATTCCATTCTTCGATTATAAGATCGGCATTAATGAAGGAATCATAGTCTAATGAATCATAATATAATGGCTTTGCATTGCTTCCTATGAAGGAATATCTAATAATTACTCTTTCATCAGGTTGTGCAAGTCTTTCACTCCCTTTAAGTACTGGGGCTATTATTCGATCATATACATGGCGATTAGTTTTCATTGCTTCATCATATGATGGGAGTGAGGGTATTTGAGGTAGCATTCTCTCAAAAATATTGCATAAACACAGATTTATGAAGCACTTGCTCAGATTACCCTCTATTTTTCGTTTCTAAGTGGCTTTAAGCTAACTGCCTATAATTGCACATGATCTTCTTTTAAATTGATCTAGCCTAGCAAAAATTGAATATTTTTGTGCTTTACTAATTCCTTTTCTGTTATCTGTTCAAAATACAAGCGTACGCTAGGTACATTTGTCAGCATCTTCACACCTGGGCATTTCTTAGTTAGCTTGATGATCTTACCTCTGTACCATCTGGTACGCTGGTCAACGTCTGAGCCGTTTTACTGCCGTCTCTTTTTTTGGGTCTCTGATTCCTCGCAATGTTCTAAAAAGGACATTTACATGTGCAAGCATTTATATAGAGCCTTTACGTTCTATATTTCATCCCCTGGGAGGGATGAAACTATTTCACAATACTAATAATTCCAGGTTTAAGCATCAAAAAAGGGAGTAGCAAATCGCTACTCCCTCAAGTCTTTTAGTGCCTTTAGTGTAAATAACACTACCTATAGGCTTACTTTGTTTCATGCTATTTGCTGCCAGCTACCAATTAATTTTAGA
Source organism: Alkalibaculum bacchi (assembly GCF_937875145.1). Taxonomy (GTDB): domain Bacteria; phylum Bacillota; class Clostridia; order Eubacteriales; family Alkalibacteraceae; genus Alkalibaculum; species Alkalibaculum bacchi_A. Next base: position 4,787 of record NZ_CALNCS010000122.1, on the reverse strand, counting down.
ACGGTCTGGTACATAGATTCTTGTCATTTACTCCAGGTAAGCGTAAATTCTGCCCTTGTTGTTAAGCCTGTAAAAGCTCTCTCCCTCAAGATATAGGGCGTGATCCATGCTTATTTCTCTATAATCAATATAATTTTCTTCTCCATCATGTTTTTCTTTTGGTAGGTCTTTTTCATAATCATCTCTGGTGAGCCATCAATAAAAATGACAAACTTATCAAAAAGATCATCCAAGTTGCTATACTGAAAATCCAACTGCTTTGAGTTTATCGAGGTTACCAGTTCACCGCTTGTTTTCTTTCTTGGTTTTATTTCTACCATCCTTACTTTCACCTACTTTGTTACTATGTTATTATGTTACATTAACATTATAGCATATTATTACTATACCATCTTATTACATTGTTATCTTGCTATATTGTTATATTAGCATTGTATTCTTGTAGTATCAGATTATTTCAGCATAATATTACATTTTTGCCATCTCTAATATGGCTTCAAAAACGGGCTTCTAAGCTTGATATACTTGGAATCTATTCAAGATAATTTAGTTAATGGTAACAAAATTCAATTAATTGGATTTGGTACTTTTGAAGTTCGTGATCGTGCTGCTCGCAAAGGCCGTAACCCACAAACAGGAAAAGAAATCACTATTCCTGCAACTAAGAATCCTGCTTTTAAATCAGGCAAAGCTTTAAAAGATAGCGTTAATAAATAAAACAAGAAAATATGCTACCCTACTTTGGGTAGTTTTTATTTTTTAAATAAATTTCTTCAATTTAGAAACCATTTATAGAATAAAGGAGGGTTTTAAGTACTAGAGATAATTTTAATTAAATGCTGTGAGCCTTATTCTATGGTCTTCTTTATTATTTTGGCTTGGTAATTTATTATTTAAGTCATACAATGCTTATTTATGGATTCGGTAAAAGGATACTTTTCAAAAACATTATTTTTATAAAAAAACAAAACTTTTTTCGTATTTTAAAAAATCATGATAAATAGGAAGAAAAATAACATTTTTACCTCCTTGCTTTCTTAAATTAGATGATAGTCATGCAAATTATCGATTTTTAAGCATAACAATAACAGCTTTTCATAAAACCTCTCGTCCTGACGGAGACACCATGTCACGTGATTGAAAGCGCATGCAAAATATGCTAATTTAAACTTACAAAATAATAGTAATTGATTGAAAAGGAGTTTTTATTATGGCAGAACCAAAATGGCTTAAAGATATGAGCCGTGACGACTACATGAAGGAAAACTTCAACGCTGATGGCAAATCAGTTGCCGGAACCACTGTTGTTGGCATTGATAAGGAAGATCCTAACTGGCTCGACAAGGCAGCTAAGAAGGTGAACGCTGCTGAAGGTGACGACTATGTTAAGCTTGATTCAGGACTTTTAACAGTAAACCAAATCAACTGGATGCTTCGCAACACTATTGGTGAAATGACTTTTGTTGATGATAACAACCAATTCTTGTGGTACAACCGTCCAGTTGATCCAAACTACAAGATGAAGGCTGGTAGAAAGCCTGAACAAGTCGGCGACAACATGAAGGATATTCACCCTGATGTTCGCGATGTTATTCCTAATGCCAAGAAGGTTGTTCACGCACTTCGCACTAAGGAAGCAGGTCATGATGATGTTTACATGCCTGTTCCAACCGGTAATTTAAAGGAACTTGTTTTGCACTATTACAAGCGTGTTGAAGATGATAAGGGCAATTACGTTGGTATTTACGAATGGGTTCAAGATTTATACCCACTTGTTAAGTACTTCTGCGAAACTACTGGTCAAAAGTTAGTTGTTGACGATGATGCTTCAACTGGTGCAACTTACCGTCGCAATTCTGATCCTGACGCTTCAAGCGGTGCATCAACCAAGGCTGAAGAAGTTAAGGAAGAAAAGAAGGAAGAACCTGACACAACTTCTGGTGCTTCTGAGCATTAATTGAATTAGAATAGGAGAACAGTTATGTATCAAGACGCGTATGACGCAGCCGCAAATGCTTCCATCAAAAAATTCAATTTATTGAAAAATAATCCGTTAGGATATTTCGTTTTGTCAATGCTCGCAGGAATGTACATTGGCTTTGGAATTTTATTAGCTTTTACGGTAGGTGCCCAATTAGGTAATAATCCTGCATCCGGTTTGATAAAGGGCTTAATCTTCGGTGTAGCGCTCAGTTTAGTAATTATTCCTGGCGCTGAGCTCTTTACAGGAAATAACTTTGTAATGGGTTCAGGATTATTTGAAAAGAAAGTCAATTTTGGCCAGGCTTTGCTTCTCTGGCTTGTATGTTGGATTGGTAATTTAGTTGGAGCTTTGCTTCTAAGCTGGATCTTTACTGCTTCCGGTTTAGATATGCCGGCAGTTGCGGCAACATTTACCAAGGCAGCTGCGGCAAAGATGTCAGCATCAGCAATGCAATTAGTTTTGCGTGCTATCTTGTGTAATATTTTAGTTTGTTTGGCTGTTTGGTCAGGTTTTCAAACAAAAGATGACACAGCTAAGTTGATTATGGTTTGGTGGTGTTTATTGGCCTTCTTCTCATCTGGCTTTGAACACTCAGTTGCTAACATGACGACTTTGATCGTTGCGTTGATGAATCCTGTCAAAGCAGCTGGAGTGGTCAGCATGGGTGGACTTTGGTATAACTTGCTTTGGGCAACTATTGGGAATATGATTGGTGGCATTATATTTGTTGCTCTACCATATTGGTTAGCAAGCAGATCAAAAAATAATTAAATTTTTAAAATGGAATAATTATTCGATTGTATTGGAAGATCTAAAAGTAATCTAACTTTTAGATCTTTTATTATGTTCAATTCCTAAATCTTCAAATTTATATTTCCACTTTCATAAGAATAAAATTTTCAATGTCCACAAAGTACAGTTTGTGGACATTGAGCATTTTTTCGAAGTTTTTTCAGCAAAATAAAAAAGCCATTACTAGTGCTTATATTCATCACCAATAATGACTTTTACAGAGGGGGAAAGTTATATAATATTTTTTACTAAGATAAGCTACCTTTAGCCGATTTCTGCAATTATCTGACGAGAGGATGCTTCTTTGTCTTTTTCTTGCTTCTCAATCTTTTTAGAGGTTTCTGGGAAGATCATCAGTATTTCATCACTGTGTCCAGCATCTGTAACTTCTTTTCTATTCATCCGCAATAATTTATCACCTACATCAACATGATCACCATTCTTAACAAATGACTTGAATGGCTTTCCATTCATTTCAACAGTATCAATCCCACAATGTAGCAAAAGATTATTGCCCGCATCGGTTTTAATTGTCAGAGCATGCAATGTCTGTTGTAATCCTTGGACGGTTCCAGAAACAGGTGAATATATATAATCGCTGTTTGGTTCAACTAAAATCCCATCTCCTAGAATTTTTTGAGCAAATACGTCATCAGTACTAGATGTAATATCTTTTACTACACCGCTAACCGGTGCATAAATTTCTTCAGGCATTATTCAAGTTCCTTTCCATTAGTTTTAATTACATTTTTATACCAGTTAAAACTAGCTTTTTTATAACGATTAAATGTACCTTTTCCATCATCATCGACATCAACATAGACCAAGCCGTATCTTTTGCTCATTTCGCCAGTACTATTGCTTACCAAGTCGAAAATAGACCAGACGTAATATCCCATCAACTTAACACCATCATCTGATGCTTCTTCTAATGCTTTAATATGACTTCGAAGATAAGATATTCTCCCTTGATCATTAACAGTTCCATTAACGAGCTTTTCTTTCATTCCAATCCCATTTTCTACAATACAAATTGGTTTTTGATACTTATCAAAAAGTTGATTAAGGGCTATTCTTAATCCTTTAGGATCAATTTGCCAGCCCCATTTGGTAGATTGTAAATTAGGATTCTTTAAACCAGAAAATATGTTGCCCTCCGTTGTTTGAGACATAAAATCTTTTCTCGCCATTGTTAAGCTCATATAGTAACTAATAGCAATAAAATCTGCCGGATGTTCTTTTAATATCTTCAATTCATCAGGCGTAGTACTAATTTTGATATTTAATTGGTCAAATAGTCTTTTAGTGTAAAAAGGATATTCTCCTCTGACAAATAAGTCAGTTGCAAATGTTTCTCTAGTACGTTCAAAATTTTGAGCAGCCCAAACATCATCTGGGTGACAAGAATAAGGATAAACAGGAGAATATTGAATCATACAACCAATTTTGGCATCAGGAATGATTTCATGACAAAGTTTATTTACCTTTGCTGCTGCGACAGCTTGATTGTGTAAGCATTGATATCCTAATTGAGTAATTTGTGATTTATCATCAGTTATGGCACCACCAGAATGAAAGGGCATCGCTGTTACGCTGTTTACTTCATTAAAGGTAAGCCAATATTTAACTTTATCTTTATATCTTAGAAAAACAGTTTTAGCATATTTTTCAAACAAATTAATAACTTTTTTATTAGCCCAGCCATTATATTTTTCAGTTAAATAAAGTGGCATTTCAAAATGTGAAAGAGTAACCATGGGCTGTATGTTGGCTTGATTTAATAAATCAAAAATCTTATCGTAAAATTCTAGTCCTTTTTCATTAGGTTGTTCTTCAATACCTTTAGGGTAAATTCTAGTCCAAGCAATACTCATACGATAGGACTTTATTCCCAATTCCTTCATTAGCTTAATATCTGACTCGTAATGATCATAAAAATCAATTGCTTTGTATGATGGATAATATGAAAACTTATGCTTTAAGAGTACATTAGGACTAAAAATATATTTTT
>NZ_CALNCS010000121.1 GCF_937875145.1 Alkalibaculum bacchi | reverse complement strand
GAAGAAAGAGCTCTTTCTTCTGGAGCAAGCAAATTGTACATTGACGATGTGACAGAAGAATTTGTTCAAGATTACGTATACCCTACTATGAAAGCTGGAGCAGTATACGAAGACAAATACTTACTTGGAACATCCATAGCAAGACCACTTATTGCTCAAAGGTTAGTTCACTACGCTTTATTAGAAAATGCAGTTGCCATTTGCCACGGTGCTACAGGAAAAGGAAACGATCAAGTGCGATTTGAACTCACTATTAATGCATTAGCTCCTCACTTACAAATCATCGCACCTTGGAGAATTTGGGATATAAAATCTCGTGAAGATTCTATTAACTATTGCTTACAACATGACATTAAGTTAAATATGAATAAAGAAACCAGCTACAGTAGGGACCGAAATCTTTGGCATATTAGCCACGAAGGGCTTGAGCTTGAAGATCCATCTATCGAACCAGATTATTCAAAAATTCTTCAATTGACAAATACTCTTGAAGATGCTCCTAATGAAGCTGAATACCTAGAAATAGAATTTGAAAAAGGTATCCCAGTAAAATTAAATGGAAAAGCTTTAAATGGCACAGATATGATTTCTGAATTAAACAAAATTGGTGGGAAACACGCTATCGGCATCATCGACTTAGTAGAGAACCGAGTTGTAGGTATGAAATCAAGAGGTGTTTATGAAACTCCTGGTGGAACGATTCTTTATAGAGCACATCAAGAATTAGAACATCTATGCTTAGACAAGCAAACGTACTCTTTTAAGCAAATGCTAGCCATCAAATACGCAGAATTAGTCTACAGTGGCGAATGGTTCACACCACTTCGTGAAGCACTAGAAGCATTCGTAGACAACACTCAAGAGACCGTAACAGGTGTTGTCAAATTAAAACTTTACAAAGGCAATATGATTTCTGCTGGTGCAACTTCACCTTACTCTCTATATAATGAAGAAATTGCAAGCTTTACTACGGGCGATCTTTACGATCATAAAGATGCAGAAGGCTTTATTCGATTATTTGGCTTGCCATTACGAGTAAGAGCGTTGATGAAAGAGAAAAAATAAAACGAAGGATGTGAATGAACTCCATGAAACTTTGGGGAGGTAGATTTACTAAAGAAACAAGCCAATTGACAGATGACTTTAATTCTTCTATACATTTTGACCATATCCTATACAAGTATGATATCTACGGTAGCATCGCTCATGCTACTATGTTAGGAAAACAAAATATCATTAGCAATGAGGAAGCCGCTCTCATTGTAAGTGGGTTAAAAGAAATATTACAAGATATAGAAGATAACAAAGTTGAATTTGATGTATCTGCTGAAGATATTCACATGAATGTAGAAAAACTTCTTATCGAAAAAATTGGCGATACAGGCAAGAAGCTCCATACAGGAAGAAGCCGAAATGATCAAGTTGCATTAGATGTAAGAATGTACGTAAAAGATAAGGTTTTATATATAGATAGGTTGCTTCATGAATTACAAGAGACCATCATCAAGATTGCAAAAGACAATATCGATACCATTATGCCTGGTTATACGCATCTACAAAAGGCCCAGCCTATTACCCTAGCTCATCACGTATTAGCGTATTTTGAGATGTTTAAAAGGGACCGAGAACGATTGATGGACTGTTACAAGAGGACCAATGTGCTACCTTTAGGTGCAGGTGCCCTAGCCACAACGACTTATCCCTTAGATCGTACTTATGTAGCCACCCTTTTAGATTTTGATGGAATTACTATGAACAGCATTGATTCCGTATCAGATCGTGACTTTTCTATTGAATTTATGAGTGCAATGTCTCTAATCATGATGCACTTAAGTAGATTTAGCGAGGAGATCATCTTTTGGTGCTCAGATGAGTTTAAATTTGTGCAGTTAGATGATGAGTACAGCACAGGTAGCAGTATTATGCCTCAAAAGAAAAATCCTGATATAGCAGAACTAGTACGTGGAAAAACCGGAAGAGTTTATGGAAATCTACTAGGACTTTTGACTACTATGAAAGGTCTTCCCCTTGCTTATAACAAAGATATGCAGGAGGACAAAGAATCTTTATTTGATAGCGTAAGTACCTTATCTATGGCTATACCTATCTTTACGAAGATGATTGACACTATGAAAGTCAATAAAGAAAATATGTATCATTCTGCTGGAAAAGGATTCACCAATGCTACAGACGCTGCCGACTGGTTAGTTAAAAATCAAGTTCCATTTAGAGAAGCTCATGCTATTATCGGAAAATTAGTCCTTTATGCAATTGAGAAAAACAAGACCTTAGAAGAGCTTTCACTTGAAGAATACAAAGAAGTCTCACCTATCTTTAACGAAACCATCTACGACAGCATTACCTTAGAAGCCTGTGTAAACAATCGAAAAGTAGACGGCGGCCCATCGCGAGAAAGCGTAGAAAAGGTAATCTTTATTAATGAAAATTATCTTTTGAATGAAAAGAAATGAAAAAAATCTCAGCTCAGCTGAGATTTTTTCTTATTACCTTATTTAAGATCGATCTTTTCACCATTCACAAGCATTTCCACTCGGTGAATCTTCGCCTTTGGAAATTCTTTAAAAATTTTATATTCTCTAATCATATAGTCCAAAAGGAGTTGAGGGTTTAGATTGTCTATGCTTCCCATACTGAGAACCATATCTACATGTGCTTTATTATCGCTAACCCCATCTAATTCTAACTTCTTAATATAGGACCGTATATTTTTTGTTACGAATTTTCCTTTTTTATTTTTTCTGGTCAATTCTAAAACATCTTTCTTTAGAATTTCTTCAAATACTTCTCGGATTTTATTTTCTGTCACATCGTCTTCTATAGGAACTTCTACTTTTAAAATCCCCTCTGTAATAACAGAGGCCAAAGATTTTACTGGCTCCTCAAAAATCTTTACTGCTACTATTTTTAAGCCTTTTGGAGCATGCTCATTTAATAATAATTTTAGTTTTCCAGCGTCCACAGGGGCTACAAGCTCTACGTCTAAATACTCTCCCTCGCTTGTCATGCCTACAGGCATGGCCATAGCATAGGATACCTTCAAATGGGGATTAAACCCTTGAGAAAATGCTACATCAATCCCTGCTCGATTGAGCAACCTATGAAAACTTCTTTGAAAATCTAAATGAGAGATATATTTGATCTCGTTACCTTTTGCATATTTAATTCGAGCCAAAGTCATTACATACCCACCTCCCTGAAAAACTAGTAATACCACAGTTTGAACAATCGTTTCTACAATATTCTGTAGTAGTCTCTTCAAAAGCTCTCTTCTTCTCTTTTAACAAGAACTCCTTGCTTACACCAGCATCTATTATATCCCAAGGCAATATTTCGTCTTCTCTTCTGTTGGCTTGGGCATAATCTTCTGGATTAATACCACATTCTTCAAAAGCTTCCATCCAGAGATCATACTTAAAGATTTCTCTCGTATCGTCAAACTTACATCCTTTTTTCCACGCTGTATATAAGACTTTACCTATTCTTCGGTCTCCTCTTGCAAAGACGCCTTCTAAAACGCTTAGGCCTGGTTCATGCCAATTGTAACTAATCTTTCTGTTCTTAAGTCTAGACTTTAAGTAGTTTTGCTTTTCGATGATTTCCTCAATGCTATTTTGCCCTTCCCATTGGAAAGGTGTAAAAACTTTTGGAACAAAAGAAGATGTACTGATCACAATTTTTACATTTCTGTTCTTTTTAGGGCTTTGTGTATTATAATATCTATCTAAGACTTTTTCTGCCAAATTGGCTATACCTTCAATATCTTCCATGGTTTCTGTAGGTAACCCAATCATAAAGTATAATTTTATATGACCCCAACCAGCCTCAAAAGCTTCTGAAACAGTAGTTAGCAAGTCTTCTTCCGTAACCCCTTTATTGATGACATCTCTTAATCTTTGAGTTCCTGCTTCTGGAGCAAAGGTTAATCCCGACTTTCTAACCTTTTGAAGCTCATCCGCTAAACCAATAGAAAAGGTATCGATTCGAAGAGAAGGCAAACTGACAGAAACCTTTTTTTCCTCATACTCTTTCAAATAATGGATTAACTCTGGCAATTTTGAATAATCTGTAGTACTTAAAGAAGATAATGAAATTTCATCATAACCTGTGGCCTCTAATAGTTTTCTCGCATCTTCTTTTAAACGTTCGGGGCTCTTTTCCCTCATTGGCCGATAAATCATACCCGCTTGACAGAATCTACAGCCCCGTGTACAGCCTCTAAACACCTCTAACATAATACGGTCATGAACAGTCTGTATATAAGGTAAAATGATTTTATCTGGAAAAGATACCTTGTCCAAATTTTCAATATACCTCTTTTGAATTTTTTCTGGAGCACCTTCTACAAGGGGCTTTACTTGCGAAATTGCTCCTTCTTCATTGTATTCTACATCATAGAATGAAGGAATATACACCCCTTTTAAAGTCATAAACTTCTTTAATAAATCTTTTCTACTTGTGCCTTTATTCCTCTTATATACATCTATAAGCTCTAAAAGGACTTCCTCTGCTTCACCTACTACTACAATATCTACAAAATCGGCTAAAGGCTCCGTATTGAAAGCACAAGGTCCACCTACTATAATAAAGGGATCTTCTTCTCCTCTATCTTTGCTAAAAATAGGAATCTGGCCAAGGTCTAACATATTTAATATATTAGAAAAGGACATCTCATACTGTAAAGTAAATCCTACAAAATCAAAGTCTGATAGCTTATCCTTGCTTTCAAGTGTATACAGAGGTATATCATTTTCTCTCATGACCTTTTCCATATCAATCCACGGAGCAAAAGTTCGCTCACAGTAAACTGCTTCTTGCTCATTGAGGAGATGATATAAAATTTTCATACCCAAATGACTCATTCCTACTTCATATATATCAGGAAAGGCAAAGGCAAAGTGGATTGTATCTGCAGTAATATCTTTTTCTACTACATTTAACTCATTCCCAACATAACGCCCAGGACTTTCCACTAATGGCAACAAGTCATCTAATTTATCTAAAAACTCTTTCTTCATGTATTTCTCCTTATCATTAGCTTGTTTTTCTAGAATTTAATTATATAGGATTCTGTTTTAAAGTCAAGAAAAGCGCCCTTTTGAACGGTAGTTGAACAACTGATTTAACATTAAGCTTTCAGCTAATTGAGTAAATCCCGAACCCGTCCATCATACCCACACTGAATAATCCCCTCAATAACATCTTCTTCTGTAATGGTTGTTATGTACTTGCTTCCATCAAGGATATCGATAAAATAGTACCGATTTCCATCAAAATTGCTCATAAGCTTTTTTAAACTTGAATTGACATTTGTACATATTCTTTCACTTTTTACGATTTGATTTTTCTTATGGGCTCTTTTTCTTTTCGTCATTTCCCATTCCATTGCCCTTATCAGGATATTCTTTCTTTCTTTTGCACTTTCAACAAAAAGAAAAGCGCCTACAATACCATAACTAATATTGTAGATGTCATATGCTAGGGAATAAATCGTAATAATCAATAAAAAGACAGCAAATAGCTGGGTTATAATGAGCATGATTTTGGTGGATTTTATATTGCCAAGTACTTTAGAGAGGGTTACGCGAAAAATCACGCTTCCGTCCAAAGGGTGAAAAGGTAAAATATTAAGAAATCCTATGCATAAATTTGCAAATAGGATTTCATTATATAAGGAAAAGTAATATATTTTATATGCTTTCAGTGTATATAGTATTACAGACAAAATAATATTTGTCAGTGGACCTGATAGATAAATAAAGAACTTCTGATGATCTTCTAAATAGCTATCATCCATCTTCATCTTACATCCAAAAGGCATAAACTCTAGGTATTCAATGGGAGCATCATAGTACTTTGCTACTAAATAATGAGCCAAATCATGAATACACACAGCTATAAAAAACACACACAAATTCTCTAGACCACCAAAAAAGCCTGCAAAAAACAAGACAGGTAAAAGTGATAGGTTTACTTTTGACTTCATAAAAACCTCTTTATTGTTCTTCCCCTGTATTAAAGAACGCATTAGGATCTACAGCAGTATTGTCTTTCCAAATTTCAAAAAACAAGAGCTTAGAAATCTCTTCATTAGCTTCAATCGTTCCTAATTCTTGACCTCTTGTGATTGACTGGCCTTCTTTAATGCTTAGATTTTCTATTCCATCATAGACACTTTTGTATTGATTTTGATGTTGTAGAACTACTCTACTCCCCTGATATGTACTATCCATAATATTTAGAACCGTTCCGTCCATAGAGGCTAAGACTCCTTGGGTTTCAAATAGTGAGTATTCAATGCCTCTAGGTTCAATTTTTGTATTAAATACTGGATGAATCTTCTCTTCAAATGCACTGCTCAAATGACCCCTTACAGGTTCTAAAAATGGCTCATCAAAGTCGCTATTAAATACGGGGACTTCTTCTCTCCCTATAAGGCCAGAAACTTTTTGCTCAAATAAGGCAACCATATCCCCTTTTAAGAGCTCATTCCATTGCACCTGATAAGAAATCGCCTTTCCAATTTCCCCAGTAAGTTCCTTTGAAAATGAATCTTCAAGATTGCTCAAGAAAAAGATTCCTACTAAGAGGACCACACAAATCCCTGTTTTTACAACAAATTTACTAGAGCCCGTCTCCTCCTCATATTGATTATGTCTATAGTAATAACTGCCGTTGGCACCACTATTGCTCCTTGGTCTTGCTTCTAATTTTATCCGTTGATTATTGGATTTTCGATTGTTCATAAAATCAATTCTCCCCCTATCGTACTTTATACAAATATATTCGTGGGAGATGGAATTATGCATAAAAAGTGCCGGAGGCACTTTTTAGTTAAGCATAGCCTAGGGTCACCCCTTTAGGGTCCGTTTTATGTTCTACGTTCTAAGTAGTCACGGTATTCCTATTAAGAAAAAACTCAGGTCACCAAAGGTGACCTAAGCGCTTTTACATAGAACTTACAACTTACATCGTAGAACTCTCACCTAAAAAAGCAGACCAAAGTCTGCTTTTTTAGGTGAAATCTATATACCGT
>NZ_CALNCS010000120.1 GCF_937875145.1 Alkalibaculum bacchi | reverse complement strand
TTGTATTATCTCATAGATGGGACTTTATTTGTAGGTGTGCTGTATTTGATGGATAGTAAGCGCTCAATAACAGAGTGCCTTATATTACATTATAATCCATGAGATAATTACTCTAAAGAAATTCATGGTTTTTCAAGTTATAGTTTTTCAAGTTTTTCGAGCTATGTTGAATTACCATAAAAGGAGATATCTACATGGATGAAATTACTCAAGTAAAAAACCGTTTTCGCTTGGAGCAGTGGACACAGCTTATTAAAGATTATCAATCTAGTGATATGACTGTAAAGGCTTGGTGTGAGCAAAATGGTGTAAAGCAACAATCCTATTATTACTGGCTAAAGAAAATACGTAAAGCTGCTTGTGGACACTTACCTGCTACCCAAACACAAGTAAAGCATTCTACTCCCACTGAGTTTGCAAAACTTCAAGTGACTCCTCCAAATCATGTCCAAGCAGCGGTAATAATTCATCTCCCTTATGCTAGCGTTGAGGTTGCCGAGGGAACTTCTAGAGAAACTATTGAAGCTGTCTTGGTGGCTTTGAAAAACATATGCTAGGGGATATTACTGTTGTTAAAAATATCTATATTGCATGTGGCTATACTGATATGCGCAAATCTATTGATGGATTAGCAACTATAGTTCAGGAAAGTTTTGGGCTAGATCCTTTTGCTCCAAGCTTATTTTTGTTTTGTGGCAAACGTCGTGACAGAATAAAAGCTTTACTCTGGGAAGGTGACGGTTTTGTTTTACTTTATAAGCGGCTTGAAAACGGAAACTTTAAGTGGCCTAAATCATCTGAACAGGTAAGAGAGCTTACAATGCAGGAGTTTAAGTGGCTTATGGAAGGTCTTTCAGTTGATCAGCCTAAAGCAATAATGTTTGCGAAACGTGGTGCTTTCTATTAATAAAAATTTCCTGTAAGTATTGAAACTACTATGCTTAAGACTCTTTTTATGGTATAATTATTCTATAAAGTTGATAGGAGAAAATCTATAGTGGATAGCAAAGACGCTTACATTAAACAGCTTGAAAATACGGTAAAAAGTCTAGAGCAACAGGTTAGCAATCTTACAGAGATGCTTATTTTAATGCGTAAAGATAAGTTTGGTAGCTCTAGCGAGAAAACCTCAAGAAAAGAAATCGATGGACAGCTTAGTTTATTTAATGAAGCTGAAATAGAAGCACGTGCTAATATAGAAGAGCCTATCAAAAAACGTGTTGATGGATATTATCGTAAAGATTCTAGAACAAAGCGTGAAGAACTAATTAAAGACCTTCCAGTTAGGGAGGTTCTTTGTGATATTCTTGAAGAAGATCGTTATTGTATTCAGTGTGATACAGCACTTAAAGCCATCGGAAAAGAAACTGTTCGAGAAGAGCTTGAATACATTCCTGCTAAACTTCAAATCGTTCGCTATGTTCGTATGGCTTATGAATGCTCTAAATGTAAACATACCGATACGCCTTACATAGAAAAAGCATTAACACCTACATCTCTTATGAACCATTCTCTTGCATCTCCAAGTTCTGTAGCAAATGTAATGTATCAAAAATATGTAAATGGTATGCCCCTTTATCGTCAGGAAAAGGACTGGGAGAACCTTGGACTAGCTCTGAAACGTTCTACTATGGCGAACTGGGTGATAAGGTGCTCACAGGATTATCTATATCCTGTTATCCAGTACCTTAGAAAAAAGCTGATAGAGAGGGAAATCATTCACTGCGACGAAACCTCTGTCCAGGTGCTTAAAGAAAAGGGTAAGAAACCCCAGTCAAAATCCTACATGTGGCTATATCGCACAGGTGATGATGGGAAAAGCCCTATCATCCTGTATGATTATAAGCCATCCAGAAGTGGTGATCATGCAAGGGCTTATTTAGAAGGGTTTAAGGGTTTCCTTCATTCTGATGGATTTGCAGGGTATAATAAACTGCAAGAGGTCACCAGGTGTGGTTGCTGGGCACATCTGAGACGTAAGTTTGTGGAAGCTATCCCAGATAATAGGGCGAAGGACGCTCCACTTACCAATGCAGAAATCGGTAGGGATTACTGCAATAAACTTTTTAACACTGAAAAAGATCTCATAAAACTTCCTATTAATGAGAGATATACTAAGCGTCTAGAACTTGAAAAACCTGTTCTCGATGCCTTTTGGAGTTGGCTCGAATCATTAAACGTATTAAATGGTTCAGCCCTAGCTAAGGCAGTAAACTATGCTAAAAATCAGAGGCCATATATGGAGAACTATCTCCTTGATGGTAGATGCTCTATTTCAAACAACCTAGCAGAAAACAGTATCCGCCCTTTTGTTATTGGGCGAAAAAACTGGCTCTTTGCTGATACTACTAAGGGTGCAGATGCTAGTGCAGCAATATATAGCATTGTTGAAACTGCAAAGACAAACAACCTTAATGTATTTACCTACCTCGAATATTTACTGATGTACATGCCTGATACAGACTATCAAAGTAATCCAGAAGCTCTGGAAGATTTGATGCCCTGGTCAGAAAATGTAAGGGCTGTATGTAGTAAATGATATATTTGGCTAGCTTATTTCTATTATAGCTAGCCTTTATTTATTTTACTAGGCACCCTGTTGTGTAGCGCTTACTAACCTTGCTCTTGCTGATGGTCTAGTCTTTTTAAGGCACAGTTGTTACGGTTACATATAGAGGAAATTTGTGCTATAGTATTATCTAGCTTTTCCTTGTTTTTACTTAAATTCATAATGGTAAAGGTTACAAAAAACATTCTCTCATCCCTAGATTGAAGGTCAGTCAAAAGATTTTTTATATCACTTCCATATACATTAAGGTCTGATGGTATAATATCCATATCATAGCCAGCTCTTACAGCCTTTTTTTGCTCTTCTATCATCATCTTTTGAAGGTCTGTATTCTTTCTCTTTACCATCTTAATAGCATCTACCTGATCTATGGCATGAATATGAAGGCTTACATACATATTATCTTCAATAGAAAGAATTTCCGATAAAAACCTATCTGAAAGCTCACTTGCTAAGATCTGAAAATGACTTAAGGCACAAATGTAATTCCCCATC
>NZ_CALNCS010000119.1 GCF_937875145.1 Alkalibaculum bacchi | reverse complement strand
AAAGGCTTATAGCCGTAGAGGAAACCACCCGTTGGACGGGTGGTCCTCATTTTGCGTAAAACAAAGATAGTCGATTTTCAAGAGCAATAATGTTTGTTTGTATTTCGGTGTCACTTTCAAGTAGAGGCTGTACATCGCTTTTTCTTGACAGTGAAATTTGTTTGTGGTATTTTTGATAGGTAGAATGAATAATAGGGTTCGTATGCCTAAACTAGCTAATTGTGTGAAGTTATCCGATATAGGAGGTGTAGTGATGAGAGTTAAAGTAATCTTAGCATGTGGGGAATGTAAGCAAAGAAATTATCATACTATGAAAAACAAAAAGAACGACCCAGAGAGAATTGAACTAAAGAAATATTGTAAATTCTGTAAAACTCATACAGCACATAAAGAAACAAAATAATGCAATTTAATCTTTGATAAGGATTAAAGAGGTGGATTATGGCCAAAAAAGAAGTAAAACAAACTAAAGAAGTAAGGAAAAGCAAAGAAGTAAAGAAAAACAAAGAGAGTTTTTTGAAAAGTTTCACGGGCTTTTTTAAGAGCGTATGGTATGAAATCAAAAAGGTTAATTGGCCGACAAGACCTGAGCTAATACAACATACTTCTGTTGTTCTAGGAATTGTTCTAATAATGACTGCGATTGTTTGGGTGATTGACTTTGGGATAGGATCTATCCTTTCGCTAATTATATAATAAAGAGGGTTTTAAATTTATGGATCAAAACAACAATGATGCTAAATGGTATGTAGCTCATACTTATTCTGGATATGAAAACAAAGTAAAGGCTAATATATACGCTACAGTTGAGAATAGAAACATGAGTGATTTGATTCACGAAGTCCATGTTCCTATGCAAGAGGTAGAGGAATTTAAGAATGGAAAGAAGAAAATAAGTCAGAAAAAAGTATTTCCAGGGTATGTACTAGTAAAAATGCTCATGACAGATGAATCATGGTATGTAGTTCGTAATACCAGAGGAGTAACTGGATTTGTTGGACCCGCTTCAAAACCCGTTCCGTTGACCCAAAATGAACTAAAAAATATGGGCATTAAAGAAAAACTACCTCAAATTGACTTAGAGATTGGTGATCATGTAGAGGTAAAAGATGGGCCACTACAAGGCTTTACTGGATTGGTAGAAGAGATTAACCATGAAAAGCTAAAAGTAAAGGTCAATATATCTATGTTTGGCAGGGAGACACCTGCAGAATTAGATTTTACACAAATTGTGAAAGTATAATACAATAGGAGCAAATCATAATATCCTGGTATTATAATATATAAAGATAAAGGAGGTATTATCATGGCTAAAAAAGTCATTGGTATGATAAAATTGCAAATTCCTGCTGGTAAAGCTACTCCAGCACCACCAGTTGGTCCAGCACTTGGGCAACATGGTGTTAACATCATGGGTTTTTGTAAAGAGTTTAATGCAAAGACTGCTGATCAAGCGGGTATGATTATCCCAGTTGTAATTACAGTTTATGCAGATAGAACCTTTACATTTATTACAAAAACTCCACCGGCTGCTGTATTGCTAAAGAAAGCAGTTGGACTTGAAAGTGGTTCTGGTGTGCCAAATAAACAAAAAGTTGCGACTATAAGCATGGACAAGGTTAGAGAAATTGCTGAATTGAAAATGCCAGATTTAAATGCAGCATCTGTAGAGACAGCTATTAAAATGATCGCTGGAACTGCAAGAAGTATGGGTATTGTCGTAGAAGGATAACAGAAATAGGTGGGAGGAGTATTCCGCTATTACCACAAGGAGGATGTAAGATGAAACGAGGAAAGAATTACAAAGAAAAATACAAATTGATTGATCGTACTAATTTATACGATGTTGAAGAAGCAGTATCATTAGTAAAAAAAGTTGCTACAGCTAAATTTGATGAAACAATAGAAGCACACATTAAGCTAGGCGTAGATTCTAGACATGCAGATCAACAAGTTCGTGGAGCTATTGTTCTACCACATGGCACAGGAAAATCCGTTCGGGTTCTTGTATTTGCAAAGGGCGATAAAGCTCAAGAAGCAATTGATGCAGGCGCTGAGTACGTTGGAGCAGAAGAATTTGTAGATAAAATCACAAAAGAAAATTGGTTTGAATTTGATGTTGTTGTTGCTACTCCAGATATGATGGGCGTAGTTGGTCGATTAGGTAGAGTGCTTGGACCAAAAGGTTTAATGCCTAACCCTAAATCAGGAACCGTAACATTTGAAGTTGGAAAAGCAGTTAACGACATTAAAGCAGGTAAAGTAGAATATAGACTTGATAAAACAAATATTATCCACGTTCCAGTAGGAAAAGCTTCTTTTGATGAAGGTAAACTAAACGATAATCTTAATGTTTTACTTGAAGCAATCAAAAAAGCGAAGCCATCTGCTGCAAAAGGACAATACTTTAAAAGTGTTACAATAACAAGCACGATGTCACCTGGAATTAAAATCAATTCTGCAAAAATCTAATCAAACAGCATTGATGATAAAATAAACTTGACAAGCTGATCCCATGATGTTATACTTCATGTGATTTATAAATAAATAATCTTTCGACCGAAGACAATAGGTGCGTAGTCTTAATATCCTATCGAGGTTATACGAAAAGTTAGTGATTAAAGCTCTCTTTGTATGCCTCGCATTCAAGAGAGCTTTTTGCGTGATACAATGAGCCAAGCGAAAGCAAAGCTTTCGCAGTATATATGTAAAGAAACAGACAATCAGCTTGCTGAATTGGCTGTGGAGTTACATATATACGTAATGAATGCGCAGCATTCATTTGGCGAATGTCGCGACGAAGGAATCGATTTATCGATTCTGGAGGGCTACGCATACGTAATGAATGCGCAGCATTCATTACGTGAATGTCGCGACTGAAGAATTGACGAAGTCAATTTGGAAGTGTACTAATTTGGCTAAAGAGTTCCGTGAACTCGAGTCTGGTTGAAAAATTCTTATAATTAAAGCTTGATTAGTATACTCAAGACAAACTTAAGGGAGGTGGAACAAGCGTGTCAAAGAATCAAGAACTTAAAAAAGAGATTGTAAGCGAATTGGCAGATAAATTTAACCGAGCTCAAAGTGCGGTATTGGTTAACTATAGAGGGCTAAATGTAGAAGAAGTTACAGAGTTTAGAGCTCTTGCTAGAAAAGCAAATGTTGACTATAAAATCTATAAAAATACAATGATGCGATTTGCAGCAAAAGAAACAGGCCTAGAAGGTTTGGTTGAATACTTGACAGGTCCATCAGGTATTGCTTTTAGTTACGATGATCCAGTAGCAGCAGCAAAGGTTATAGTTGATTTTGCAAAAACTCATAAAAAAATGGAAATTAAAGCAGGTATGGTTGACGGAAAAGTGTTAGATCAACAAGGTGTCAATGACTTGGCTGAATTACCATCAAGAGAAGTACTTGTTGCAAAAGTACTTGGCGGCTTAAACGCACCAATTACTGGTTTTGTAAATGTATTAAATGGAAATATAAGAGGTTTAACTATTGCATTAAACCAAATTAAAGAACAAAAAGAAGCTACGGCTTAATATTTGAAAACAATTGGAGGAAAATAAAAATGGCAAGTGAAAAAGTAACTCAATTAATTGAAGATGTAAAAGGTTTAACAGTATTAGAATTATCTGAATTAGTAAAAGCTTTAGAAGAAGAATTCGGTGTAAGTGCAGCAGCTCCAGTAGCAGTAGCAGCAGCTCCAGCAGCAGGCGCAGCAGCTCCAGCAGCAGAAGAAAAAACTGAATTTGATGTAGTTTTAACTTTAGCAGGAGACCAGAAAATTAAAGTAATTAAAGTAGTTAGAGAACTTACTGGTTTAGGCTTAAAAGAAGCTAAAGACTTAGTTGACAATGCACCAAAAACTGTTAAAGAAGCTGTTAGCAAAGAAGATGCAGACGCTATGAAAGCTAAAATCGAAGAAGTTGGCGGTTCTGTAGAAGTAAAATAATTCTTTTGCATAAGTAAATAATGATTATATTAAAGTGAGTAGATCCTACTCACTTTAATTTTATATACGATTGAAAAAAATAATTGACAATGTATGGAACTTATGATAGCATTGTAAATTGCATTAATAGTAGGATTTTTATGCATTTTTTGAATAAAATTATGCAAATAAGGACATAACACATAAGTGAAACCAAAATTAACCAAAAGAAAGTATGAATAAAATAATAATTCAAAGTACTTGAGCTTTTGGCTATTTTATTTTAAGCAAGGGGTGAATGTAGGATGACGCATCCTGTAAAGTACGGCAATAAAGAAAGAATGAGCTTTTCTAGAATTAAAGAGGTAGTAGATATTCCAAATTTAATTGCTGTGCAAGTCAATTCTTATAATTGGTTTTTAGAAAAAGGCTTAAAAGAAGTTTTTGATGATATCAATCCAATTACCGATTATACTGGAAATCTAATTTTAGAGTTCATTGACTACAAATTAGATGGAGAGCCTAAGTATTCTATCGCAGAATGCAAGGAAAGAGATGCTTCTTATTCCACATCTTTAAAAGTTCGAGTTCGTTTGATCAATAAAGAGACCAATGAAGTCAAAGAGCAAAGTGTATTCTTAGCAGACTTTCCCATTATGACAGATACAGGTACCTTTATCATTAATGGTGCGGAAAGGGTAATAGTAAGTCAATTAGTTCGATCTCCTGGAGCCTATTACTCAGAAGAAAGAGATAAAACGGGTAAAAAACTTTTTTCTTCTCAAGTAATACCAAATAGAGGAGCTTGGCTAGAATACGAGACAGATTCAAATGATATTCTTTATGTACGCGTAGATAGGACAAGGAAATTACCGATAACCGTATTACTGCGGTCTTTTGGACTTGGAACAAATCAGCAAATAAAAGATGTTTTTGGTGAAGACTTAAGGCTTCTTGCTACTCTTGAAAAGGATACGGCTCAAAA
The DNA here is from genome assembly GCF_937875145.1 of Alkalibaculum bacchi. Lineage (GTDB taxonomy): Bacteria > Bacillota > Clostridia > Eubacteriales > Alkalibacteraceae > Alkalibaculum > Alkalibaculum bacchi_A. The sequence goes on along the minus strand of NZ_CALNCS010000119.1, from coordinate 10,322 downwards.
TGTAGAAGAAGGTTTATTGGAAATCTACAAGAGATTGAGACCTGGTGAACCTCCAACAGTAGACAGTGCACAATCCCTTTTAAATAGTATGTTCTTCGATCAAAGAAGATACGATTTAGCTAGAGTCGGTAGATATAAATTTAATAGCAAATTGGCGATAGCAACTAGATTAATAGGCAAGAAATCATTTGACAATATCGTTCACCCCGAAACTGGAGAAATCCTTTGTGAAAAAGATCAAATGTTAGATGCAACGACTGCATGGGAAATTCAAAATGCAGGTATCAATAGGGTAGAAATAAATATAGAAGATAAACCAGTAGTAGTATTGGGAAATGGCTTTGTAGATTTAAAGGCTCAAGACTTGCCTTTTAATATTACAGGGATAGATATAGATGATTTTGTCAATTATAATGTTTTAGAAGAAATTTTAAACTCGGATAAGACAAGCGAAGAAAAGCGAGAAGAATTCATTTCAAGAATTCAAGAATTAACGCCAAAGCATATACTAATTCAAGATATTTTTGCATCCATTAATTACAATATGGGATTAGCTTACGATATTGGAAATATCGATGATATAGATCATTTGGGCAATAGAAGAATACGTTCTGTTGGAGAGCTATTACAAAATCAGTTTAGAATAGGTCTTTCAAGAATGGAAAGAGTTGTCCGTGAAAGAATGACTATTCAAGATAGTGAGGCGATTCAACCACAAGGTCTGATCAATATAAGACCAGTGAATGCTGCAATTAAAGAGTTCTTTGGTAGTTCTCAATTGTCTCAATTTATGGATCAAAATAATCCACTGAGTGAATTGACTCACAAAAGAAGATTATCCGCTTTAGGACCAGGTGGTCTTAGCCGAGAAAGGGCAGGTTTTGAAGTTCGAGACGTTCACCATTCTCACTATGGTAGAATGTGTCCAATTGAAACTCCTGAAGGTCCTAATATCGGTTTGATTGGTTCCTTGAGTACCTATGCAAGAGTTAATGAATATGGATTTATCGAGACTCCTTATAGAAGAGTGGAAAATGGAGTGGTCTACAATGACATTCACTTTTTAACAGCAGACGAGGAAGGATACTATACCATTGCTCAGGGAAATGAGCCTTTAAATGACGATGGTACATTTATAAATGAAAAAATTACTGCTAGAACTGGACTTAAAAGAGATTTTGTAACAGTGCCTAAAAGTAGGGTAGACTATATGGATATTTCCCCAAAACAAATTGTATCTGTGGCAACTGCTCTTATACCGTTTTTGGAGAATGATGATGCCAATAGAGCTTTAATGGGAGCGAATATGCAACGTCAAGCTGTACCTCTACTTGTACCACAAGCCCCTGTAGTTGGAACGGGCATGGAATATACAGCGGCTAAGGATTCAGGAGTATGTATTCTAGCAAAACGAGCAGGTATTGTAGAAAAAGTCTCTGCAAATAAAATTGTTATAGTAGCAGATGACGGTGGCAAAGATCAATATAATATACTGAAATTTAAGAGATCCAATCAAGGGACATGTTTCAATCAAAGGCCACTGGTCAAAGCTGGACAAAGAGTTGAAGTAGGCGAGATCATCGCAGACGGTCCTTCAACAGATGGTGGAGAATTAGCATTAGGCCGTAATATACTCATGGGTTTCATGACATGGGAAGGGTATAATTACGAGGATGCTATGCTTATTAGTGAAAAATTAGTTAAAGAAGATGCACTGACATCTATTCATATAGAAGAATTTGAGTCTGAAGCAAGGGAAACGAAGCTTGGACCAGAAGAAATTACTAGAGATATTCCAAATGTGGGAGAAGATTCCCTTAAGAATCTTGATGAAAGAGGCATTATTCGAATTGGTGCCGAAGTTCATTCTGATGATATTTTAGTGGGAAAAGTAACCCCAAAAGGTGAAACGGAGCTTACTGCAGAAGAAAAACTGCTTCGCGCAATCTTTGGAGAAAAGGCAAGAGAAGTAAGAGATACTTCCCTGAGAGTGCCTCATGGGGAATCTGGTATTGTAGTTGATGTAAAAGTGTTCTCTAGAGAGAACAAGGATGAAGATTTAAAGCCTGGAGTAAATCAATTGGTAAGGGTATACATCGCCAGCAAGCGAAAAATCTCCGTTGGAGACAAAATGGCTGGACGTCATGGAAACAAGGGTGTTATTTCTAGAATACTTCCAGAAGAAGATATGCCATTCTTGCCAGATGGAACACCTCTTGAAATTGTACTAAACCCACTAGGTGTACCATCCCGAATGAATATCGGTCAAGTACTTGAGGTTCATATGGGCCTTGCTGCAAAAACTTTGGGTTGGGAAATTGCAACACCTGTATTTGACGGTGCTAATGAAAATGACATTATGGACACCTTAGAGTTAGCAGGTCGTGGTCGAGATGGTAAAGTTCAGCTGTATGACGGAAGAACTGGTGAACCATTTGACAACGAAGTAACTGTAGGATATATGTATATGCTAAAACTTCATCACTTGGTAGATGATAAGATGCACGCAAGATCTACAGGACCATATTCCCTAGTAACACAACAGCCATTAGGTGGTAAAGCTCAATTTGGTGGACAGAGATTTGGGGAGATGGAAGTTTGGGCCCTTGAAGCATACGGTGCAGCTTATACTCTGCAAGAAATTTTAACGGTAAAGTCCGATGATGTAGTAGGTCGAGTAAAAGCATATGAAGCTATCGTAAAAGGGGAAAATATCCCTGCTCCTGGAGTTCCTGAATCCTTTAAAGTATTGATTAAAGAATTACAGAGTTTAGGTCTTGATGTTTCTGTTCTGACAGAGCAAGAAGAAGAACTTAGAATAGAAGAAGAGTTAACAGATGGAGTAGAATCATTAGAAAACATTGGTATTGAACTGTCTGGTAAAGAAATCATAGAAGATGATTTTGACGATTTAGAAGAAAATGAAGATGACGAACTCCTTGGAGATATTGATGTAGATGACTTTATTGGAGATATGGAAGAATATTAAATCAAGACACTAGTCGCTAGACTCTAGCTTTGGGGGATTTCTTACGGTTTCTCATTATGGCTATTAAAAGTAGCCTTTTTAGCTAGCTACTAGCAAGGAAAGACTAGACTAAAGGTTGGCAACAAAACGCTAGACTTTAGCACTAAGGCTATGAATCATAGTCTATAGAAAGACTCTAGAGGAATGCCTGCGATCTAGGGACTAGCGACTAATATTTTTAAATTTAGAAGGGAGCGGACTCCTTGGGTGAATTTGATTTTAAATCGATAAAAATTGGATTAGCATCGCCACAAAAAATACGTGAATGGTCAAGAGGAGAAGTAAAAAAACCGGAAACAATTAATTACAGAACCTTGAAGCCAGAAAAAGATGGGCTTTTTTGTGAAAAAATATTTGGACCAACTAAGGATTGGGAATGTCATTGTGGAAAATATAAGAGGGTTCGTTACAAGGGCATTGTCTGTGAAAACTGTGGAGTTGAAGTTACTCGTTCAAAAGTAAGAAGAGAAAGAATGGGACATATCGAATTAGCTGCGCCAGTTACACATATATGGTACTTTAAGGGAATCCCTAGTAGGATGGGATTGCTTTTGGAATTATCTCCGAGAGCATTAGAAAAGATTATTTATTTTGCATCTTATATTATTACAGATCCTGGTAATACGCCTCTTTCTTATAAACAGCTTTTGACAGAAAGAGAATACCGTGAAAATAAAGAAAAATATGGCAACGCTTTTCAAGCAAAAATTGGTGCTGAAGGTATTTTTGATTTATTACAAAAGATTGATTTAGATAAAGAAGCTCGAATTTTAAGAGAAGATTTAAAGACCAGTACTGGTCAAAAGAAAATTCGTACAGTTCGAAGACTTGAAACCGTAGAAGCTTTTAAAAGCTCGGGAAATCATCCGGAATGGATGGTTTTAGAGGCGATTCCTGTTATCCCACCAGAACTAAGACCTATGGTACAACTTGATGGTGGACGATTTGCTACGTCTGACTTAAATGATCTCTACAGAAGAGTAATCAATCGAAATAATAGGCTTAAGAGATTATTAGACTTAGATGCACCAGATATTATTGTTCAAAATGAAAAAAGAATGCTTCAAGAAGCTGTTGATGCTCTTATTGACAATGGGAGAAGAGGCAGACCTGTGACAGGTCCTGGAAATAGACCTTTAAAATCTCTCTCTGATATGCTTAAGGGGAAACAAGGTCGATTTAGACAAAACTTACTTGGTAAGAGAGTTGACTATTCAGGTCGTTCTGTTATCGTAGTAGGTCCAGAATTAAAGATGTATCAATGTGGCCTGCCAAAAGAAATGGCGATAGAATTGTTTAAGCCTTTTGTAATGAGAGAACTTGTAAAACAAAAATTTTCACAAAATATAAAAAGTGCAAAGCGTATGGTAGAAAGAATGAGACCAGAAGTGTGGGATGTTTTAGAAGAAGTCATTAAAGAACACCCTGTTCTATTAAATAGAGCGCCAACACTTCATAGACTTGGTATTCAGGCGTTTGAACCCATATTAGTAGAAGGTAGAGCAATTAAACTACATCCACTAGTCTGTACAGCATACAATGCGGACTTTGACGGAGACCAAATGGCCGTTCACGTTCCTTTATCAGTAGAAGCTCAAGCTGAAGCAAGATTCTTAATGCTTGCAGCAAACAATATTTTAAAACCTCAAGATGGTAGTCCTGTGGTAAGTCCTACTCAAGATATGATATTAGGTTCTTATTACATGACTTTAGAAGTTGCTGGAGCTACAGGTGAGGGGAAAGTATTTACAGATTTAGAAGAAATGGAAGCTGCTTATGACAATAAAGTTGTCTCTTTACACAGCAGAGTAAAGGTTCGCGTTTATAAAGATATCGACGGAGTGAAACAAGGTAGAATCATCGAAAGTACTGTTGGTCGATTCCTATTTAATGAATTTATTCCACAGGACTTAGGCTTAGTTAATAGAGAGAACCCAGACAATGCATTTCTTTTAGAAGTAGATGATTTAGTCGATAAAAAGAAATTATCACAAATTGTTGAAAAATGTTATCACACTTACGGACCTACAAAGACATCTGTAGTTCTCGATGATATTAAAAAAATGGGCTTCCATTACTCTACTATTGGAGCAGTTACTGTAGGGGTAAGCGATATGGATGTACCAAAGGAAAAACCAGAAATCTTGCAAAATGCAGATATTGAAGTAGAAAAAATACAAAAGATGTTTAGAAGAGGTCTCATATCAGAAGATGAACGATATGAAAAAGTTGTTGAAATTTGGACACAGGCTACAAATGATGTAACAGAAGCCATGATGAATAATTTGAGTCCACTAAATCCAATCAATATGATGGCCAACTCTGGTGCCCGAGGTAGCAAAAACCAAATCAAGCAACTAGCAGGTATGAGAGGTCTTATGGCCAGTCCATCTGGTAAAATCATCGAACTACCAATACGTTCAAACTTCCGTGAAGGTCTAAACGTATCTGAGTTCTTTATTTCTAGTCACGGTGCTAGAAAAGGTCTTGCGGATACTGCCCTTCGAACAGCCGATTCAGGTTATTTGACGAGAAGGCTTGTAGATGTAAGTCAGGATGTTATTGTAAAAGAAGACGACTGTGGCTCTACTCAAGGATATAAAGCCACACCAGTAGAAGATAATGGTGAGGTTATTGAAACCTTAAGAGATCGTATAGCTGGTAGATATGCTTTTGAAGACATTATTCACCCTAAAACAGGGGAAGTTCTTGTAAAGAAAAATGAACTCATTAGCATAAATATGGCTGCTGAAATACACGATCTAGGATTTAAGCACATCATGATAAGATCTGTAACAAATTGTCAATCTAAAGTAGGCGTTTGTACAAAATGTTATGGTGTTGATTTAACAACATGGAAAGCTGTTGGCATTGGAGAGGCAGTAGGAACTATTGCGGCACAATCTATTGGTGAGCCAGGTACGCAGTTAACCATGAGGACCTTCCATACAGGTGGTGTAGCAACAGCTGAGGATATTACCCAAGGTCTTCCTAGAATCGAAGAGCTCTTTGAGGCGAGAAAACCTAAGGGTCTTGCTATTATCTCTGAAATTGCAGGTGCTGTTTCTTTAAGAGAAACCAAGAAGAGAAAAGAAGTCGTTGTTACAGGTGATACAGAAGAAAAGGTGTATGCTATTCCATACGGATCCAGACTAAAAGTATCTGAAGGAGATGTAATAGAGGCTGGTGATGAGATCACAGAAGGTTCTATTAATCCTAATGATATACTAGCCATTAAGGGGATCCACGGAGTACAAAGATATCTTTTACAAGAAGTACAAAAGGTATATCGTATGCAAGGTGTACACATTAACGATAAACACATAGAAACGATAGTTCGTCAGATGCTTAGAAAAGTTAAAGTCATGGAAGCGGGGGATACAGAATTGCTTCCAGGAGGTTTAGTAGATATCTTTACATTTGAAGAAGAAAATGAAAGAATTCAAAAAGAAGGTAGAGAGCCTGCTACAGCAACAAGAGTACTTCTAGGTATTACAAAGGCTTCTCTTGCAACAGACTCCTTCTTATCAGCAGCTTCCTTCCAAGAGACCACAAGAGTGCTAACAGATGCGGCAATAAAAGGAAAGCAGGATCCACTAATTGGATTAAAGGAAAATGTAATTATTGGTAAACTAATTCCTGCTGGAACTGGAGTCAAAAATTACAATGACATTGTAATTTACGACGATGAGGAAATAGAAGAAGAAGCTGAAATTTTAGATGAAGAAAGTGTTAATTCTTTAGAAGATAACATTTAAAGTGTTGACATAGGAAAAAAGCAATGATAAAATCATTTAGCGAATGTATGTAGTAAGGGGGACCATCATGCTTGATCACATAAAGGTGAGTAAGAGTGTAATAGGTACAAAGCAAACCTTAAAAATGGTTAAGGGCGGTAAAGCTAAGACCGTTTATCTAGCGCATGATGTGGATCAGCACATATTCGTTGAAGTAGAAAATTGTTGTAAAAAAAACGAAGTGCCAATAGTCTATGTCGATTCCATGATAGATTTAGGAAAAGCATGTGGAATTAATAGAAAGACTGCTAGTGCTGCCTTATTAAAAGATTAGAGAACTCACTGTGTAAATAGCCCCTCTAAACGAGGGGTTATTTTAAGGCACAGGTTTCTATACAAATAATTTACGGAGGTGAAGAAATGCCAACAATTAATCAGCTTGTAAAAAGAGGTAGAGAAAAAGTAGAATATACTTCAAAAACTCCTGCCCTAAAAGCAAATCCTCAAAAAAGAGGTGTGTGTACTGCAGTAAGAACTACTACACCAAAGAAACCAAACTCCGCTCTTAGAAAAATTGCCAGAGTAAGACTAGTAAATGGAACAGAGGTAACATGTTATATTCCAGGTATTGGACATAATTTACAAGAGCATAGCGTTGTTTTAATCAAAGGTGGTAGAGTTAAAGACTTACCAGGGGTTCGTTACAGAATCATCAGGGGAGCTTTAGATACAGCAGGTGTACAAAACAGAAAACAAGCTCGATCAAAATATGGTGCCAAAAAACCAAAGAACTAAGTGCAAAATGAATCTACTATATTCATATGACTTACATGCATATATAGTATATATAAAAGCACAACGGCAGCGTAAATGTCGAGTACCGATGAATATTTAATGTTGAGGAGGGAAGCGAAGTGCCAAGAAAAGGACCAGTAAGTAAAAGATCTGTTCTTCCTGATCCATTATACAATAGTGTTGTTGTAACAAAATTAGTTAACAACATTATGCTTGATGGAAAAAAGGGTGTAGCTCAAAATATAGTATATGGAGCTTTTGATATTATTGCAAATAAAACAGACAGAGATGGGTTAGAAGTATTTGAAGAGGCTTTAAACAATATTATGCCTGTTCTAGAAGTTAAAGCGAGAAGAGTTGGTGGAGCAACTTACCAAGTGCCAATGGAAGTTCGTACTGATAGAAGACAAGCATTAGGTTTAAGATGGCTTACAAAATACTCAAGACTAAGACATGAAAAAACAATGCAAGAAAGATTAGCTGGCGAATTATTAGATGCAGTAAATAATTCAGGTGCAGCAGTTAAGAAAAAAGAAGACACTCATAAAATGGCTGAAGCAAATAAAGCTTTTGCACATTACAAGTGGTAATCAAGATTCTGTAATCACGAAAGGATGGATACTGTGTCTAGACAATTTAGCTTAGAAAAAACGAGAAATATCGGTATCATGGCTCACATTGACGCAGGTAAAACCACCACAACAGAAAGAATATTATTTTATTCCGGAAAAATCCACAAAATTGGTGAGACTCACGAAGGTGGAGCTCAAATGGACTGGATGGAACAAGAGCAGGAAAGAGGTATTACAATTACCTCTGCTGCTACTACCACACAATGGAAAGACCATAGAATAAATATAATAGATACACCAGGACACGTTGACTTTACTGTAGAGGTTGAAAGATCTTTAAGAGTACTAGATGGTTCTGTTGCAGTTTTCTGTGCAAAGGGTGGTGTTGAACCTCAATCAGAAACTGTTTGGAGACAAGCAGACAAATACAATGTACCAAGAATGGCTTATATTAACAAAATGGATACATTGGGTGCTGACTTCTACCATGTATTAGACATGTTAAAAGACAGACTAAATGCAAATGCTGTTGCTATTCAACTTCCAATTGGCAAAGAAGATACTTTTACAGGTATTATCGACTTAGTTACAATGAAAGCGGATATCTACAAAGATGACTTAGGACAAGAATTTGAAGTGACAGATATTCCAGAGGACATGCAAGATCTGGCAGAAGAATACAGAGATAAGCTTTTAGAAGCGGTTTCTGAATTAGATGAAGATTTAATGATGAAATACCTTGAAGGTGAAGAAATCACAGAAGAAGAGATTAAAGTTGCTCTTCGAAAAGGGACTGTTGATGTAAAAATCATTCCTGTAACTTGCGGTTCATCTTACAAAAATAAAGGTGTTCAATTAGTTCTAGATGCAATAGTTGATTATATGCCATCCCCATTAGATATTCCAGCAATCTCTGGACATGATATGGATAATGGAGAAGAAGTATTAAGACATGCAAGTGATGAAGAACCATTCTCAGCATTAGCATTTAAAATCATGACAGACCCATTTGTTGGAAAACTTGCTTTCTTTAGAGTCTACTCTGGTGTTTTAGCATCAGGTTCTTATGTATACAACTCATCAAAGGGTAAAAGAGAGAGAATTGGCCGTATTCTTCAAATGCACGCAAACCACAGAGAAGAAATTACTACCGTTTACTCTGGAGATATTGCTGCTGCAGTAGGTTTAAAAGATACGACAACTGGAGATACTTTATGTGATGAAAAAAGCCCAGTTGTACTTGAAAAAATGGAATTCCCAGAGCCAGTTATCTCTGTTGCTATTGAACCAAAGACAAAGGCTGGACAAGAAAAGATGGGCGTTGCCTTATCAAAACTTGCTGAAGAAGATCCTACCTTTAAAACTTACACAGATGATGAAACAGGTCAAACAATCATTTCTGGTATGGGTGAGCTTCACTTAGACATTATCGTAGATAGACTTTTAAGAGAATTTAAAGTTGAAGCAAATGTAGGTGCTCCACAAGTAGCTTATAAAGAGACAATCAAGAAACATGTTAAGTCTGAAATGAAATACGCTAGACAATCTGGTGGTAAGGGACAATACGGTCACGTATTGATTGAACTTGAGCCAAATGAACAAGGTGCTGGATACACATTCATCAACAAAGTTGTTGGTGGAGCCATTCCAAAAGAATACATCGGACCAGTTGACCAAGGTATTCAAGAAGCACTTGAAAATGGCGTCTTAGCAGGATACCCTATACTAGATGTTAAAGTAACCTTATATGATGGATCTTACCATGATGTAGACTCCTCTGAAATGGCCTTTAAAATAGCTGGCTCTATGGCGTTTAAAGATGGTTGCAAAAAAGCAGATCCAATCATACTTGAACCAGTATTCAAGCTAGAAGTAACTGTTCCAGAAGAGTACATGGGTGACATTATGGGTGATATCAACTCTAGAAGAGGTAGAATCGAAGGAATGGATGCAAGAAATGGAGCTCAAATCATAAGAGGATATGTTCCATTGTCTGAAATGTTTGGCTACGCTACAGACCTTAGAAGTAAGACTCAAGGTAGAGGTGTATACTCAATGGAATTCCACCATAATGAAGAAGTACCAAAGAGCGTCGCACAAAAGATTATCGAAGGTAAAAAATAATATATACACTGAGGAGGAATAAAAAATGGGAAAAGCTAAATACGAGAGAAGTAAACCTCACGTAAA
>NZ_CALNCS010000118.1 GCF_937875145.1 Alkalibaculum bacchi | reverse complement strand
GATAAAGCAGATGAAGCATGGTCACAGATGAAGAAAGCTGAGGAAAAAATTAATAAAATTTGTGAGTATTTACTTGATTTAAGAAACACCTCTAATAAATACAATGATACGCTTTCTTCTGCTAATGAAATTTATTAGAAGCATTTAAATGGATTAACAAGCGTTGTTACTATGTTAGGCCATAACGATTGGAATACATTTACTGCTAAAGAGAAAAAACTTACAGAAAATACAGTTCTTCTCGTTGGATTACTTTATAACATGTGTAAAGCTGAACCTGTAATTAAAGGAAAAGGTAAAAAAGATATGAATACTCTTAATACTGCAGAAGTGAATAAATCCATTAACAATGCAAAAGCAGTATTAGCTGATAAGTTCTAAATAATTATATTGTAACTAAAATGACCCTCCTGCCATCTAGGTCAGGAGGGTTTCATGTGTTTAGGGGGCTCACGAAGGACAGGAAAAATTGAGTCACATGACGTGATGTAGGCATTGTAGGCTTTTATGCCTTGTAGTTCTTGAATGTATGACTTTTTTTGTTTTAGATATGAAGATAATACAACACGGTTACATAATATGGAAAAGGAAGAGTTGATAATTCTAGTGTTTTTAAAAAACGAACGAAATTCTATTTTTATAAAGTAGCTGAAGATGGATAATTACTAGAATAATTTGAAGAATATTATAAAAATATTTTACTATAAATGATATGATAAAAGAAAAACCGGCAATGCCTCTGGAGTGTTGTATTACTGCTAGTGGCAAATATCTTTCAGAGAACCTTGAGGAGGGATGAGCTTTGAAAGTTAAGCGAAATACATTTAGAGTTGTAATAGTACTGATGTGCTTTGTAATTGGGGTAGGGTTATTGAGTAGTTGTGGAAAAGCAAAGGAAAGTGAAGCTCAACAAGCGAACAGTGAAACCATGGTTGAGAAAACGCCTGATGTAGATGTAGTGGAAAATAAATCTCAACCAGAAGAAGCTAAGAAACCAGTAGACAAAATCACAAAGAGAGAAGAAATCTTAAAGGGCGAAGAAGTTACTGTAAGCGAAGAAATTCAGCTTTTTGAGGAGACCTCAAAGGAGCTAGCCTTTTCTAGTGGTGCTGGTGGATGGGCAACTTTAATTACACTAAATTCTGATGGTTCTTTTGAAGGTGTATACCATGATTCAGAGATGGGTAGCAGTGGTGAGGGGTATCCACATGGTTCAGTCTATATTTGTGTCTTTAGTGGACAATTTGATGATATAAAGCAGGTAAACGGCTATACCTATTCTATGACTCTTGGTGAAATAACTACCGAAAATAATGAGGGAGAGGAATGGATTAAAGATCAGATACGTTATATAGCCTCAGTCCCATATGGAATGGAAGATGGGGAAGAATTTCTTCTCTATACTCCAGAAACTCCTATCAAGGAACTTTCAGAAGAGCTTTTGAGCTGGTGGCCAAAAGGATACTTACCCGAGGAAGAAGTAACGGAAACACTTTCATGCTATGGTCTTTATAATAAAGAAATGGGATACGGATTTTTTACTAACGAATAAAATGTGAAGCTTTTTAAATTAAAAAAGTAGACCAAAATCACTTGTGAAAAAACAAATTCTACTTACTTAAACATTCTAATGTTTATTTCACTCCCTGAAAATATAAGAACTAGCTTTGAAAACTTGAATTTTCAACACTTTATGGATATACTATTTTTATCAAATAACACTACACTTATATGATTTGATAGAAAAATAAGTTAGCAAATAGATAATATTAGGAGGAAAACATTGAAGCTTATTTCATGGAATATTGATTCATTAAATGCAGCATTAACAAGTGATTCAGCACGTGCGTTATTATCTCGAGATGTATTAGAGACGATTATACAACATAATCCAGAAATTATTGCCTTACAGGAAACAAAGTTATCAAGTAATGGTCCTACGAAAAAGCATTTAGAAATTTTGAAGGATAAGTTTCCGGATTACGAAATTGTTTGGAATAGTTCAGTAGAACCAGCCCGCAAGGGTTACGCTGGTACCATGTTTTTATATAAGAACCATTTAAAACCATCTGTTATATTTCCAGTAATTGATGCGCCAGGCACCATGGATGCTGAGGGTCGAATCATTACATTAGAGTTTGAACATTTCTACCTAACACAGGTTTATACGCCCAATGCGGGGGATGGTCTGAATCGTTTAGAAGAGCGTCAGATTTGGGATATAAAATATGCAAATTATCTAGTAAATCTTGATAAAGAGAAGTATCTTATAGCAACAGGTGATTTCAACGTAGCACATAAAGAAATCGATTTGGCTCATCCTAATAATAATCGTAACTCAGCTGGCTTTACGGATGAGGAACGCCAAGGCTTTACAAATCTTTTAGAAAAAGGTTTTACAGATACCTTTCGCTATGTTCACGGAGATGTAACAGATGTTTATACTTGGTGGGCTCAGCGTGTTAAAACAAGTAAAATTAATAATTCTGGTTGGAGAATTGATTATTGGTTGGTGAGTAATCGCATTGCAGATAAAGTAATTAAATCTGAAATGATTGATTCAGGTCCAAGACAAGATCATACACCAATATTACTTGAAATTAATTTCTAGTTTGACATAATCAATACACCATTTATCTAATGGATTCAAAATTAAATGAACTTTGACCCACGAGGGAAGGCTGACTGTGCGAAATTGGGTCTCAGAAAAAAGTTACAAAAGGCTGTCTCTAATCATGCGAGTTAGAGACAGCTTTATCTTTTTTATATTTTCAGTTCTTATTTTATAGCTTTATTAAAAATTAGTTATTCCAATAATTATTTGCAGATGCTACTGTTGGAGATGTATTGCAACGACTTATGAGACAAAATTAAGCTATTTGCGTTATTAGCATATGTGGGACGCAACATTTTTCTAATTACTTCATTGGGTTAAGTCATACTTACAGCTTTATATGATGTTTGCGTTGTTGTAAACAAAGATTTTAATGTGGAAATACCAGCTCGTGTTGGTGAATTTTCTGGTGGGAAATATGCTGTTTTCTTGCTTGACCATACAAAAGAGGCAGTCAGTGAATTTTGGAGCAATATTTTCTCTGAGATAGAAAGAAATAATCTATCAATAAGAGAACAACCAATTATAGAAAGATATACTTCACAAATGATTGATAATCATTTGTGTGAAATATTAGTTCCTATACAGTAACGAAGCACGGACATTTCCTATCTTCTGGGAACGCCTAATATCCATTGATGAAAATCACGAGGAATCACGAGGGACATGAAATTTTGAGTCATTTTTTATTATTAGATACGAGCGCCTGTTTGAATGTGTTTTCTTACAGGATATAATAATATGTAGGAATTATTTCCAAATATGAAATATTATGGTAAAGATGTGATAAGATTAAAATAATAAAAAATTGAGAACTATCCCAAAAAAACAATTAGGCTTGCGGGACAGGTCTCAATGATACCATCAATCTGTAATGATTTCTGTCAAGTAAACAGGTTTAAATGCAAAAAGTCCCGTCCTAAATAATCCACATAATTAAGTATATTTAAGAGGATGCATTTAATACTTAAGAATTGATATGAAATGAAATCCACAAGGGGATGGATTCAATTATCTTATGAACATAAATATACAACACCTATCACCATAAATTTGTTTTTAAGACATCAACGACCCACGGATCTCTCGTCCCTCGTATGATTATACCTGAGCAAAAAATACAAATATTTATAAGCTCTGCATGTGGGGATGAACCTAAAAAAACAAAAATATAGTTTCGTGCGTGAAGCACTTAAAGTATTAATTGAATCGACGGGTTTTGCAAAAACTTACGTCTTTGAATCAGAAGGAGCTTCCACGACTTCGGCGGGACAGCACTACACATTTGCATTGGAAGATTGCGATGTATGTATATTTCTGATTGATAATAGTGATGGTGTTCCACCGGGAGTTCAAAAGGAAATTGATACAGCTAAAAAACATGGTATCAAATCACTTTTCTATTTTTGTGACCAAGCCTCAAAAACAGAAACGCCACTGCAAAAAAGCTTGAAGGGAGCAAAATACGCAAAAAGCAAAACCATACATGACTTTAAAGACCTTATCAAAAGCGGTGCACAAGATTTAATAAACGATTTAATAACTATATATAAGAACTACTGCAAAGGTCGATTAACATGGTATGAAGAGTCGTTGACAGAGAAATCTACTGAAATTTCAAATATTGAAATATCTCTTTATTCAGATAGTATTGCACAAAAGGATGTACTTACTAATATTGACTGTTGTGTTGAATATTTTACAAAGCTGATTCTTGAGCTTTCATATGACAAAGTGAAAAAAACAGGAAACATAGACAAATTATGTGTCGCCTTTCTCCCTGTGTTATTTGAAGGGACTACCGTCAATGAAGAAAGCTTGAGGTCATTATTGTTAGAGATTGAGAAACATCAAACTTCTAAGCATTTTACTGTAACAAAAAGCGGTATGAGGCCATCAAGGAATATTATTCCGGAGATCAAGAAGCTTGTGTAAACAAACTAGATGAAGCATTGTAAATTGCAAAACAAAATTGCTTACCTGAATGGCTTATAAAAGATATACTCATTGATTTGCGGAATCAAAATATGCTATTGCAAGAAAGTCGAAATTATTTCTTGCTAAAGCCGGAATATCAAAATGAATTAGATAATAGTCAATCTTTGCTTTATTATCCGTTATTGGATAGGCTAGACAGTAATTATTATGAGGGTATTATCCAAGAAGCTATTAAATATAAAACTCAAACTCCTGGGACAGTTACTCTCGGTCACGGGCTAGGTACACATATTAGATCGCTTACAGGCATTTATGTATTAGCAATGTATAATGGTTCACTTACTCATTTACAGATGCTGTACAAACGTATTAAACTTATTTCCTTTTGCTCATAAACGGTTTATTAGCAAATTAGATGCGTTTAGAATTACTTGCTATTATATGGATGATGAAAGATTTAGTTTTGTTTGGTCTGAGTTATATGAGCTTATTTCCAAATGGATTGAAGATGAAAGTTCCGTAACCGTAATAGGTCACGAGATATTCCTTGCCCTTGAAGGCAGCTATTTGCGTATCCCTCATAACCAACTAATTGAAATCATCTGCAACTGTATTTATAATAACAAACATCGATTTTACGACGAAATATTTGAACTGATTCGAAAATGCGTAAATCTTGACCAAGCGTCTCCAGAAAATACAGCCAATCTATTGGAAGCAATTATAAATATCGTGCGAAATCCAGATGAAAGGACACATATTTATAGTCTACAGGGAGCGCTGTTTACTCTTAGGAAAAAGCATAGGGAGCTAACAGAAGAACTTGATAAAATAATTGCTGATGAAATGCCTGATTTTTATGACAACACTTACCGTTTGGAGACAACAATCGAAGAGAACACGGATATGCCGGTCTTTTTGAAGTCATATATAACTTAAGCGTAGAAAGACAACGAAGAACAAGGAAAAAATGGGACATTTTTTGGTCGAGTGAATCAGCCACATATTACTATCAAAAATATCTTACAGCAAAGTACGGTAAAGTTTTCTAATGACTTAATTGATTCTGCGTTTCAAGTGTCGAGTGAAACATTATTAAGAGAAAACCAGACGATTGAAGCAAAAATAGATGCTATAGAACTGTTGGTTTACTTGTTAAAATCTCCAACTAGCGTACAAGAGCGTAATAAAAATAAGATAATAGAATTGTTGTCGAGTAAACCGCAAGTGGAAAAGGCGCAAGCTATCATGATGAATTTAAATGAAACAAATCTCAGATTTTCTGCACTTCTTTTATATAATTGCTTAGGTGAAGATATTACAGCGGAGTTGCTTAATATATTAGTAGATATTGGCGATGATACTTTATCAAATAGAAAAGCTAGTGCAGCATTTTTGAATTATCTAGAAGCTAACAATTCCCCTGTGTCTGACGTTCAGTTAGAACATATAATATTACAACAGGCGATAGAGTGGTGCGTGTAATCCGACTTGGATATTCGTTGGAATGCGGTTCAAATTCTATTTTTATTATTGCAAAACATAGAGAATAAGAATGTTGTATGCAATCAATTAGTTAAGCTAATGGACACAGATAATGTCTACATAAAAAATAAAATACTTAGGAATATTTACCTAATAAAAGATGTTGATTTTGAAACATACAAATACATTATTCAAAAAGCATCTGTAGATACAAACTATGTAGTGCGTAAAGTTGCTAATGAGGTACAGATGGAAATTATATTACCTGGATAAATAATTAAACACTAATAGGGACATATTTCGTGCGCCACGAAGGCGACATTCCAAGTAATTAATATTACTTGAAGACAGCTATGCTGTGCAAATGATGGTGGAGGACCCACCGAATTCGCCATACAGGTGGTGATTTCAAACTACCCTAAGGTGCTGTAGA
>NZ_CALNCS010000117.1 GCF_937875145.1 Alkalibaculum bacchi | reverse complement strand
TCAAAGGGCTAGAGAAAAATCTCAATTAATTGAGATTTTTCTCTAGCCCTTTGAATTAGTTCTACACCGTAAATATCAAACTTTTCATTATATATTAAGGGAAAATCCTCCCCCCTAAACTGAACCACAATATTTTCTTGGCAAAAAACTTTAGGTTGTGCAGCCGAATTTATATAGAGTGGCTTAGTAGGAGACCCTCTATCGGAGCCAAAATAAGTTTGAAAACCTCCTATTGTCTTATTCAATAGTGCAGTAGTCTTGTTAATTACAGTGCTTTTTCCTATTTGTATATCACCTGTCAAAAAGACGTGCATGCTTAACACTTCCTATCTTGAATGAACCTTATTCTGCCCTTTACATAGTACTTTAATGGAACGCCTATAGCTGTTTAAACTCTTCATTTACAGCAGATACCACATTAGCGAGCAAGGAATCGAATGCTGAAGAAAGCCACTTAGAGACAGTGTTCCAAGTTAGCCTACTAGAAACAGCAGGATGGGCCACAGGTACTTGTCTTAATTCTTCACAACCAGGAAATCGCCACAAATACGGATCTCCAATGAGTGTAGTGTAATTTCTACTGCGAACAAGCTCTACTAATTGTTTCTCACTAGATAGTGCCATATCCCCTCGCTCAGCTATAGTAGCAGACCAGCTGAAAAAGGTAGCTACTGTTATGCCTGCTAGGCAACCATGCACTCTTAATGCATCCCTTATTGAATTTCCTATAACTTGATCAGCGACGATTAAAACAGATGACTTTTCTGTAATAGAATGAATAGGTAAAGCTCTACCTGCATCCATGTGCTTAAGAAGATAATTTCCATGACGAAAGCCAGTAGGACATGCTGCAATATAGGGGGTACCAAATCTAGATTGAAGGTATTTTGCAAGCTGTAGGCCCGATGCCGTAACCGCCAAATTAATCTCAGCGGCAGCCACGTTCTTGATTTGATCAAGAGAGGTGCCCATAAAATAAGAACCATTTACTGTCCAACCTGATTTGTAAAAATAATCACAAAAGCTTATGTCATTTCCTACTGCTCCAAAATCTAAAGGGGTCACGCCTAGAATATTTAAGCTGTGGGGTATAAGCTCCACTTCTTCCTGTGCAAATCGATCAAATAGGCTTTTGCCAGCAAGGACAATGCCTTTATCGTAATAATCAAAGCCAGTCGTATTAAATCCAAAAGGAGGCTTCCCAGTGGAAGATTCAATTTCATATGCAATCCCCTCCATATCCATACCAGTTAAGGCAGGAACTGGTGTACCTACTAGAGCAATCATATATGAATCTAAATGTTCGCTGGCTTCACAGATTCGTTTTACCACCTTGTCGTCATTGCCAAGGATTGCATCTATATTGCGTAATGATGTACAAAAAGTGCTTTTTTTGTTTTCTGACCATCTAGGTTCATCGTATCGAACATAATGGCTCGTACAACAACTGGCATCGTTGATTGCTGTAAGGCAATCAAAATCAAAGAAAACAGAACACACTCCTGCGTAATCTGCTGCAAAGGGAGGTATATATATACAAAGTTTAGCCATTTTTATTCACTCTCCTTTCCTGGTATAGGTAGCTCAGGCATATTATACTTCTTTGTAACACAATCTCGAAGAAGAGCAAATAAACGATGGATTCCATGAAAACCAAAATACCCTTCGTCATGCCATATATCTGCAAAATGTCGTGCTCTAAGCAACCTTACACAATCAGCACCTATGGCAATAATCTCTTGATCAGGCTCTAGTATCATATTTATATAATCATTTGTTAGAATGATTCTAATCTCTTTATGTTTTTCTCTAATATACTCTTCTGCTTCTTCTTCAATCTTAAACATATGACTAGAACAGAAAATATATTTAACCTTAAAACCATATTCTAAAAGGGCTTTAGCAGCAGAGAAAGGCTTTAATGAAGCACTAGCATCAATTGCAATTTCCATGTCTCCTATGACATCTACTGTCTTAGCAGCATCTTCAAAAACATTACTAATCTCAGTGGAAAAATCCGGTGCCTCATGACCAAGTATGGAAGCAATAGTACGGTAGCCCTCAACTATATAATGTGCATCGTAACTTGCTGTAAAACAATAATAGGGCATGTCAAACTTTTTTTGTAAATACTGAGCTGACTTTTCCCCTATAAAGCGCAAGACAATAGACATTTGACTTTTAGCCATATCCTGATACTCTTCGTATGTATGGCAATGAAATAATTCACGGACTCTACTAACGCCCCAAGATTTCAATAAAGATAGAAACTCACAATCTGGTTCTAGAGAAACAAAATCACCCAGAAAATTTACGCCATGATCTTTTTCAGTGGGTTTCTCTAGAAAGGAAAACAAATTCAAATGCTTTTTCATGCCCATATTATTATTTTTACTTAAGGTAACAGGATCGATATGATTTACGGCAAATCTTTTGCCTGGAAAACGACTATGTAACGCTTCTAGCATTGCTTCTTCATCGGTTCCAAGAAAGTCATCTATACAAAATACGGCAATAAAGAAGATATGAGGTGTAGGCTCTACTATTTCACAGAGTTCAATGATTGCTTCACCAATCATTGCTTCATAGCTACCTGAAATTTCATCAGCTTCCGAAATAAACAAAAATGAGTAATCCCGTGTGTCTCCATACTCTATGGCATGAATAGCATGACGACGAGTACATGAGGAAGGACCTACATAAAGGGTATGACTTCCTGGCACACGAAGTATGGTATGAAATTTTTCAGGTTCTGGTAGAAAGTAAGAAAGTCCTATTTCAGACATGTCTGCATTCCTCCAATATACTAGTAGCAAGCAGACGGTAATACTCCGCTTCCTTTGAATCTGGAAATGCTTCGATTACAGTTTTTCCAAGAAGTTCAGATTGTGTCACCAAATCCATACGTGGTATGTCACCGATAATTTTAGAGTGGATTTCTTCTGCTAATTCTGAAACCTTTTCGTATTCATTTTCTACATTTCGACGGTTAAGAATAAGTCCTCCTAATTTTGCATAGTTACGCACTTTAAAATTAGATAAAGCAGAAGCAATATTAGAGGCTGCAAACATGGACATTTTTTCGCCTGATGTGACAATATAAACATAATCGGCATATTGCTTTCTAAGTGGCATGGCAAACCCTCCACAAACCACATCTCCTAATACGTCATAGAGGATGACATCTGGTGAAAAAAATCCATATGCGCCTAGCTCTTCAAGTTTCTCAAAAGCTGTAATGATTCCACGACCTGCACATCCAATTCCAGGGGTCGGTCCCCCCGCTTCTACGCAAAGAACCCCTCTATAGCCTTTATGGACAATCTTATCTAAAGTAATTTCCTCTTCTTCAGACCGCATTAAATCTAGTATGGTTGTAATAGATTGGCCTTTCATCAAGAGCTGCGTAGAATCTGATTTTGGATCACAGCCTATTTGTATAACTTTTAAGCCCTTATCCGCAAGAGCTGCTGATAAATTAGACGAGGTGGTAGATTTACCAATACCGCCCTTTCCGTAGATTGCTATTTTGATCATATGTATTAGTCCTCCTCAATCTTCTGCAGCAATGTAGTGTGAACTCCGCTTGACCCTAAAGGAATGCTCTTAATGCTAGAAACTAAATCAGCAGGTGCTCTTCTACGTATTAGGAATTAACTCCTCACTACACAACAACTCCACTAAAATTTCCTCTCCTGGTAAGAACTTATCCCTACCTATTGGGGCGATAAAAAGTCCATTGCATCTAGACATCATGTCTGGAAATTTGTAATCAAAACTTAGAAAATGAGCTG
The DNA here is from genome assembly GCF_937875145.1 of Alkalibaculum bacchi. GTDB lineage: Bacteria > Bacillota > Clostridia > Eubacteriales > Alkalibacteraceae > Alkalibaculum > Alkalibaculum bacchi_A. Next base: position 8,715 of record NZ_CALNCS010000117.1, on the reverse strand, counting down.
TGTACATTCCCTCTTGCTTTTTTACCTCTATGAGACCATAAAATTCATAAGATTCTTTCTTATTAATTTCATCTTGAAGGATTGATTTGACTTTAGGACGTATAGGTGCTGGCAAGTTTAAGAATCTGCGAACCATAGGAATGATGCACCAATCTAAAACGCTAAAGCATCCTAAAGTAGGCCCTGGCATATTAATTACAGGCTTTCCCTGAATCATGGCTAATGCAGTAGGCTTTCCAGGTACGCAGAAAACACCATGCTGTATCCAACTAGCTTCGTCCTCAACTAGTCTGCTATTGTAGTCTTCTTCACCTTTAGACGAACCTCCATTAATAATAACCATGTCCGCTGTAGAGATTGCCTTCATTAATGTTTCTTTTAAGGAGCCTACATGATCTTTTACAATAGGGTAGGAGATAAATTCTCCTACCCACTGTTCTACAGCGGTTTTGACCATTATTCCATTAGATTCTATGTTTTGACCTCGACTAGGGGCTACGCCTAAGGAAACAAGTTCGTTTCCCGTTGGAATATAAGCTACTTTAGGCCTATCGTAAACTTCTATTTCCTCATACCCTCCTGTTGCTAAGACACATAGATGAGATGGTCGAAGAACTGTGTTCGCTCTTACTAGTAAATCTCCTTCTGCTACGGTTTCTCCTTTATTTTTAATAGCAGAACCGGGAAATACCTTTGATTTATAAGAAATATGTAAATGACCTTTTTCATCATAAGAAACGTTTTCAATGGGAATCACTGCATCAAATCCATCACTAAAATCATCCCCAGTATCCGCTTGGGTAAAGTCAATTCCTTTTATCCAGTCTTTTGTGTTTGGAATTCCCCTCTTAAAATCTTTTGAATGAACGGCAATGCCATCGCATTTTGACGAGCGATAAACAGGAAGCGTATTCTTAGAATAAAGATCTCCTGCTATAATCCTACCTAGCCCTTCACAAATGGGGATACTTTGGGTCCGTTTAACGGGGCTCCATCTAGCAAATAATTCTTCCATAACCTGCGCCCTTGTTACAAATAATCTTTCGTCTAATCCCATAAGCCTTCTCCAATCCTACTGACAGACCAATTTGCAAATCTTCCATTGTCCATTTATTTGCCTCCTTGTATATCTAGCTTATTGCAAAATAGACCCTAGAAAGCTATGTATTTGCCATAAACCTCCTAGGAATAAAGTTTACTTATCCAATTATTTCCGTAATCTGTTCATCACTTAAATCTGTTTTGAAGAAATGACTATAGAAGTACTCAATCTCTTCTTTTAGCATATCTGTAGTCATTATTTCTGGGTAAATCTTGTTCATAGCCCACATAATTGTCAAAGGCTGCTCTACAGTACGATTTCCCCAAGTATGAGCTACAGTTGGAACGGCATAAATAGCATCTTCTTTAACAGCTGTAATATCTTTTAATCGATCATCTGCCTTGATTTCTTCACCCATTTTTCCGCCAGTTGTAATCATGACATCTGGGTTCCACGCCAAAAGATCTTCTACAGTATATTCATAACTATTTGTATCTCTATCATTATCCGTTACACTGATACCATCTGCAGCATCAATCCACCATTCTGCAATAATATGAGGCTGCGTATATGTAGTGATAGATCCGTAAAGGACCTTTTTCTTATCCTCATCAGCAAGGTCTTTCGTCAACTCTTCTGCCTTAGTGACTTTTTCGTCAAAGTAATTTAAGTAATCCTCTGCTACATCTTGTCTGTTTAGAACATCACCTAATAGGTTAACTGCAACTTCAATATCGGATAAATCTTCCCATTCTAGATAAAGAACCGTTAAACCTTTCTCTTCTAGAAGTGGTATAGTATCCTTGCTCATTGTAAGACATAGGTCTGGTGATGCTTCTAGAACCGTTTCAATTTGAATCTCTCCGCTACCGCCCTCAAAAACAGGTCCTTCAGCAATTTGTGGAGCGAATACATATTGATACTTCCATTTATCTCCTTCTGTAAATTTAGGAGACATTTCATTGATGATTTTATCTCCATCTCCCATTAATTCTACAAAGGCATTTAATACACCAATAGATCCAAAAGTTCCTATAGTTTCTATGTCACCATCTATAGTGACCTCCCTACCTGCCATATCTGTAACTGTTTTAGTAGTATCAGGTGTTTCTTGTTGGGTATCTGTTTTATCTAGTGCATTAGAAGCTGGCTGAGAACATCCTACTACAAACGATAATAGTAACAACAATACCATGAGTAGAGGCCCTACTCTTTCCATCCTTTTCATCTTTTTCATTAGTTTTCCCCCTTTAATTATGTCTTTCTATTATAGGAACACAAACTTTTGTTGTGATATCCTCTTGACAAAGCTCCACATCTGTCACGTATATGCTGGTTTCGTATAACCTGGTTAAGTTTTGTGAAGTAACTACTTCTTCAGGTTTTCCCATTTTAATAATCTTTCCCTGCTTCATAAGCATGACTTTGTTACAAGAGAGAAAAGCGTGATCTGGAAAATGGGATGTCATTAAAATAGAATACCCTTCCTCTGATAATTGTTTAATAACTTGAAGGATTCTTACCTGATTGCTATAATCTAAATTGGCAGTAGGTTCGTCCATTACAAGAATTTGAGCTTGTTGAACCATTGCCCTTGCCACCAAAAACATCTGACGTTCTCCACCACTCATTTGATTGAATACCTTTCCACTCAAATGATCGATACCTAACTCTTCTAAAACATTTTGACAAATCTTTCGATCCCCGCTACTAGGGCTAGCTCCTGATCCTAAATGAGCGATGCGACCCATGAGAACTACTTCCTTAGCTAAATATGGAAAAGCCATAGTAGATGCTTGTGGTACATAGGCCATATATTTTGCTCTTTTCTTAGGAGATTCGTTCGTAATATCTTTTCCATTGATTTCAATGTTTCCCTTATAAGATTTATTAAGGGCAAGTAAACACCGAAGTAATGTTGTCTTACCAGTTCCGTTAGAGCCCAATAAACATAAAACATCATTTTTATTCAGTTCAAAAGAGATATTAGAGAGAATCTCTTTTCCTTTATTGTAATGAAAACTAAGGTTCTTAACTTTTAACATCAATTCCACCCTTGTCTTGCCCGACTTAGCAATGCAACAAATGCTGGTGTACCGACTAAAGCTGTAAGCACTCCTAGAGGCAATTCCACACCTTCTACTCCTCGAATTACATTATCTACCAATAACAAGAAAATACCACCTATTAAAAAAGATACAGAAGCCATCTTGCTATAGTCTGCGCCTACAATCATCCTTGCTAAATGAGGTATTACCATGCCAATCCACCCAATAATCCCACATATGCCCACTGAGACTACAGTCATCAATGTGGAACTGATTACAACAACTATCTTAACCATTGGTACATTGACTCCCATGGTTTGTACTACATCCTCACCAGCAGAAAGTGCATTAATCTGATGGCGAAAGAAGTACAATAGAAAAAGAGAAATACATAGAGCTGGCAACATTATAAATATATCCCTATTAGTAGCTCTACTAAGACTTCCCATAAGCCAAAAGGTAATGGAGGGGAGCTCATTATCCGTGTCAGCAAGTGTTTTGACAATAGACAATAGAGCTTGGAAAAAACTAGAGGTAACTACTCCTGCAAGCACTAGTACAGTAATAGATTGTCCTCCAAAAACACGAGATATTATGTAAGCAATTGAAACAGCTAATAGTCCAAAAACAAAAGCACTTAGCTGAATTTCAATCCAATTTGCTTCGTTAATCATAGCTAGTGCAGCGCCAAAACCTGCTCCTGCAGACACCCCTAAAATATCAGGAGACACCATGGGATTCTTAAAAAGGGTTTGATAGGAAGCTCCAGAAATAGATAAAGCGCCACCGACTAAGACAGCTAAAATAATCCTAGGAAAACGTACTTGTAAGATAACTACTTCTAGTGTTTTTTCCCAGTATTTTTCTATCTCTATAAAGCAAGATACAAAAATATCTAACAAAGTTTTTAAAGTAAATTGATACCTACCAATTAAAAAGGATATAAAGATTAGAGAGACAAGGCAAAGACCTAGTATTGCCATCTTAAATATGTAATTTTTATCTTTAAAGTCATTCCTCTCTCTTTCCGTCATAACTCCCCTCCCATTGTCCAATTTTTTATCCCACTTTTATAAATATTAAGATGTTCTTTATAATTGGTATTGTAAATAGTAGTATTGCTATTTGTAAGTTTTCAAAATAATTACATCATTCTCATATCAAGTATTGATAAATGTAAATGGAAACTTTAAGTTTGGTTTAGTTTGGTTTGATTATAATAAGTATAATTTAAAAGCGTTTATTTGTCAATAATATTAACTTTTTACAATATCTACACATGTCAAACAGTAGCCTTATAGTAGAACTTCTCTGCTAAAAGATATATAATCTCCACTTAATGTTTCACGTTATTTCAGTGTATAATATTCCTAGAAGATCCTTAAAGAAAGAGGGGCATTAGATGAGAAATATAAAACTAAAAATCGCTTATGATGGTAGCAGATATTACGGTTGGCAAAGGTTAAAAGATAACGATCAGACCATTCAAGGCAAGTTAGAATCCGTTATCAGTGAAATGGTTCAGTCCCACATAGAAATCATTGGTTCAGGGAGAACGGACGCTGGGGTCCATGCAACGGGACAAATTACAAACTTCCATACAGATTCTAAAATGACTATAGAGGAGATGCATCATTACATCAATCGGTACCTGCCACAAGACATTGTGGTGAAAGAAATGGTACAAGCGTCAGAACGCTTTCACAGTAGGTATCATGTAAAGAGCAAAAAATACACTTATTATGTGTGGAATCACTTTACGCACTCCCCTTTTCATAGAAAGTACAGCTATCACCTCCCAGAGGAGCTCGATGTGCCTCTTATGAAAGAAGCCGCAGAAAAATTTATCGGTACTCATGACTTCATCGGTTTTTCTTCTCTAAAAAAAACAAAGAAATCAACTATTCGTACTATTGACGAACTAAGCATTTCCTCACAAGATTACTTGATGGGTTTTTCTTTTGTGGGAGATGGATTTTTATATAATATGATTCGGATTATAATGGGGAGTCTAGTAGAAATAGGGCTTCATGAAAAAGAGTTGTCACATATTGATAAAGTACTTGAAAAAAATGTACGATCAAAGGCAGGAATTACGATGCCTCCACAGGGCTTATTTTTGGAAGAGGTTTACTATTAATAATAGTTGAACGCTAGTTGAGCAGTTATTGAACAATGGTTAAATCATTGTTTACAAATAAAAGCAGAAATTAGAAGAATCTAAATTCATCCAGAGCAAAGTGAACACCCATATTTTTTCGTTTAAAGAGAAATATGCTCTTTTTTCAGCTTTCCACAAAAACAAAAGCAAGCTTGTTATTATCAACAATAAGCTTGCTAGTTTTCTAATTCGTGCTAAAATAACAAATAGACTACTCATGAGAAAGGAACTACAATATTATGATTTTTTCACTTCTTAAATTAGCAGAAATACAAACAAAGCTAGCCAGTCAATTGCCATTGCTCTTAGGCACAGTCTACGCTCTTTGGAGATATGATGATTTTAATCTATTACATTTTCTCTTTATGTTTTTATCTTTGCTTACCTTTGATATGGCTACCACAGTTACCAATAACTATATGGACCATAAAAAAGCCATCAAGACTTCAGGATATGGTTATGAAGAGCACAATGCAATGGTCCGAGACAAGCTTTCTGAGACTACTGCACTATTATTTTTAGTGATTCTATTGATTATAGCTGTCACATTCGGAATCCTTCTATGGTTTAATACATCTATCGTTGTATTGCTTCTAGGCGCACTCTCTTTTGGCATTGGCATTATATATTCCTTCGGCCCTGTGCCTATATCTCGCACTCCTTTTGGAGAGTTGTTTTCAGGGGGAACTATGGGCTTTATCATTCCATTTTTAGCTGTATACATACATGTATATCCCTTTCATGTTTTTGACATCAGTATAGACGATGGATTATTTAATATATTAATAAATTTAGACTTTATTATTTCTATATTTTTCTTAAGCATTGCGCCAGTGCTAACTATTGCTAATATCATGCTTGCTAATAATCTCTGTGATATGGAAGATGATATCATCAACAAGAGATATACTCTCCCTATCTATATAGGTAAAGCAAAAGCTCTTCGATTATATAAATACTTGTACTATATTATTTATATAGGCGTTGCAATAGGGTGCCTTCTACAAAAGCTTCCATTATTATGCCTCTTCGTATTTTTAACACTGCCTGTAGTGAATAAGGGCATCGCAGCCTTTCAGCATGAACAAAAAAAAGCTACAACCTTTGCAATTGCCATAAAAAACCTCGTACTCATAAATGGCGCACTGATTATTTTAATATTTTTATCAATATTCATTAAATAAATGAAGCAGCAGAATCACAATCTGCTGCTTTTTTTGTTGTGTTATCAATATTTCAACCTTGCAGTTTTATATCCGCTTTTGAAATCATTTACTCTACAGTATTCGTATCTGCTCAAATACCTTTTAACTTATCTCATCAGGCTTTTCCTAAAAAATTCTTTTCCTGATTTCTCTAATTTTTCTTGCCATATTAATTTTAGTAACGCTAATTCATCAGAATAGTCTGTTTTGCTTTCATCTTTGTCATAGGAAAGTTGTTCTACTATTTCAATAGTAAATTCCTTTTCACCCTTTTGCTTCCATTCCTTTTGAAGCTCTTTATTTGGATGATTTCCTGCTCCTAATTTGAATTTAGCACCATTTATTGTTCCTTTTAAATTTTGGGTTGCCTCAATAAAACATTTGTTATTTGACTTTGATGAAATCATATACAATCCCATACCTGGTTTCATATTCTTGTATTGTTCCTTTAAATCCCTTCTATGATCCATATCAATACCCCATCTCCTTTAAAATTGCAGAAAGGGTTTTCAATCGTTCTCCAATTAATTCATCATCTTCGCTTAAAGCTTGATTGAATAGTAGAATATCTTCATCTATCTTCTCATTATTCGTACAGATCGACACACTCATGGCATCTCCTTGCAAGCCGATACGATCAATCAAAGGAGCTTCTGTGTCGTATAACTTTTCATATCGGTATGCATCACGAAAATATTGTTTTGCTCTACAAACAAGTATGGCAAGATCTAGTACTCGATGAAGAGGTAATTCTTCAGATTGTCTAGACCACTTTTCTCCAGTATGACGCCATACTTTAGCCGAAATATCTACCTTTCCCCGATCATTCCACTGAGCTAACCCCAAAGAAAGTCCCTTTGCATCAGATTGATACGCATTTCTTCCATCAATGTTTTCATAATCTTCAGAAACGATTACTGGTTTATGTTTTAAACTTGTTGGTATATTCATAAGCATCTCCTAACTAGTAATTTACTAATTTACTAAATCACTAGTATTGTACCATGAATATTTTATATAGGCAATAGAACGGATATCGAATAATTTTACTTATTTAAGTTTTTTCAATTAAAACTAAAATCACGTCATCTTATAATTAATTATAAGATGACGTGCTTCCATGTACTGCGCAATAAGAGGAAACTTGTGAGGACACTTTCCTCAATCTATTCTTATTTAAAAAGCTTCTTTATCACATCTAATAAACTAAAAGAGGTTTTATTGTAGACTTTATTATATGCTGCCTTTTTAGAATCTTTTATCCAACCCATTCCCTTTTTTCCATAACCAGGTATTAGCGCCTTTTTAACAGACCTCTTCATTTTTCCAGTAGTTCGAGCTTTAATGGATTTTTTTAAGCTAGGTTTTCTCATGCCGATTTTCATTCCCATCATCTCTCCTTCAAATAGATCTCTTTTTTTATCTTATCATATTAACAAAAGCAACTGAAAAAAGTTGGTTTTTACTTTTGTTTATTGTAAGGCTCTAAATGAATAATTATTTCTACATTATTTTTAATTTCTTCTTGAATCTTTTCTTCAATATTGTGCATCAGCTTATGGGATTTTTCTACACTTAAAGTGGGTTCAGTCATAATATGCATATCAATGAATAATTCATTTTGACTTCCTCTACTTCGGATATTGTGAGCATCTTTTACCAGATCAAAGCTCATTACGATATTTCTGATTTCACAGGTATCAACTGCAGCCTGGTCGAGGAGGATACAGCTATTATCTCTAAATATCTCATAAGCTCCATGAAGGATAAATACTGCTACTATGAGGGATGCTATAGAATCAATTACAGGAGGTAATCCAAGAATAATGCAGAGGAGAGTGAAAAGTACTCCTGCAGATACATAAACATCGCTCCTAGTATGTATAGAATCTGAAATCAAGATTTGACTGTAAAGCTTTTTTCCCATATGGTATTCAACTTGACTGACAAAGATATTAATGCAAAGGGTAAATAACAGCAGCAACAAGCTTTGTAAGCTTATCTGCAGAGGTGTGGGATTAAAAAATCTGCTTAATGCATCTACCATTATTTTAATCCCAATCATAAACAACATCCCTGCAATAAATAATCCTGTGAGCATTTCAAATTTCCCATGACCATAAGGATGGTCTTCATCCACTGGCTTTGATGCAAAATGAATTCCTATAAGACCAACAATATTAGATGATCCATCCCCCAAAGAATGAAATCCATCTGCCATAATACTGGTGCTATTGGCAATAGTACCGATGCTTACCT
>NZ_CALNCS010000116.1 GCF_937875145.1 Alkalibaculum bacchi | reverse complement strand
ATGCCTTAGGTCATGAAACCTTGGAGTTACACCTTGGGTGCCGACAAGCTTCGCAAGCCTCACGAAGGCCTGCCATTCCTGCCCGAGTGACATGGAGCTCTTCCAGCCTCAGAGAACGGCAACTTCGACGACGTAGAGTCTCTCATCCCAGTCGAGTCCCATCTTCTCTCGGCCGTCATGCATCGCCTTGAGCCTCCCGTTAAGGACGTGGGCAAGCTCAGGGCCGTGGGAAATCGTCCTGGCTGAGCTTTCGGTTTTGGGGGAGGCGAGGACAAAGGTCCTCATTGACCCTATTTGGGCTTCTTGGCTCGCTTCGGGGCATCGACAAGATCAAACGGGTTAGATGTGATATCTTCGGCTTTGCGAGCCCTGATGAAGACCGTCTTGAGAAGCACATGGGTGTGAGAGACGGTATTTTGCCCATATCCGTCGCTTACCATATCCCGCTCGAACTCCTGGATTTGACGCGAGCTCACCTCGTTTACGGGGTCTTCCCAAGTGTCGTTCCTATGAGGTGCTTTACCTTCTTCGTATTGTCAGCATATGCCCATTCTTCATTTTTTGTTTCTTAGGTGCTTAAAGAAAATTGAAACTTATGATATAGGTGTTAGTCCATTCCATGGGTTAATAATAAAATTAAAATTTTTAGTTAAAACCTTATTGTAGGAAAAATTTTTTATAAAAAATTAAAGTATACTTATACAAAGTATACTACTTTGTATGTCAAGTACATTTAAAAGGGCTTTAATATAAATAGCTAGAAACTAGGGAGTGAGCATAATGGACGAGAACGAACTCACAATTATTCGTAAAATCGCCTACTCTAACCTTGTACATTATACGGATTTAATAAGTATTACTGGCAAATCCCGCAAAACTGTAGCTAAATATTTAAATCATATTGGTATGATAGCTCAGTCATATAATGTAACTCTAGTTCGCCAAAGAAATGTAGGTATTTATTTTAAGGGCGATGTATCTAAATTTATTAATGCGCTTGATTCTCAGCCAATATCATCCTCAATGAATACCAGAAATAGTAGAATAGTTTATTTGTTATCAAGGTTGTTGTTATTGAATGAGCGTCAGACTTTTCGAGAATTAGCTAATTCGGTATATATTAGTGAAAGTACTTTAAAAACAGATCTAAAAGTAATAAAACGACTTATTTCCCACACCCATGCTGAGCTTCAAGTTACTCGTGAAGGCGTATTTATAGCTGCCGGCGAGCAGGTTAGAAGACAACTTATAGCTGAATTGCTTTCAGCGTATTGGGGGAATGCAGCTTTTATTAGTGAAAAAAGAGATGGCTTATGTGCAAGGATCGAAGTACCAAAAGAATTAAAAAATTTTTTTGATAATGATACGATTAGTACAGTGGTTTCAGCTCTAAATGAGTTTGAAGATGATAGTAAACTTTCATTGAGTGATTACGAGTATCAATCATTAGCTGTTCATCTTATAATTGCTATAAAGCGTATAAAAAATAACGAATTTTTACCATTAGATTATAATAATTCTGGCAAGATTGAAAAAAATACTGAATTATTAGTACAAATTCTAGAACACCATTTTATGCTAAAAATTCCAACGGTTGAAAAAGGTTATATTAATATTCACATACTTGCTATACAAGGCACACAAAGTACCTCTAATTATTCTATTAATGAGCATAAAAATGAAATTTTTTATAGCAATAGAAAGATCGTGGATTTTCTTCTAGAGAATTTAAATCAGTATGATAAGACATTAATTCAAAACTTAACGCTACATTTAGTGCCAGCGATGAAGCGTTTATCATTAGGCTTGTCTCTCAGGAATCCATATGCTACAGATACAAAAAAATTCTTTCCGATTGCTTATGATGAAGCGACTAGTTTAGGTAAAAATATAAAAAATGAGTTTAATATTGATTTAAATGATGATGAATTAGCATACATTGCTCTCCATATAGAAGCTTTTATTGAGCGTAGTAATCGGCGCGTTTCTGCAGTCATTGTGTGTAGTAGTGGACTAGGTACTGCCAGTTTAATTGAACAAAGAATTAGTAGAATTTTTTCTAATTCACTTGTAATTACGCGAGTCACATCTTTACAACAACTAAAACAAAGTCCCATTACTGAAGATTTAGTAATAAGCACAATAAATATTAAAATACCATCAGTTCCAGTAGTAGTAGTAACTCCTTTTTTGGATAGTAGCTCAATAAAGAGAGTTCAAGAAGCGATTAATCATGTACATAATTCTTGTCCTAACTCTACGAGTTTTACGGCAATGATTCATCGTGATTTGATCTTTTTTGATGGCCAGCAGAGAACAACGAAGGACGTAATTCAATTTATAGGTGAAAAAATTCAGGAAAAAGGATTTGGCGAATCAGGTTTAATTGAATCTGCCATAGCTCGAGAGAAGCTCTCAAGCACAGTGATTGATTTTGTTGCAGTTCCTCATGGAGACACTAAATACGTTAAAACACCTTGTATTGCTATATATATCAATCCTGACGGAGTGGTTTGGAATAATTCCAAAGTACTTGTTGTATTTTTCTTATACTTGTTGTATTTTTCTTAGCGATGAACAGTATGATTCGGCCATACAAAGAGAAATTATTTAGTTATTTTGACGATTTATTAGAAGATCAAACTCTTTTAAAACAACTGGCTGAATTGACTGAAGTCGACGAGGTTATCCATCTACTAAGCCATCCAATTGTTAGGAGGTGAAATTAATGACAGTTAATAAAGAAAATTTTATAACAGAAAAAAATATTGTAATCGGTTTAGATGCTATTTCCCAAAGAGATGCAATATTTAAATTATCAAAAATTTTAGAAAAGGACGGAACAATTACAAACTCTAATGTTTTTGCGAAGGATGTTCTTAAGAGGGAATCGCTTGCAACTACTGGGATAGGAAATGGCATTGCAATCCCTCATGGCAAGAGTGAAGCTGTGCGGGATGCCTCAATGATTTTTGCTAAGGTTCTAAAACCGCTTGAGTGGAATTCACTAGATGGAAGTAAAGTTGATGTCATTTTTTTGATGGCAGTTAGACCTCAGGGCGGTGATAAAGAGCATCTAAAAATGCTTGCAAATCTTTCAGGACGGCTAATGGATGATGATTTTTTAAACTTTATAAAAAAAGAGAACGATCCAAAAAAACTTGTGTCTTCCTTTAATAAAGAGGAGGTTTAACTATGGCAAAAATAGTAGCAGTTACGGCTTGTATTGCTGGTATAGCTCACACTTATATGGCTGCAGAAAACCTAAAAAAATATGCAAAAAAAGAAGGACATAGCATAAAGGTGGAAACTCAAGGTGCTATGGGAATTGAAAATCGTCTTTCAAAACAAGATATTGCTGACGCTGATATTGTAATTTTTGCTGTAGATACCACGATATCCGAGGCAGATAGGTTTGATGGGAAAAAAATTTGTAGAGTAGGGACTTCTGAAGTTGTTAAAAATGGGAGGGCAGTTATTGATAAGGCTATATCAGAAATTTAAAAGTTATGTTAGCAATTGAAGGGAGAGAAATATGGAATATAAAGGTGGTGCAAAGCGCTTAGCCGGGCATTTCCAGACAGGCGTTTCGTACATGATTCCACTAGTTACCGCTGCAGGTCTTTTGGCCTCGATTGCAGTTATAGGAGGCGGAGAGAATGTAATGAGACCAGTGATATATGGGGTAATATGCGCCTTCTGGGCCAAACTGGATTAGGTTTTATTCCAGTCATAATTGCTGCATACGTTGCTTATTCTATTGCTGATAGGCCCGGATTAGCCCCTGCATTCATTGTTGGAACAGTTGCAAACACAATGGGTACTGGTTTTTTGGGGGGGATGCTTGTAGGAGTGCTTGTTGGCTATTTTGCAAGATGGTTGAAAAAAATGCCAATGCCGACTCGCTTAGTGACGGTAAAATCTCTCTTAATTATTCCATTTTTGACAACGCTAGTTGTTGGCTTCGTAATGATATATGTTTTCGGAAGCCCAATTGCGGCTGCCACACAATCTTTAACAAATTGGCTAACAGGAATGAGCGACGCAAATGCTGTAATTTTAGCTGTTATTCTCGGAGCTATGATGGCATTTGATATGGGCGGCCCGGTTAACAAGGTTGCCTATGCTTTTGGTATGGCCGCATTTACCTCAGGTGGTTATCAAGCAAGTACAGCAATGTTGATGGCAATTGGAATTCCTCCACTCGGAATGTTCGTTGCTACATTACTTGGCGGGAAAAAGCTTTATAGCCCATCTGAGATTGAGAATGGAAGGACAGCTGCAATTATGGGCTGTGTAGGGATTACTGAAGGAGCGATCCCGTTTGCCGTAGCTGATCCTTTACGAGTAATACCTAGTATTATGGTTGGTACGATGTGTGGATGTGCCTTAAATGCTGCATTTGGCACAGTCCATGAGACTGCTTTAGCGACAGTTATGGCAATACCTTTCTCATCGAATCCACTTCTGTATACTCTTTCTATTTTAGTTGGTATCTTTGTGACTGCGCTCATGGTTAATTTCTTAAAAACGGTTACTAAGCATAAGCCTGAAATTGAGGATTAAAATGCTAACGGCACATTTAGTTAATCATACACATTGGGACCGTGAATGGTATTTCAGTACAATGGATGCTTTAGTTTTAAGCGAGCAGTTATTTACTGAGGTTCTTAATGAGCTTGAAAATAATCCAAGCGCAAACTTTACTTTAGATGGCCAAGTCTCCATTGTGGATGAATATGTTGCAATACATCCAGAAGCTAAAGTGCAGATAAAAAAATTGGTTGCCAACCATCAGCTATTTATTGGCCCATGGTATACGCAAACAGACGCATTGCTTCCTGATGCTGAGTCAATTATTAGAAATTTGGTTATTGGAATCAATGATACAATTAATAACTATGGTGAGCCAATGATGGTTGGCTACCTTCCAGATACGTTTGGGTTTAATGCGCAAATGCCAACACTGTTACAGCAGGTTGGAATAGATAATTTTATTTTTTGGAGAGGTATTGATTTAGATCAGCAGTGTAAATCTATCTATTTTAATTGGCGCGGTCTTGGTAATAAGCAAGTGATGGCAATCAATTTTCCATTTGGATATTTTACAGCCCAAATTGCGCCTGAGTCTAAAAAAAAGATCAAAGAATTTGTCAATGAACGATATGATCTTGCTGCTCAATTTGAAGCAAAATATAGTGGTTTTAAAGATGTACTAATGCCCTCTGGTATTGACCAAATGAATATTATTCATGATATTAATAGTACGGTTAGAGAGCTAAATTCACACAGCAAATGCCATACCGTCATTGATAGTTATCCCAGCTTTGTTGAAGTGGTTCGGAAAAAGCGCGGAAGCCTAGCTCAGTATAGCGGAGAATTACGGCTTCCGCGATACGCTCGAGTTCATCGAACTATTGGCTCAATTAGATACAAAATTAAAAAAGAGAACTTTCTATTAGAAATTTTAAAACGCGTTGAGCCGCTTGTCGTTATTGGTATCAAGTCTGGTATTACTATAAATAATGGCTTATTACTCACTTTGTGGAAAAAAATGCTTGAGTGTCAGGCACATGACTCCATTGGGGGCTGTGTGTCGGATACTGTTGCTGTAGATATAATGCAGCGTTTTAAAGAGGCAAATGAAATTGCTGACGGAATAGAAAATATTATTAAAAGGAAGCTAGCCGAGTATTTAAATTTAGGCCCTTCTGACCTATTAATATTTAATACACTTCCTTATCATTTTGTAGGTCGTAAATCGATAGAGTTGGTTACAAAAGATCTTAAATTTAAAATTGATGGCATGTCAGGCACCTATTTAGAAGATACCCAATTGTTTCCTGAGCGCCATCACATTTTAACCCTTACGCCAAAAGGTCAAGTGTTTACAGATGAGCCTGAGTATTTTCAAGTTACTTTGAATGGACAAGTCGATCTACCTGGATTAGGATATCGCGTTTTACACATACTTCCCGCAAATTCAGAAATGTCGATAATGTCAATCAGAAAACAAGAGGAAAATTCATGTCCAGAGATTTCTAACGGTTTTCAAACATTAAAGTATGAAAATAACTCATTAAAGTTATTTTATAACAAACGTGTATATCCTAATTTTCTTCAAATTGTTGATGCAGCTAATGATGGGGATACGTATGATTATTCTCCCTTAAAAGGCGATTCTGAACATGTATTGCCTTTACAGCATGCTTACGTTAAAACCTGTGGCGACAAAAAACAACTTATTGTAATTGGGGCTGCGCGTATGCCCTTGTCACTTGAAGACTATGACGCTGCTCAGCCTCATTTTGGAAATTTAGAATATAAGTTTTTATTTGAGTTTAATGATAAAAACCAAATTTCAGTGCATCTTACGATTAATAATCGTGTGTTTTCTCATAGAGTCCGTTTGGCCTTTTCTCCTCTTATTAGCCAAGATGAGGCAATATTTGCTGGAATACAGTGTGGTTATGTCTCTAATCAGAGTAAGCCTATCCCCAAAAATTGGAATGCAAATTATGTTGAAAAACCTGTAAATATTTTTAATTTTGATAAAACAGTCACAGTGACAAATAAAAAGATGCACTTTACTTTTTGGGGTGCTGGGGAAAAAGAATATGAATACAATAATGGTATTTTATATATAACTCTAATGTCAAATACAAGTTATCTAGGTAAACCGAATCTTGCATGGCGTCCTGGCCGAGCTTCAGGCGACACTACTAATCAGGGACATGTTTTTATTTCTACGCCGTTGGCTGAAAATGAGGGACTTAACAAATTTGATTTTGCATTCGAGCTACGTGAAGGCCAATTCAGCATGGGTTATACTAATAAAATAACTCGTGAATTGCTTTCTCCCTCTATTTCATACCAGCGGCAAAGTCTGAATCTATTTATTAATCGTTTGGATAATAAAATATGGCAAACAGAGGGCAACCCACATGTGCCGTCTGAACAGTCATTACTAGAATTATCTGATAATTACGATGTTTGTGCTATTTACCCAGCTTATCGTGTAAAGGATAGTTTTGTGGTTCGTATACAGAATATGACAAACGAACCAATTGAAATACCGGATAAATTGATAAAAATAGGGAAAAGAGTAAATGCACTAGAAGAGGAATTTTTAACGTCTGACAATATCATTCCTCCATTCGACTTAGCAAGTATTTTAATACCATTTAGTTCAGTGTAGATTGGTAATTGTATAAATACTAGCGGCATTAAACTTTATCTGTCGCTAGTATTTCTTAGACTTTGAAATAATTGATAGATAATTTTTAAGTAGCGCTGAAGTATATATAGTTTTATTGCACTAACTGTTTTTTAGGTTATTTTTTTCTATGAACTGTTGTATTAAATA
>NZ_CALNCS010000115.1 GCF_937875145.1 Alkalibaculum bacchi | reverse complement strand
ATTCCTATCAACCAATTAAGATACTGAACTAAAAATGGTTTATCAAGACCTAGTTCTGCTCGTTTAGCAGCTAATACTTCTGCTGATGCCGTTCCTCCTGCATTTTCATATATTGCATCAATTACATCTCCCGAAGCCGTCTGTATTAACGCAAAAGTGATAAAACTTATAGCAATGATTACAGGCACAAGCTGAATTAATCGTTTTCCAATGTATCTCCACATTCTGTCTCCTTAAGCAAAAAAGCTACTAGCATCTGTTATAGGTTACTACTATCTAGCTAACCTTAACAAGGCAATACCTTTCACTCTTATCTCATGTAGAAAAGTAGATTCGGTATCGTTCCTAGCTACCAGCATTTTTGCATTTCTTTTGAGTCCTTTTTATTATTTGTCAAATAAATATGTATTATGACTATCTTTGCTACTTCTCAGCTCGTATCATAAAGCCTAAACTATCTGGGTAAAGTGCAATTTCGTCTTTTGTCCAGGTTGTTTCATATATAGTTGTATCTGTTAATACTTTTGAAAATCCAATATTTAATAAAATCATAGAATCCCACTGAGGTCTTTGATATCTACTAAGAGGAAGTTGTTTACCGATAGACTCCATTATATCGCTGTCAGAGTAAAAGTGATAATCGTAATATTGTTTATCTATTTCCTCTTTTGATTGCTCTATTTTACTGTCATCGAAAAGATAGCCATACCAATTGGCATCAAAATTAAGCATACGACCACCTTTTTTAAGAACACGATGCCAATCTGTGTACGCATCAACTGGTCGCTCTAAATTCCAAGTAAGATTACGCGTGATAATAACATCAAAGGATTCATCTTCAAAATCTAAAGCGTGCGCATCCATTTGACGGAATGTAATCTTATCTTTACAATCTTTTCCATTGCATGCAGCCTGTTTTAACATTTCTTCAGTATAATCTACTGCAACTACATCATATCCTGCTTTTGCTAGTAGAATAGCAAAAAAACCAGGACCTGTTCCAATATCAAGTATTTTAAGTTTCGTTCCTTCGTGATTTGGGAAATTTTCTAATAACACGTTTATCCAAACTTTTTTATTATCATCCTCTAAACATTTTTTGATTCCATCTGAATAAGACACAGAGCGTTTTGACCAATAGGATTCGATATCCTTTAACAATGTTTTCACTATAATAACCTCCTCAAAATAAAAGAACCACAAAATATGTCATCTTTCTGATGACAGTACCTTCGTGGTTTCATCGCATTCATTCATTTTTAATTTATTATTAACTTATAACTTATTATTCTAGTTAAATCTCTTAGCCGTATTCTTACAGCTTTCTAGGTTACTTTCTGTAACATCTTTATCTTAACATATAAACTTTATTTGTTCAATATTTTTTTCACAAAGTACGCAATTATTTTAATCGTTTGCTCTTTTAGTTTATTTATATTTATTCTCAAATCAAAGAATATTGAGGCTTCTCATAACCAATTTCTTTACAAAAAAACAAAAGACCATTGTAGGTTGTTAACTATAACGGTCCTTTGTTAAATAAACTAGCTTTTAATTTCTTAATCTTTGTGCTAAATCCTTGATTTTTTCTTCTATTGTATTAATCACCGTAATGAATTCTTCATCGCTTTTACCCGTAGGATCATCAAGTCCCCAATCTTCTTTTTCTTCACTAGGCAAAAAAGGACATACTACATTACAACCCATGGTTACGACAATATTAATAGGTGGAAGTTCGTCAATCAATTTTGAGTATTGAGTCTTTTCCATGTCTATTCCGTAGCGTTCTTTCATCAATCGAACAGCATCCTGATTGATTTGAGGTTTGGTTTCCGTCCCTGCGGAATAACTTTCAAATATATCACTGGCAAAATGTTTGCCTAATGCCTCTGCAATTTGTGAGCGACAGGAATTGTGCACACATATAAATGCTATTTTTTTCATCGGTAGTACCTCCTCTAGAATCTTATTTAATGAACGGATTCTTTGCTAACAACTAAAAAAAGCCTTCAAGGTAGATGGCTTCTAATTATTTTATAGTGTATTTGTTTTTTATATGATATAAACTGTTTTTTTAAACCTAGTAAAATTTTTGAAAGTAATGGTGCCGAAGGCGGGGGTCGAACCCGCACGAGTGTTACCTCACTGGATTTTGAGTCCAGCGCGTCTGCCAATTCCACCACTTCGGCACTTATCTGCAATAAATAGAATAACATAAACTCAAAAGTAATTCAATGTTTTTATATTATTTTTTAAGATACTGTAAATTAAAGGACCAGTATGCAGTTTTATAATAATCTACATATTGGTTTTATAAGTACTAACTAATTTTTATTCTTCGTTATCTGAACCAAATTCATCATTTAACACATAATCATTCCATAAATCAAAATTGGGATCATAGACGTGTTCAATTTTTTTTAAAACTTGCCTTAATGTTAAATTCATTTTTTCATTGTCATCTTTCCAAGTTGCCATAATCCTTCCTCCCTTTAACTAATGATTCTAGAATTTTAGTTTATGTATTATCATAAAAATTATTCAAGAAGTAATCCTAGTTACTGCTTAAGTGGTCCTGAGAAGCTTGTGACAAAAGGTCTCTACTGTCTAAGGTTAAAGAGCAAGCATTCTCAATTGTGGTATTATATACCTAGTTTTTATATTAGGACTCAAATATTTTGATATTTTTACTTACATACTTTATATAAGTAGCGATTTGACCCTGCACTCAGACAAAGCATGGGCTATGATTAAAACGATAACTTCCTTACTTTAAATAAAAAGAAAAGTAGACCGTAGCCTACTTCTTTTTTTGAATTTTTGAAATGAGGGTTTCTTTGTCAGTAATGCGCTCATAACCTTTATTTGCAGCCATTGCAATAACTAGGGCATTTATTAAGTCTAAAAGTATTACTGCAAACAATTCTTGTGTTGTCCTATCTGTCAAACTTCCACTTGCATAGCTAATAGATAAAAGCAATAACAAAGAGACTACATAGGATATAATCTCCGTTGGCATAAAGATAATATCAAAAAATTTTAGTAAAATCCAATCAATAAAACGTTTTGTAATCTGTGTGATCATCCCAACTAATAAAACTAATACAGGGAATTCTGCTAGAGATTGTAATGTTAACAACTCATCAATCAAAGCCCACACCTCCTCTTTACATTTATATTCTAAAATTCTTTGAATAGTACATCGTTTATCAATGTTTTCTTGAATATAAGTGTACAATAATAAACAAAGAGGATGCATTTTGCATCCTCTTTTATACATAAGGTTCATTCACTACTTATCCTATATCACTTCTCTAATTGCACTTTCTTATTAGCTTCCACTCTATCGCAAATGAATGCAAGAGCAGACATTATAATTATAGTTGTTAATATTGATATCGAAGCAATTATTGATGCAGAGGGCATACCATAAATACCTACACCGATTGACATAAATATAAAACCATAAATGGATGAAATAATGGCTGGAATTTTATTAGTATGTTTTGAAAATATACAATACCAATAAGGACCAATACATACGGATGCAATCATACCCCAGGAAATGGACATAAGAGATATGATAGAATTTGGTACTATGGACATAATTGCCGATAGCACAATAAATAGTGAACTAAAGATACGTGCCAATGTGATTTTTTTATTATCACTTAAGTTATATTTTTTAAATATAACAGGTAATAGATCTTCTGTGAGCGCTGAGGCTCCAGTAAGGACAAGGGCTGCTAAAGTAGACATAGAAGCAGCTAAAAGCATAATGAATATCAAAGTAAAAAAGAAATCATTTGTTATAAAATGCATGATTGTACCCATTACTTTATCTGCTGTATCTGGTACTGGAAGATATCCCTTCTGAAAAAAAATCTGGCTGAAACCACCAACAAAATACATTCCTCCTGCTATAAACAAACAACCAACAGTCGCAATAATGCTGGTAGTTTTAATTTTGGTTTTTTCAACAGAAATAAATTTGCTGATTAGTTGTGGCGTTGCGCATCCTCCTACACTTGTTAGAATTACCGTAGCAAAAACTTTTAAAAAATTTTTTCCTCCAAATAGTGCAACTAAATCTCTTCCGCCTTCAAGGGAAACGAGAGTTTGTAATCCTACTTTAAATCCTCCAATAGCTTCATTTTTGAAAAAAACTATATAATAAATCGAAACGCATACAAGTATCAATACCCCTTGAATTACACTGTTAGACATCATTGCTGAATTTCCGCCTAGGGCGACATATAAAGCAGTAACAACTGCCAATGCGATGATGCAGTACTCAAAAGGAATATCAAATAATCTTAGAAAAATAAAGCTTATGCCTTGATAAACACTTGCAGAGTATGGAATCAAGAATGCTAAAATAACAAATGCCGTAAACATCCTTAAAAAGCGTGAGTTTAAACGAGCTTCAACTATCTGAGGTAATGTATATACTCCCAAATCTTCTGACAATTGGCGAGTACGTCCGGCAAGAAATGTCCAAGCAAATAAACCTGTAATTAATGCATTCATAATTCCAATCCACATAACGCTTATACCCATTTCAAAACCCAAAGAACCGCATAAACTAAACATTACTGCAGAAAAAAATGTAGTTAAATATGCACTAGCACTGGTTATCGCACCTACATTCCTTCCCCCAGTATAATAGCTATCTGCATCGACAATTTTTTTTCTACTAATTACACCATTAGTAATCATACATAATAGATACATAAGTATTACAGATATTTTGACAATCACTGAACAACTCTCCTAATTTTTTTTCTTTTGTAGCTCCTAACACTAGAATAATTGAATAAATTCAAAATTTCGCATTTTCATCATGCTATCAATTTTTCTTTAATAATTTATTCTGTAATACTTCTTTTATGCTTTTATAATATTCCATTCTTGTCCCTCCTTTAAGATGGCTAAATATATTATAATAATATATTTTTATTTTACTAATCTTAGTCTAATGTCAATGCCTATTATTGTCAATACGCTCTGATAAACTATTCGATTTTACTACATTTTAATCGTATGAATTATAGGATAATAAAACTCTAAACTAAACAAATAAGTTTAATATGTTTTTTCTCAAATCCATTGACATTAAGGGCTTATCCACGTATACTTTAATAATGTAAACTAAAATTTTATTATACTTATCTTCTTAAGGAGGTGGATTTTACGGACGTTCCATTTATTATAAAAAGTATCCCTCTATATGTGGAAGCAATGAAAGTTACTCTAGTCATAGGTTTATTAGGAATT
>NZ_CALNCS010000114.1 GCF_937875145.1 Alkalibaculum bacchi | reverse complement strand
GTTAGACCTAGCAACAGAATCACAAGGGTGGCTAACTTAAACTTGAAATTTGCGGCTTTGAAAGAACTAAAGGACTTGGTGATATTTGCAATTTCAATACTCATGACTATGCCTCCTTTATTTACTGACTTCAACTTCCTCTGTCTCACGAAACGAAGTGCTTCGTTTTCTATGGACGATGTTTTTAACGATTAGATTGATCATGGCAATTCCTGTTAACAACGTTGCTACTGCAAAAGAAGCTGAAAACTGATATTCGTTGTAAAGTATTTCCACGTGAAGGGGTATTGTATTGGTAAGTCCTCTAATATGCCCTGATACAACGGACACTGCTCCAAATTCTCCCGCGGCTCTAGCCGCCGTAAGCATAATCCCATATAAAAGAGCCCATTTTATATTCGGAAAGGTTATGAGCCAAAAAGTCTTAAATCCATTTGCTCCTAAGGTAAGTGCTGCTTCTTCTTCTGTAGTTCCTTGAGCCTCCATTAGGGGAATAATCTCTCGTGCCACAAAAGGAAGAGTGACAAATAAGGTAGCCAAGATAATACCAGGTTTTGCAAATATAATCTTTAATCTCAGTTCATTTAATATCGGGGCAAAAAGGCCATGAGTTGTACTAAATAATAAGACAAAGATTAGCCCTGCAACAACAGGTGATATGGCAAAGGGCAAATCGATGATGGTAAGTAAGAGCTCTTTGCCTTTAAATCTAAATTTTGCTACTGCCCAAGCTGCGATGAGCCCAAATATTGTGTTTATGGGTACTACTATGGCAATGGTAGTGAGGGTGAGTTTTATGGATTCTAAGGCTATTGGATCACTTATTGAAGCGTAATATACAGCTACTCCCTGTTCAAAGGCTTTTATGAATACTATAATAAGTGGGACTATGAGCATCATTACGAAAAATAGCAAAGCAATAGTGATTAAAATATAGGGAACTATTTTCGATTCCTTTTTTACAGGTTTTGGTGTTGTTTTATATAAGGTATCTTTACTAGTCATTTACTCACCCCTTACAGTACTATGTTTGTTACCTGCCCACCATTGAAAAAAGTTGATGAAAAAAAGCATAGCAAACGAAAGAATAAGCATAATTGCAGCAATAGCGGTGCCACCAGCATAATCATATTGCTCTAATTTCGTGCGGATTAATAGTGGCGTTATTTCTGTCTTTAAAGGCATATTGCCAGATATAAAGACGACCGAGCCATATTCTCCAAGAGCCCTTGCAAATGCAAGAGCAAAGCCAGTGATTAGTGCAGGCAAAAGTTCAGGAAGGATGACTTTAAAAAAGATCTGGCGTCTTGTAGCACCAAGGGAAGTTGCCGCCTCTTCCACTTCGATTTCCATGCTTTGTAGTACAGGCTGAACGGTTCTCACTACAAAGGGAAAACTAATGAAGATCAGCGCCAGAGTAATTCCTAGAGGAGTATAAGATATTTTTATTCCATATGGAGCAAAGAGCTTGCCAATATAACCATTTTGAGCATAAAGTGTAGTCAGAGCTATACCTGCTACAGCAGTAGGTAAGGCAAAAGGCAAATCAATAAATCCATCCATAATTTTTTTGCCAGGAAATGTGTATCGTTCTAAAACCCAAGCCAAAATCAGCCCAAAAATAGTATTTACTGTAGCTGCCAATAATGATGTACTAAAAGAAATTTTTAAAGAGGCTACCACTCTTTCACTAGAAACGATTCCCCAAAATTTCTCCCAACCAATTTGGGAACTATTGATAAAAACCATAGACACTGGAATCAAAACCAAAAAGGTAATATACAAAAGGGTAAAACCCATGGTAATTCCAAAACCAGGTAGAACTCTTTTTTCTTTAAAAGCTCTTGTTGTAAAGTTCATAAACTCAACTCCATTTTTCAGTTACTGCTATTAAATTATTTGCCTGTATAAATTTGATCGAATATTCCTCCGTCACTAAAGTGTTCCTCTTGTGCTTTTGTCCAACCACCAAATACTTCATCAATGGTAAAGAGATTTACCTCAGGAAACTGAGATGCATATTTCTTTGCTATTTGTTCATTGGTAGGTCTGTAATAGTTTTTCGCTGCAATCTCTTGACCTTCATTGCTATAAAGGTACTCAAGATATGCCTCAGAAACTTCCCGAGTACCCTTTTTGTCAACTACGGAATCTACAACAGTCACTGGTGGCTCTGCAAGGATACTCATAGAGGGAACAACGATTTCAAATTCATCTTCACCTAATTCATTGAGCGAAAGAAAAGCTTCGTTTTCCCATGCTAGAAGAACATCTCCCAAACCCCGTTCTACAAAAGTAGTCGTTGATCCACGAGCACCCGAATCCAAGACTGGTACATTTTTATAAAGGGCTGTCACAAAATCCTTTGCCTTACCTTGATCATCTCCATTGTTTTTGAGAGCATATCCCCAGATTGCAAGATAATTCCACCTAGCACCGCCAGAGGTCTTAGGGTTTGGCGTAATGACTTCTACCCCTGATTTAATCAAATCATCCCAATCTTTAATGTTCTTTGGATTACCCTTTCGAACGAGAAAAACCATGGTCGATGTATATGGTGAAGAATTGTTGGGTAAGCGACTTTGCCACTCTTTACTTAATATTTCTTTATTGGTATTGATTGAATCGATATCATAAGCTAATGCTAATGTCACCACATCCGCTTCATTTCCATCTAAAACCGTTCTAGCCTGACTCCCTGAACCTCCATGAGATTGTTGAATTGTGACATCTTGACCCGTTTTGTCTTTCCAGTACTTACTAAATGCACTATTGTATTCCTGATAAAGCTCCCTTGTAGGATCGTAAGATACATTGAGTAGCATTACTGGCTCCTTCCCCTTAGGCGTACTAACTTCTTTTGTTTCAGGTGATTTTGTGCAAGCTACAGAGGATATAATCAATGTTAATGCAAGGATGACAAACATTCCTCTCCTCAATCCTTTGAACCTCCTATTGCTTACTTTTCTTTCGATTAAATTATGTAGTTTAATCATCTTCATATTTACTTCTCCCTCTTATTTTTTGTTTTATTGTTCATTGTCATAAAATCACTTCATCTTATCCCCTCCTTTTACTGAGCAGAAAACTTTTGACACTTTAGTCGCTAGTCGGTAGTCTTTAGCTCCTAGCATTAGGGTATTCCTTTTGGGTTAAGATCCTTCGCTTGCGCATAGGATGACTGGGCAGGAGCTAAGTCCAAAGGTTGAATTTCCCTAGTTAAACAAAAAAGGCTAAGTAAAGAAAGAAAACCGTTTTCTTTCTTTACTTAGCCTCCATTTTTTATGGTCAGCTTTTATGTAATTATACTTTCTACTTCATTCGTATTTTTTCATTGGCTTCAATTTGCACTACAAAACCATCCTGAATGATAAGGGTTATGGATCCGTATTTTATAGATTTCTTCAATTCTAAGATTTTTCGTAATGTCTCATCCGTAAAATTGTCGATTAATTTTTTTTGACTCCTATCCATAACGATCCCCCAATATAATACAAAACTTAAAATATTTCATAGTAAATCAATATGTTTAATATAATTATATATTCACTTTAATACAATGTCAATCATATTATTAATTTATAATTCGACATATTTTTTTAATGATAATCTTAAGATACATTCTTTGCAGATTTATTGCGGTTACGTCAAATGCCACATTTGTTTATAGTGACGTTATTAGTCTTCTTTTTTGTGTTTTAATATAAAATTGTAAAGGTTTCTCTTTTGGAACATAGAATATATTGAATCTCAAAAAGGAGGTACACTATGCAATTTTTCTACACGGTTCAATCAGGAGATACCTTGAGCAATATCGCAGCACGTTGGAGTATTCCCCAAGCCTCCCTTATGGCGGCTAATAATTTATCTGCTCCCTATTTAATTTATCCTGGACAGCAATTATCCATGCCTCCAGGCGTAACTACATATGTAGTTCAACCAGGTGATACTCTCCATTCTATTTCTACAAAATATAAAATCCCTTTACGCACCTTAATTTCAGCAAATGCTATTGATCAGCCTTATGTTATTACTCCAGCAATGGTTTTAAATGTCCCTAGAGGCGTACCTTATTATACGGTTAAACAAGGAGATAGTCTGTACAAAATTGCTTCAAAATACAATGTAACCTCAAATGGGCAACCACAACCTGATTTTATTGTAATGGCAAATCCTGGCCTAACAACTAAGATCATCCCTGGAATGAATCTACAAATACCTTATGGGCTTCCAAGTGTCTCAGGACAAATTGCCCTACTGTTAACAGACCAATTTAGAGATTATATTGTATTATACAAACCTCAGTCAAGAGACGAAGTTTATTTAGCAGTGGATAATGCAGGAAGAAATTCGAGAGTCTTTTGGTCCCCTAATAACAACAGAATTGCTTATATTGATGAAGATGGTGTTATTTCAATTATGGAGCTTACTACAGATAGGATAGCAAAAATTGATCAAATACCTGCTTCCGCCTTTGTGGACTGGTCTCCTGATAGCAATTTACTAGTCTATTCAACAGGAGAAGTCATTCGGATATACGATATTACAAACTATACTTATCGGGACATCAATCGGCGCGAAGCTTCTTACGTCCAATGGTTTCCAAATCAAAGGGAGTTCTTATATGAGGCAAAAGATCCTTTAGGCTTTAGCCAAATCTATAGGAATAATGTAGATGGTAGTAATGAAAGTCAGTTAAGTAATAGAATTAATGGTCCCTTTCATGATGTGAGCTTGTCCCCTGATGGGAAATATGTATTGTATACGTCACCAGGAGCGAGTATATCAGAAATTTATGTTCTTGAACTCTCCACGACCATAGTATATAAAATTCCTAGTGGACCTGAAGCTAAAAATTTCTACCCTACATGGGCGCCAGATTCTCACAAAATAGGTTACAGTTCTACCTTTTTTAAAAACGGAAAGTACTACTCTCTCATTCGTGTTTCTAATATACAAGGCTCCGTCAATAGAACCTTAGCAGTATCTAATTGCTATGCAACACCAATGACCTGGTCTCCTGACAGTCTAAAAATTGCATATCTATCAGGATGTAGGGAAGATCGGCCACCAGTGGAGGTGTGGATTGTAGAACTAAATAAACCAGTTCCCCAGAATGTGATGAGTGGATTTTTGTTTTTTGACTTAGATTACAATCATTAGCAACCAGCCATTAGCTTTCAGCTGCTAGTGCTCTAGGGTCAGGTCTCACGGGTAAAAAACTTTACTATTTTATTTTAATTATAAAATTACATATTTAGCAATTATTTACTATTTTATCGATACAAATTCAGGTATAATGTAGTAATACAATGTGCAAATACGTAATTAGGAGGCAATAATGAAAATTGGCATTATCGTTCATTCAAAATCAGGCAACACCTATTCCGTCATTGAAGGAATACAAGAAAAGCTTGTCCAGAGAGGTCATGATGTGAGAATTGAGAGGATCCAAACAGAAGGCGAAGAAAACCTTAATGAGGTGGACCCTACAAAAATTCACCTAGGGACAATACCTGATGTGAGTCAGTATGATGGGGTAATTTTAGCAGCACCTGTGAGAGCTTTTTCTATCTCGCCTATTTTAGGAGCTTATCTTACCCATATAAGTTCATTAGAAAATAAAAAGGTAGCGTGTTTGGTTACTCAGTTCTTACCATTTCCCCAGATGGGCGGCAAACGGGCAATCAATCAGATAAAACAGGCTTGTAAATCCAAGGGAGCAATTATAGCTGGAACAGCAATCGTAAATTGGACCCATCCAAAAAGGGAAGCTAAAATTGTAAGCGCAATTGAAATAATTAGCAAGCTGTTTGGTTAATTACTCTAGAGAAATAACTTTAATATAGGGTGGACTACACTATCCACTCTATATAATATCAATATCTTTTTATTCATTTTAACATAAGTGGAATATATTAAATTATTATACTCCACTTTTTACAGTTCTTTAGTTGCATATACTACAACTGTATGATTCTTGTTTTCTTTGTATACTTGAGCAGCATTCACTTGGATCGTTTTTTACGATATAGCTAATGTATTATGATTAATTAGTACGTAAATTTTCTGATCTCAATACATATTTTGATGAGGTTCATCCTTTTTCTAAATATAGAATTCTTGAAATCATTCTAATTCCTGAATAATTATTGTATACAATAGTCACGTAAATTAGGGTGAAATACAAAATTAGGATTATAATAATTTTACCTTTAACCAGTCTAAGAGCATAAGCTCCATATCCGCATCTCCTTTTACCGGAGAATTCGAAGCTAAATTCTTGCCTTCTTTATAAAATTGCAATGCCTTATTTATGTCCTTAGTATAATAAATCTCATATGCCATCATTAGTCTCTTCTTACTCATCTGAAACCTTGATGCTTTTATGTATTTCTTTAACTTTTTATTATAGAGACGATCTATTGTAGATTTATCACAATCTGTAACTAATTCTAAAAACAATCTTTCACAGTTTATTTCATTGACAAATAGAAGTGCAATGCGGTCCATATGTTCTGTAAGAGAAAGAAGACATGTTTTTGCAGATTCTATATCTAGGTGATCTAAATGATAGCTGTATTCCATTAATCTCATAGCCGTATTAAGAGGCTGGCTTACATCTGCATTATTATTTAGCACAAATTTACTTAAAGGTAGTTCTTTCATCCTAATCCCTAAGCTCTGTAGTCCATTTACCTCTAATTGAACATAAAACCCTCTCCTTGCATCTTCATCCTTTAGCATAGAGTAAATATTATGTCCATCATTGGGAACTCCTCCAATTTTCATTGGAATACCATTGGTCACTGCTGCTAGTATTCCAGCGAATGCAGTCAATAATAATATAACTTCTAAAACAAATGCCATTTCTTTAATAAGAACTATCGTAGATATACATAATGCGGACACGAGTAAATTTATGATGACTCCACCTAAATTGTAGAGAACAAACGGAAATTCCCCATCCTTTATTTTGGGTGGCATCATAAGGCATTGTCCAGCCGTACCAGGTATATTAAATTTCTTTGTTTTTAGCTTTCCATCTTCTTTTACTATAGTCATAGATCCTATTCGAAAAGAAACAAAAGTATAATCTGTTAACAATCCAAAAATCAAGTGCCCTGCCTCATGAATGATAATATGTATTATATATCCAATAACAAACAATATGATTAGGCCATAAAACTTCAAAAGTCCAATGAATATATTGTCGCTTTTTAACCATGGATTAAAAAAATCGCCTATAAAAAAACCTAATACGCCGCCAAATACTCCACAAATTACAATGCTTTTTAGTGTATCTAACCAGCCTTTATTCTTATACTTTGATTTGCTATGATTGCCTTTACCCATTAAATCCTCCACTTGATAAATTTTTAATAATAATTGCATTATAAGTCTACTTTACCATAATATAAATCCTTTTTGTAGTTATGTATAAACAAATGTTATTCACTCTCTATTAAGATTTTTAAGTGTATGTATAATTACTTCTATTTAGCTAGCATGAGCATCTGAGATTATGCTAAAGATACAATTTGAGATAAATGTTAGAAAATAATAGATACCTATAGTAGCTTTTGAGTTAATGTATCACTTTAACCAGCCTTACCCTCCTTGATATTCAAGAAGGATAAGGCTCATGTAGAACATTAATATAAGTCCTTGCACCATATTATAGTCTGAATTTTTGTTTGATTACAATAATTGTAGATTATTGACTATTGCCAAAGAAATACTAGTATATTAGGTGTTTTTTATTCATTCATATCTTAGCATTTCTCAATACAACACCCTAAATAAGAATAAGATACATTGTATTTTGTTAGTTGTTCTAATATGGTTTCTTTCTGTCCTGATATGATAAAACAAGTGACTGGTCCAGCAGATTTTTTTATATCTACTTCTACTGTCTGTGTATATTTAAAATCCAAATCGTTACTTTTGCAAAGCTCCCCTATCTCATAATCAATGCCCTTTGAACCGACAGGAAGTATTTCGTTGATCCCTAGTATATCTTTAATTAGGCTTATTATTTTGATATTAGGTATTTCCTTAGACTTTAGCACTTCTGACCCTACCTTAGGCTTTCCAACCACAATAAGGTCATCTCCCTTATAGGTCTTTGGCTTCGTCCAGTTTTTAAGATCAATCATGCCTATAGCCGTTATACCTATAGATGTTTGTACAGTAGGCATATTTTCTTCTGTACTCCCTGTAAGGAGCATTTCTTGATCTAATCCACAATCAGTAATTGCCTTCTTTATTCCACCGATAATTTTTTTCCCAGTAGGATTCATCTCTACACAAAAATTATTCACTATGGTTATTGGCTTAGCTCGAAAAGCTAATAATTCACTTAAAGCCACACCTGCTGTAAGGTACCCAACTACTTCTTGTGGTGTTTCTAGCGCATCATGCTTTTTCATACCTATTCCACCACAGGAATCACATGCTAATACCATCATTGTTTCTTCATTTATGTGCATTAATGTTAAGTCTCTAAATTTATTTACCTTCAATATACTCACCTGTTCGCCAATTTAGTTTTAGTTAAATTCTCTTCTTTAGCAAACTGTATAAAACAGCAGCTGCAAGGACGTTAACTGTTGAAGCCAGTAATAAGGGACCTACCAACATGAAAAAAAACTCTTTTACAGTTGGAATCATTCCTAATAACTGCATGATTAATACAGATAAATAAGTTGCACCTACTCCATTTAGGATAATTGCAATAGTACTATTTACAATTAAATTTATGCGATTGTTGAGATAACCATATAACCAGCATATAAAAGCCATGGTGCACATTACGACTAAATGAATAGGGATAGACATGGGAAAACCACTTGTCATAGCTGTGAGCAGGTGACCTATTGCCCCAACTGCTGCACCTGCTACTGGACCTAATAGTAAAGCTGCAAAAAAGGCTGGCAATGCATCTAATGCGATGGAGCCCAAAATTTTAATTTGTGCTCCTATAAATGCTAATGCAATTAATAAAGCTGTGTAAACTAATTTCCTAGTTTTAGTGACTTGAGTGTTTTGAATTAATGAGTTCATAACTTCCTCCTTAAATTAATAAATTATTATATTAAAATAAAAACTTTCATTTACGTGGACATATGAGTTGATTTTTCTACACCTCGAAATCGGCTAGGCCGATTCCTCGGTCGCGCCATTCGCTAAATGAAAGCTAAAGCTTTTATTTACGGATTCTTTTTATCATACGCGTCAAATTAGTAAACTATTTGGTGCGTATGATAAAAAGAATCCTGCGAAAGCTTCACCTTCGCTTGGCTCATTAGTTCGCGAAAAAAAGAAAAGTTTATGACCAATATAAAATTGATCATAAACTTTACCGTCGCTTACGAATTCTATGATACAGGCAGGTCTCCTGGCTATGACTCACGGCAATATATTCCTTCCCGTTACCAGTGGATAATATACATTGCTCCTCATTTACAGTGGTGGGTCCGCTCGAGATTTTCACTCGATTCCCTATTCTCCTATTAAGGCACCTGATTCATACATATGTATTTGTTATAACAGTATTATAAACATTTTAATTTGATTTGTAAAGCTTAACGATATAGCGAAATTTAGAATATAATATCTAATACACTATTACTCTTTACTCTCATATAACGGATATATCGCAGTCAGAAGTAAATCTGATCTGTAGAAAAATCTTTTAATCTAATATAAAAATCAAGTAATTCTCTTAACGCATATACTGGAACTGGCCCTACTAACTCTGTGTCTGAAATATTTACATTATATCTGCTCGCTTCAAACTTTATTGTTTCATATACTCTATGTATAGGCGTCTTTTCATAATTCGTTAAATTCATAGATACTTGAATCATCTTTCTGTCTGGTATTTCTAATGCAATAGCTCGGACATGCTGGTATCCACCAGAAGATCCTCTTATAGCAGTAGCGATTTTATTTCCTATTTCTAAGTCTTCAGTATCTAAGTTGATATTAAATGCTAATAGGGCAAATCTTGATCCTACAACAGTGGCTCCACTCTTAGGATTAAATTCAAATGGACCTTCATCTGGTTTCCAGCTTTCGTCCTTCATTTTGTCAGCTAGTGCTTCATATTGACCTTTCCTAATTTTAACTAAGGACTTTCGATCATCCCTAATGGCTGAATCCTCATAATAATAAACTGGTACGCCTAAGCTGCCCATATACCTACCATATTCTTTAGAAATTTCTACAGCTTCCTCACCAGTCATATTTAATATAGGTATAAAAGGTACTACATCCACTGCTCCCATTCTTGGGTGACTTCCTCTATGCTTCGTCATATCGATAAGTTCAATAGCTTTTTTCGATAATCTTTTTGTAGCATCTAAAACAGCTTCACATTCTCCCTTATAAGTGAATACAGATCTATTGTGGTCCTTATCAGAATTTAAATCTATAATTTCTATATCATTACCTACCATTAACGATTCTTTTATTTGTTCTATCTTAGCTGCATCTCGCCCCTCACTTATATTTACTTCTACAAGTAAAATCTTCATAAGTAACCCCTCCATTTATACGAACCCTTTAAACTTATATATAATTAAGCTTTTCATTACCTTTAACACATATACAAGAAAGCGTCTGTGGCGCATTAGTCGCTCGTCTTTAATCACTAGCATTTGGGTATCCCTTTTGGGTCTAGATCCTTCGCTTGCGCTCAGGATGACTGAGCAGGAGCTAGGTCAAAAGTAGGTGTTTCCTAGTACATTATAAAATCGCAAAGCCATTATACAAATGGCTTTGCGATTTTATATTTCCATCTGATTTAAGATATCTCTCAATACAATCAATTCATCCTTAGAAAGTGTAATCCCCTTCCCCATCTTCACATGATCTGGTGCCCAATCTCTTAAATCGTATTTAGGTGCTCGTTCATTCCAGCTAATCAGATTAAGCTCTTTTACCCAACCTTTATTGCTTTCAGATATTGTCCCTATCGTTTCAACAAGTTTAAATTTAATTTCGGCCATTATATTATTTCCTCCTTTGTATTATTCATTTCTTGAACCTTCTGCTTAATGTATCAATTTCAGTAATATTAATTCCCTTATCTTTTTATCACACAAATAAGGAACAATTGATTACTGTATCCACCATCTATTTAATTCATAATGAGGCATATCTTGCACTTCATCAAAATAATAACCTGGAGTAAACCCCACTTCTTTACCTATTTCTGCACATTTCCTAAAAAACTCTAAATCCCCATAAGGATCATCCGTATTGTCTTCGCAAATATCAAATGCATGCCTTTTAGTGTGTTTACTGTTTTTAGTCCATGTAACCACTAAACCAGGTGTAGTTCTGCCCTGTTCATATAGTATATCTTGTCGAGCTTGCGTTCTATAGGTTTCTGTAATTCGCACATCAAGTCCATTTTCTTCGCATTTTTCTAAAAATTCAAGGGCCAATTCCCTAGTTTTGGGACTCAGCTCATTTAAATCAGAAATTCTTTCAGTAGAAGATTCATCGGAATGTTCATACTCTCCTTGATCAAATACGAATGTATAAAACCCAATCTTTGGTAATACAATAAATATCAATGATAAAAATATTAAAATTATTAAAAATAATACTATTCTTTTTCTCATATTATTAATCCATTCCTTTCACCTCACTCAAAATACAAAATCTTATAAGAATTATTGGCTTTAAGCGATTTTTATATTTTTTATTATTTGAATACTCCGTACAATGCTCCTAGCAATATTATACAACATACAAAAAAATAAGTAAGCTTATGTTTCTTAATTGTTTCTTAATTTTTAATTATTAACTCAACTTTCCCAGCTTAAATTTGCAAACATTGCCTGAATAAATAAGGCT
>NZ_CALNCS010000113.1 GCF_937875145.1 Alkalibaculum bacchi | reverse complement strand
TAAGACTTGACCCTAGCACTGGTGACTGAAGCCTGGCTGCTAGTAGCTAAAGTGCCAAAGGCACTTTCTTGTATACTAGAAAAGTCCTACTTTTGACCCTAGTTTCTGCCCAGTCATCCTGAGCGCAAGCGAAGGATCTTGACCCAAAAGGAATACCCAAATGCTAGTGACTAAAAACTAATAACTAGCGACTAATGGACAAAGTAAAAGGAGAAAATTGCATATGAAAAAAAAGGGCATCATCTTTGACATGGACGGAGTTATTATTGACAGTGAACCGTTACATTGTCAGTGTACGATTGAAACGCTTAAAGATTTTGGAGTAGAAATTACCTTAAGTGATATGGATAAGTATATAGGTGTTGCAGATCACGTAATGGTGGACTCTTTAATTAATGAATTTTCCATTAATGTAAGTAGAGATGAATTTTTAAAGAGGCAAGATGAAAAAAGATTAGTGGTATTTAATAAAGAAAGTATGGTTTCTGTTTCTGGTACCATAGAGCTCATTCAATACTTATACGACAATGGTCTTAAGCTCGGTCTAGCTTCCTCTTCGCCTAGATACTTTATTGAAATGGTCTTAAATAATTTTGATTTGTTAAAATACTTTACGATCATCGTAAGTGGTGAAGAATTAGAAAGAAGTAAACCCCACCCAGATATTTATTTAAAAGCAGCAGAGCAAATAGGAATTAGTCCTATAGATTGTGTGGCAATAGAGGATGCTAATGCTGGCGTTCGCTCCGCAAAAGCAGCGGGTATGTACACAATAGGATACCAAAATCCTAATTCTGGAGCGCAAGACCTGTCAGTGGCAGATGTTGTCATTCAAGATATGAAAGAGGTTTGTAAACTTTTTAAATTCTAAAGCAACTCTCCCAGTCATTCTAGAGCGCTAGCGAAGAATCTTAAGCCCAAGCTAACACCCCACGTCATGCTGAAGCGATAGGACGAAGGATCTCTAGGAATTATATAGACATATAAAAATATGTACAAATAGAAGATGAATTTGTTTTCAAATGAGGCTAAGTGAGATTCGCTCTGAATGGCGCCGCGTGCGCTTCGGGCACAGTAAGAATCTCACATATATAGCTAGGAACGCTAAAACAAGCTTAGCATCCAATTTAAAATAGGGGCTACGACTATTGCGGGGAGATAATTTGCTACTTTGATTTTTGTAATGCCTATAATGTTTAAGCCTAATGCTAAAATCATCAAAGATCCTGCGCAGGTTATTTCTGCAATGGCAGCATCTGTAAGAATAGGTTGTAAAAAACCAGCCAGCAAGACAATGGAACCCTGAAAAGCAAAGACGAAAGCTGCAGAGAACAAAACGCCGATGCCTAGGCTAACGGAGAGCATAGCAGAGGCAATAAAATCCAACAGTGATTTTGTAAAGAGCATTTCGTTGTCTCCTGTTAAGCCTGCATTCAAAGAACCTACTACAGTCATAGCGCCAATGCAAAAGAAGAGGCAACCAGTGACAAATCCCTCTGCTACAGAATGAGAATTACCTTCCGTTTTTCTGAAGCGATTTCCAACCCATTGACCAAGATTACTAATTTTCTGGTCTAAATCAATACCTGTCCCAATAATAGAACCAATGACTATAGAAATAATGAGAATTAAAGTGTTCTCACCTTGTAAAGCACCAGATACTCCTATGTATACAGTACATAAACCAATACCAATCATAACTGCATCTGTAAATTTTTCGGGAATTCCCTTTTTTAACAATAATCCAATAAGGCTACCAATAATTACTGTAGCTGTGTTGACGAGAACACCTATCATATTTTGTTCTCCTTTCTTCATTTACATATACCTAATATCATAACGGATTTCCAAAATGTGAGCAATATAATAATTGTTTTGCATAATTATTAACAAAGTAATAAAATGTCAAAAAAGTTTTAAGATGGGATAAATTTAAGATTTATTTAAGGTTTTTAGCATATAATAAATATATCATTACGATTATCCCCCTATAATAATCGAATGGATATGAAGGCGAGACTGCATATATGCATTCTCGTCTTTTCGTTTATAAAAAAAGTAATTGTTCAATTATGATTTAACTACTGTTCAACAATCGTTTAATATTTGTTAGTGACGTGATAAAATACTACATATCACCGAAGCATAGGAGTATTTTAATGAACTTAAAAGAAAAGATAAAGAACTTACCGTCCACACCAGGAGTATACTTGTACAAAGATTCTTTAAACAATATTATATATGTGGGAAAAGCAAGGAATTTAAAGAGAAGAGTAGGGAACTATTTTCAGAATTCAAAATCTCATTCATCAAAGGTAGAAAAACTAATAAAACATTTAAAAGATTTTGAGTATCGCCTTACAGATACGGAATTTGAGGCCCTACTTCTTGAATGCAGACTCATTAAAGAATATAAGCCAATGTACAATAGCCAGATGAATCGAACGCAGTCTTATACTTATATTCTCGTCCAAAAAGATAATCCTCTTCCTACAATTAAAAATACAAGAAATCCAATTGCTAAAGAAGAAGATCTTTTGTTTGGTCCTTATACGAGCAAAAATACCGTTGAAAAAGCCTTAGAAGATATCAAAGCGTATTATCAAATCTTGTGCAGTAATCCATCTATAAATAATCGTCTTTGTTTAAATTACTCATTAGGAAAATGTTTGGGGATGTGCTATAAAGATAAGGCAAAAGATGAATACAAAAGAAGAGTAGAAAAGATGATCTCATTATTAGAGGGAACAGATACCAGCATTTTAGAAGAGCTTAAAGAAAAGATGCGATCAGAGTCTATGGCCCAACATTTTGAAGCGGCAGCAAAGTATAAAGAAATATTAAATTCTGTAAATTATCTCATAAGCAAAGAAAAAATAGTTGATTTTGCGAAAGAGAACAAAAAGATAGGGATGATTGAAGATATAGAAGGTGGTTTGAAGCTCTTTCTCATTCAGGGAAATGCTATGCTTTTTAGCAAAAGATATCTTTTTAGTCACCAAAATCAAGAACAAATTCATGAAGATATTAAGACGAATATTTTATCTTGTTTTACTGAAGATGAGGCAAGCCCAAGTATTATTCTAAATAAAGATAATCTAGACGAAACTCAGATTATTTATAGTTATATAAACAAAAAAAGTAGTAAAACTATCGAAATTCATGATGATTGGCTTAATACTAAAAATCAAACAAAACTGGATGAAGGGGTTGCAAAGCTTTTAGAACAAGCTATAAGCTTGTCAAGTAATCTAAATAGTGATTTAAGTTAGCTCAAAATTTTATATTTAACCCCTAGCTCCCACCACGTCATCCTAGAGCAAGCGAAGAATCTAAAGACCCAAGCTCCTGCTTTGTCATTCT
>NZ_CALNCS010000112.1 GCF_937875145.1 Alkalibaculum bacchi | reverse complement strand
TTCTACTTTAGCAGCTGTCATAAGACTCTCATGGGTATGTAATATTGCTTTTGGGAAGCCAGTTGTACCTGATGAAAAATAAATTACAGCCTCTTGCTCCTCTTTTAGTATAATTTTAGGAGCTACTGAAGAACAACATGCAGTCAATGAATAATAGTTTTCAGCAAAGGAAGGGCAATCTTGACCTAGGTATAGACGTATTTTTACCCTTGAAATCTCATCTCGAATAGATTCTATTCTTTCCGTAAACTCTGGGCCAAATATTATAACATCACATTCTGCTAAATCAACACAGTATTGAATTTCATCTGAAGTATATCGATAGTTAAATGGCACTGCAATTGCGCCAGTTTTTAGTATGCCGAAATAAATGGGCAACCACTCTAAGCAATTCATTAGTAGAATTGCTACTTTCTGACCCTTTTGTAACCCTCTATCCAATAAAAAATTGGCCATACGATTTGCTTTATCATCAAATTCACGCCAAGTCATTTCTCGGCGAAACTTCTTTGATGGGTCTGTTTCAGCTAAATCATAATCTTTCCAACTGGTTTTAATTTCTTTTATTTCTGGGTTGATTTCAACCAAACTTACTTCACTACCGTATAAGGCTGCATTTTGAGTAAGGATTTCTGTAATAGGCATGTCTTCTTCTCCATTTTATTATTTTGGGAGGGGGATAAGCTTATTTTTAGCTTACATACACCTCGACAGTGGCTTTCGCCACTGCCGAGGTCGCGAGATTCGTCAAATGAAAGCAAATTTCTTACCTATTTATGAGGTGCTCATAATAAAGTTATATAGTAGCTGTAGTACTCGCCGTAAATGAAAACTGCGTTTTCGTTTTACTCGTTATTGCAGCAGTATAGACTCTTTTATTATTGTATCTCAATAAATACTTTAGAAAGTATTTTTTCGCTTATCTCATTTTTACGCGTAAAAAGAAACCGCCCTCCGAATATTTCTATTCAAAGGACGGATTGTATCCGTGGTACCACCTTAATTTACAAATGCCTCACGACATTCACCTCAACAGGTGCAATCACACCCTTGCACTATAACAGGTGCACCTGGCGAAGCCTACACAGAAAATCACTTTCAGCCCGCAACTCCTGGAATGTATTCAAAGCAATTCATCTTTTGCACCTTTCACCAACCGGTTGCTCTCTAT
This sequence comes from Alkalibaculum bacchi, assembly GCF_937875145.1. GTDB lineage: Bacteria > Bacillota > Clostridia > Eubacteriales > Alkalibacteraceae > Alkalibaculum > Alkalibaculum bacchi_A. The sequence goes on along the minus strand of NZ_CALNCS010000112.1, from coordinate 26,669 downwards.
AAAGCCTGACATTGCTTCTACTTATTTCCAATCTACATTATTTAAACTTGATTGTACTCTTTTTATAAACGAATGTCAATCCCAACTTTTTTATGTCTTGTCAACTTATTATACTATAAAATACTGCTCTTCTACATATATAAAACCTTTTAAAGTCAATAATCTTATCTTTTTACATTACAATGAAGGTCTATTTTTATCCGCTAATAAAGCTTGATTTTCGCCTTTTAACCTCTTGTTTTCTATGGATAGTTTTTCTAATTCCTTTTTAATATCTTTATTTTCATCTTTCAGCGTTTTCTTTTGATCCTGCAGAGAGTGATTTTCATCTATTAAAGTTTCGTTATCTGTAGTTATTTTTTTCATTTCTTTTGATTTAATAAATTGTTTTATTCCACCGAAAAGCACTGTAAGAATTGCTCCTACTGCTGCAGATAGAAAAATAATGAGAGCTAGGGAAATTTCAAATTGCCAGAAAAATAGTTTAACCGACACAGCTGCTGAATTAGTCAAAGCAAAAATGATAATTAAAATAGAACCAATTAAGGTCAAAATAAAGTTTTTTTGCATAGGATTACTGCCTCCTTTTTCTTCGATTGTCTTCAGTATTTCTATATACCCAATACAAACTGCTTTTAACCTAGTATACATTAAATAAAATAACCTAGGAAACCCTATTTCCTAGGTCTTATTTTTTCTTTTATTCCTTTATCATCTAATATTTTACGCTTGTGTAATTTGGGGATTCCTTATCGATAGAGACATCATGTGGATGACTTTCTCTTAAACCTGCACTTGTAATCTTGATGAATTGAGTGTTTTCTTTTAATTCTTGAATATTTGCAGCGCCACAATATCCCATACCAGAGCGAAGACCACCTAACATCTGGAACACTGTATCTGCTAATGAACCTTTGAACGGAACTTTTCCTTCAACACCTTCAGGAACCAGTTTATTGTTGCCCTCTTGGAAGTAGCGATCGGAGCTTCCTTGTTTCATGGCTGCAATCGAACCCATCCCTCTATAGGATTTAAAGCTTCTACCTTGATATATAATAGTTTCACCAGGGCTTTCTTCCGTACCTGCAAAGAGGCTACCAATCATAACGGTATCCGCTCCTGCTGCAATAGCTTTTACAATATCTCCTGAGTACTTAATACCTCCATCAGCGATAATTGGAACGCCATATTTTTTAGCGACTTCTGCACAATCCATAATAGCAGTGATTTGAGGAACACCAATTCCTGCAATAACACGTGTAGTACAGATAGATCCTGGTCCAATCCCTACTTTGATAGCATCTACTCCTGCTTCGATTAAATCTTTAGCTGCTTCTCCTGTAGCAATATTTCCAGCGATAATTTGAAGTTCAGGATAAAGTCCCCTAATATGTCGAATGGCTTCTAGTACACCTTTTGAATGTCCATGTGCTGTATCAACAACTATTACGTCTACTCTTGCTCCAACTAGAGCCTTTATTCTGTCTTTTATGTCTTTGTTTACGCCTACAGCTGCACCAACTAAAAGTCTTCCTTTATCGTCTTTTGCTGAATAAGGGTATTTGATAGCTTTTTCGATATCCTTGATCGTAATTAAACCTTTTAAATTATTGTATTCATCTACAATAGGAAGCTTCTCAATTTTATGACGTTTTAGAATACTTTCCGCTTCTTCTAAGTTCGTCCCCTCTGGAGCTGTGACCAGATCGTCTTTTGTCATAGCATCTTCTATTCTTTTTGTAGGGTCATTTTCAAATCGAAGATCTCTATTGGTGATAATTCCCACTAACTTTCCGTCTACTGTAATGGGAACTCCAGAAATGCGGTATCTTTCCATAAGCTCTAATGCATCGCCTACTACATGGTCTGGGCTTAAGAAGAATGGATCTACAATGACGCCGTGTTCGCTTCTCTTAACCTTGTCTACTTCCATAGCTTGATCTTCAATAGACATATTCTTGTGTATAATACCAATGCCACCTTGTCTTGCCATAGCTATGGCAAGCTTTGCTTCTGTTACAGTATCCATTCCTGCACTAATAATAGGAATGTTTAGCTTGATTTTCCTCGTTAAAACCGTAGCAAGTTCTACTTGATTTGGTAAAACCTCTGAATGAGCAGGTATTAATAGAACATCATCAAAAGTCAAACCTTCTTTTAATATTTTTCCCATACTTCACACTCCTAATTTAATTTTATTGGCTAAATTTATAAGACAATTCGAACATTGTTGAATTAAAAGATATTGAATATCCGTAAGAATATTTTTATCAGTATAGTCTTAACTAAAAAGATTGTCAATATTAAACGTAATTTTCAGAATATTTATATTTTACAAACACTTTGTTTGAGTGGTGATTAAACAATTGCGGAACAGTAGTTGAGCAATTGTTCATTTTCTCGCCTATAGGCGAGTTTCTGCATTCAGCTTTCAACGATAATAAAAAAAAGCCTCTTACTGTAGTGAACTCCAACTTTTGGGGGTCACATCACTTTTGGTTTAGTTGAGTGCTTTTTAATTTAATATTTCAATTTCTTCTATTTCGCTTTGATTAATCTCAAATAAAATTCCATCTCTTCTAACAGTAATATTATGCTCTTCATCTTCATCTTCTGGCCATAAATATTCTGTACAGTATCCTTTTGAAATTTTACCATTTATAAGCTTAACCTCGACTTCCTTATTAGCCGCTTTCTTCATTTCATCAACACTAATCATTTTTCCACTCCTTCTTAGGCTCCCTTGGGACTATATGCGTTCCCTTCTTTGCATAGCTGATAGAGAAGTAGCTTGTTATAGACTCTTTACCCGAATCAGGGTTTACACTAACACCTATGTTTTCTTTAGCAGTTATAAATTCTTTTTTAGTCCACTCCATACTTAAATCAGAAATTTTAGGTTCACCAGTTCCAGCATATTTATTTACAAGTTCTTGGGGGTCTACCCCATCTAAGAGATAGCTTTTACCCTCATAATTATTATGCCCCTTTATGTGCTTTCCTTGTCTACCTTCAATTATCTTTTTAACACAATCATCTGACTTGATATATTTCTTAATTTCTTTTATTTTATCATCCATTGCCTTTTGCTTCAATGACTCTTCATGGATTTTCAAATCTTTATTGCTAATACCTGGATTAGGTTTTTCTCTCCTGTAAGCCCTTCTAAGCTGTGGGTTGTCTTTCAAGAACTTTCTCATATCCGCTTGAAGCTTTTTCAGTTTATCTTTTTCTATCTCTAGACTATCTTTGTTCTTAGTCCCTTCTACAATCCTTTTCTGCTTTCTAATGGCTCTCTCCAACGCCCTTTGTTTTTGTTCTTGTTCATAATTTTCCAAAGCTTTCTTTTTATCTGGTACTTTAGGCAGTGAAGAAATTCCAGGGAAGTATGTATTTAAATTATGTCTGCAATTCGGATGCATTAGACCTTTCTTCATGGCTTCACTGAGCAGTGGGTAATCCCCATCTTCTTTCTTGCCGCCAGAGTAAACATCATCAATTAAAACAAGCCCTTGCCACGGTAGGCACAATTCACAAGATGTAGCATGAGCAGAAACAACTACAAAAGGATTTCCTATTTCCTGTCTTTTCTTACCCTCACCCATGAGATAGGCTCTATGATTTGCTGTTCTTAGCGCCATTTCAGCATAAGAGGCTATATTTACCTTCTTGCCATCTTTATATGTAATAGCATCAATACCTTTATCAAAAAAATCTTTAACAGCCATGTCTATAGCTTTTTCTAAACCTACAACGCCTTGATTGTAGTAAACTTGAGCTTTAAATATGGTCTGCCTATAAACATCATCCATGCGCCTTAAAACAGCTGAATTCCCTTTCTTAAAGTCATTTTTAACTGTTTCCATTAGTGCATCAATTTTTCTATCATTAGATTTGAAAAACGCATCATCAATAGGTCTTGGGGCGTCATTCCATTTCTTTATGTTATCCATGACCTTTTCTGTGACATTTTTTACAGCCTCTATATCTTTAGTGCTCGCACCATCTATTATAGGCTCTAATTCTCCAGGAAATTTAAACTGTGTTCCTTGGATATATTGATTTTGAATATCTTTAATCATGTTACTAACATTGTCTTGCGATTCTTTATAGGTATTTAACAGAGTATGATTAATCAAATCCTCTATAGGAGCGTTATATGTACCTATTATTTCTTGATTTTCTTTTCTGTATCTTTCCAGATCTCTTAGTTTGGCAGATTGCCATTGCTCAAACTTAAAGCCAATCTTTTGTTCTTCTCCCTGGTGCCTAGATAAGTTCCTTCGCATAGAGCGAATGAGGTCAAGTTCCATCTGTTCGTAGATTACTCGAAGATCATACGACTTATCTCTTTTATTCTTCGCCATCTTCTATCACATCTTCATCATCAATACCATCAATGCTAGCAGCAGGTTCATCTGTTACTAAATCCCCTTGTCTGATTCGTTGTACTTCCAGCGCCTTTTCTTCATCAGTCCAGGTGTCTCCGTAGAGCTCGTTTATTGCCTGTTCTAAACTCATTATGCCCAATGATTTAGCCTGACCTACTATTTCAGCAACTGAACCAAAGTCAGGGCTTGCGTATTCACCAAATGTAACTGTGGCTTCATATTCTTTAGGGCTTTTGGACTTCATGTTGTCATATACCTTCAAAGTGGTATCTATTAACAAAGGAACAACTTCTGTTAACACATCAATTATCTTTCCTCTGGTGTAGAGAGTTGTTTTCTCCTTCTCTCTCTGGGCTTCTGCGTTATCTGTCTTTTTAAGGTCTATTCCCAATGTACTAGGAGATATAATTCCTTGTAGACACATATCAAGAGTGCTGGCATAGGATTGAACAAAAGCATCATAGTTTATATCAGCTTGCTTCTGTTCTATCTGGTCTTTAGACTCTTCTTTTAATGAGCTCCCAACCTTAACGAATTGATTATCGAAAGGATTAGGCTTCATAAATGCACCTGTTTGTGGATTCTTAGGAACTAAGTCCTCTGGTATATAGTTCTTGACTCTACCAGCCCTTATTGCATCTATCCATTGAGATATAACCTCATCTAAGGCATCAAAATTGTCTGATTTTCTTTCAAATATTGAATTACCTCTATTCTCAAACTTAGCTGATTTAAAGAATCTCATAGGTACAGCCATTAAAAAATCACCTGAGAATGTTATTTTGCTCAGGTGACTAATTTCGGGTACTTTAGATAAAGGTACTTCTTTTCCATACCTATCATAAAGTTTATAATCAATAAATCCTTTGCCATATATCTCATCTAGCCTATAGGTTTCTTTATTGTGAGTGTAATAGGCATAAAATATGACTTCTTGGAGCCTTCCGCGCTTATAGATGTAACTAACATCAGAACCACTAAAAAACTCTATTAAGGGATATTCTGAGACCTCTGTATCTATACTCAATTTAAAAGTACCATCACCACAAATTAGGGTATCTTTAATAGCATCAGCTAGTAATTCATCACTCAACTTGTTATCTAGCGCTATTTCATCCCATAACTTTTGTTCTGATAATTCAATATTATCTAAATCAGATATAACAATATCTGCTAGCTTATCTACTATTTCACCAGGAATGCCACTATGAAACTTTCTAATGCTTGAATCTGCTGAGGGAACTGCAGCCCAAAACCTACTTTTTCCCACATCATCAGTTGCTGCTTGTTTAAAGAATTGATCCAGTTCAGATGGGTCACCTCTATACCATATTCTATTTCTTAGTACATTCATGTTATGAGATAGTGGCTCCCTAATACTTACTTGATTATCCTGTGCAGGTACTATGTTTAAAGCTTTCATTACCATGTTTTTCATCACCTCTTTTAGCCTCATAGTTTAACCACCTACTCCGATTCTATTTCGGAAAGGTATGAACCCATACTGTGACGCGTTAATTGTATGGTCGTTCCTGTCCTCAGGTTCGTACTTATCTTCTTTCCAGCTATAGCTTTCTAATTCTCCAATATGAACTACGCAATAATCTAACACTATATAATCAGCTTCAGGTTTATATTCATTTACATTAAGCCACCCTAGTTGTAAATGGATCCTGTCTATGATTTCCACCTTTTTATAAGCATTTAGGAAATTATATACACCCCCATGCTGCCTTTTGTATTTCTTTAATTCAGTTATTGTTGCTTGGTCAGCATTATCAACAAATACATCCCTAGCAAATCCCCACTTTTTTCTATTCCTCTCTAGGAATACTATTAACCTTGGAGGAATATCAGAGGGAGCTAAAGGTATTTCAAGACTTGCATTGTTATATACTTCTTCATTTAGGATGATAAGTTGTCCTTTATCAGTTATCCCTTGGTAGATAAAAGAGAATGTATCAGGGCTTTCTTGTGAGTATGCTGTATCTACTCCACAACTAAAGTGAATAAACTTTAATGGCTCCTTCTTGTCAGTCATTCTTTTCTTAAGCCATTCGGTAGCCCTTACATTATTCTTTCTGCTGAAGTTAGGGAATACTAATCCAGTTGCTCTACCCCTTAACCCTTGTATCTTATTTTTATAGAGCTTAGTACCCTTAGGAGCGGACCTCTTTTTCTTTTCTATATCCTCTTCACTTAAACTAAGATTATCGTTAAAGGTAAAGAACCAATACCTCCATGTGGGTACTGGTTCTTCTTTAAGTTCTTGCATTATCTCATTGGGTACATCTTTAGCGTATTTCTTATAGGGCCTAGACCTATTAATAAATTCTTTGTATACTGACAAGCTTGGGTCATCAGGATTTAGTGTGGCGATTAAGTAATCATTTCTAGTAGACACCTCTCTAATAAAGTCTATGTTAGCAGTATTAATCTCGTCTATATAAACACAGCCAAATTGAGAGCCTAGGACTAATGCCCATTTATCTTTGTTGTCGTAACCTAGGACAAAGATAATTTTATCTTCAAATTTTATGTGAGGTATCTTGTAGTCTTTATCTCCGTTACCATGATACTTAGCTTTGCCTTTATGAATATCAAGAATTCCGTTATCTTGCTGGATTATATTCTTCTCTGCAGTTCCTGTAGTCTTTGATGCTATAATATGGATTTTCTTCTTACTAGCACTTACCATTCTAATGAATTTGACTCCAGCGCCTACTGTGGTCTTACCGGACGCTGTGGTCCCTTCTAGAAAATCAGCATCTACATTTTTTGTACTGTTGATAAAATCTATATACTTTTGCGATAAGGGGAAACTACTCTTCAAGCCCCTCACCACCTAATTGATCTATGATATCAGCTAGTTTTTCTGATTTTTCAACGGATACATCCATTTTGTCAGTAAATAATGAATATCTTTTTCCTAAGAGTTCTGCTGCTTTATTACGTTCTCTTATGCCCACTTCTTTTCTAACCTTTTTTGCGGATGAAAAACCATCTCCTTCACCTTCTACAACAACTACTTCTTCATCAAGCTCACCTCTTAATATTTGAGTGAGGTATTTCATGACTTCTTTAGCGTCTGCAATGCTTTCATCTTCAATTTTTTTGAGCTGCTCGTCTATATAGTTTTTAACCTTGACATTTCTCAACAATCTACTGCCTGCTTGTGCTGCTGTAGTATCTTTTTTTACATTAGGATACGCCTTTTTATATGCTCTGGTAGCATTAAGGTCTACTAGGTACTCATTAGCAAATATCTTCTGTTTTTCAGTTAATCCTTTGGACATTAATGCTCACCTCGCTTTATTAGTTTTGGGTATTAAGAAAGAGCCCTTGGGCTCTCTAAGTAGTGTCCTACTTTGTTAATTTAAAAGATGCATTTCGCTTCACAAACTCTTCATCCACATTAAAACCTGCCATTTTTAAGATTCTAAAAGTTCCACTTGGCCCTTCTCCCCCATAACCTGCTGTAACTTCCCCATTGAATTCAATCTCTTATCCTCTATCATTTACTAATTTAAATGCATAATTTACTTCTGAAACATTCCCTAACATCTCTGCACTTATAACATTCCCAAAAGCTTCCTTGTAATTTTCATAAAATCTTATTGCAGATGCTGTTGTACAATGATTATTAATTTTGATTGATATAGACATTTCAACCTCCCCTTTCTATATATATATCGGCAAGAAAAGGGAAATATTTAAAATAATCGTTCGTCATCTTTCGACAATAATCCCCTAGGCGCGAATCGCTTCGGGGAAAGGAGGACATAAAAAAGAACCGTATCTCTACAGTTCTTCATGATAATAGCATATCATTGATTTTTGAAATAAAGAGTCATATAAAAGTCATAATACATTTATTTAAATCTTATTAATGAATTTCGATATAGAGCTTATAACTAAATCATAAAAAATTACAATGGCTGTTTGTAGCAGTGGCGTAAATATAAAACCCGCAAGATTATCTAATTTATCATATACATATAAGTAATGGTTGTTCAGCCACATATTAATATACCCCACAATCAAAAGTGCGATCAAAGCCAAAAGATAGCGCTGCTTTCTCCCAATATCATGAATAAATAATTTTAACAAAACAATAAACATCGGGGTTATATACCAAAACATGATAGCATTTGCTTCTACTAAAGACGTTAAATCAAAGCCTGCTTTAACAAACCCAATATAGCTATACCCTACATTTATTACAAATGAAAATACAAAAACAAGAATTGTATACAATGCCATATCTCTTTTCATAACTCACCTCACATATATTATATTATACTGGTTTCTTTTGTAAATAAAAATAGATACTGTACTAAATAGTATAGTATCTATTTTATATTATATTATATTGATAACGCACTGTATAAAGCAACCTGCAGGACATCTAGTATAGATGGCGCTACGTTATCTAAATATCTTAATTGATCAGTTTTACCGGAATCCGCCCAGTAGAAATGAGATGTTAAACCGACAGCATCATCTACAAGATGATATAAATTTGATGATACTGGAATAGCCTCTAAAAGATATAATATTAAATATGGGTGAGCGTGATACATCAATTCTAATGCTAGCCCGTCTCTACTTACCCCAAAAGACTGCCTATAATATTGAGAATAAAGGTTTAATAATGCATTCGCAGCAGATCTGGCTGTCGAAGGAAGGTAACTAACAGCTGTTGCATTTCCTTTATACAAACATAATGGGCGCATTGTAAAATGAAGTTGCAATAATCCATAGCGATGAACCTATGGTAGAATTGAGTCACTACACACCAATTCTGAAAGGATCATCACTATGGACAATCCAAATTGTAGCACAGAGCATCGAAAAGGGCAACATCTAACGTCAGAAGAACGACATGACATTGAAGTGCATTTGAAAGACGGGTGGTCAAAATACAAGATAGCCAAGCATTTAGGTCGCCCTTTTAACACGATCAAAAATGAAATTGCCCGTGGAACTGTCGCACTGTACCATGGCAAGGTGCACCGTTACAAAGCGGATGCAGGGCAACAAAGATACAACGAAAACCGCAGGAGCAGCACCAGAACCTATCGCTGTCTGGAAACCGCAGCATTTTTGAAATACGTGGTCAAACAGTTTAGGGAAGAAAACTGGTCGCTGGATGCTTGCTTCGGCCGAGCCCTTCTATCCGGAGAATTCAGACGACAAGAAATGGTTTGTACCAAAACACTGTACAACTATGTCGATCTGGGCCTTCTGCCCATCAAGAACATAGATCTGCTCGAAAAAGAACTTGACCGAATCTATGTTGCCTGATTGGCGACCGCCGATGTGGGATTTCTCCGTTCGGGCTTCGCCCTCTCTCCGTAATCCCACATCGTTCTACCACAAGTCATTGCTAAATTCAGAACTATTGCAACTTGCTATTGCAATTTACGAAAACTTTATGTATAGAATTATCCAGAACTTCTCGTAGTTTACCTGTTTTTAAATATATTCAAGATATAGACAAGTTACCATATACTATTGAGGATTACATAGATAAAAAAACTGATTTAGATTCCTTCCTTTCTGAAAACCTAAAACGCCAAAAGAAGTGGATAGGGAAACCTAAAACTATATCTGAAGTTCTAGCTCAAGATCTTAATTTAAGGAACCAACTGTTATCGATAGCAGTATTAGACGAGACCCAAATAAACCTAGACGAATTGAAAAGCTATTTACTTGATATTATAAATAACAACGAAGACATCTTTGATGATAAACATAGTACCGGTATAAAGAGATTAATTAAAATATATGATTTTTTAAAATATAATAAAAAAACAGAAGCTTACCCAAAGGCGACATAGCACTCATTTATGCCCAGCCACTCCTTTAAAGAAAGCTTCTTCATTTGCTACATTATACAAATTATATTAACAAAAGTCAATAAATTCATACAATAATATTATTCACATTAAACACCATAGCTATACTTATAAAATTATTATTTCTCTAAAACAGTGCTATATGAAAACTATTCATTCAGAATCTAAAAAATAGTTTAAAAAAGAGTTGACCCCTGAGACAAAGGAATCCTTGATTCATATCTCCTCCCATTCAGGAACCCAGCATTGTCCATCACGAGTTAACTCTCTATATATAATAAGTACAAAAACCAATTATGAAGATTTTAAACTTATTTTTTTTGCCTAACAAGGAACTGATGTTCTAACAAGTGTAAAAAGGAGGCATACGCATATGAAAGGAAGTATAAAAAAACGAGGTAAAACTTACACCTATGTGGTTGATTTAGGAAGAGACCCTATAACGAATAAAAGACTGCAACATACTAAAGGTGGGTTTAAGACTAAAAAAGAGTGCCAGGTAGCACTGGCCAAAATACAAACAGAATACCACGATGGCACCTATGTAAATGAATCGGAAATAACCTTAAAAGATTTTGCATCTAAGTGGTTAGAACTTTACAAAGCTACGGCCAATGTAAAAGTGAGCACAGTAAGAGTCAGGCAGCATGAGTCACAAGTTTTGGCCAATCATTTTAAAGAGGCGAAAATCAAAGATATAACCGGGACCATGTATCAAGACTTCCTGTTAAAGAGTAATGAAAAGTACGCTAAAAACACTTTATCTGGAATTCAATCTACCAGTAAGATGATATTTAAAAAAGCTATAGAACTGAAGTACATAAAAGAGGATCCAACGAAATATGCAGTACTGCCCAAGAAAATAATCACTGTAGAGGATTTGGAAAATCAGAAGGATTTACCTAAATTCTTTGAAAAAAATGAGTTAATTGATTTCTTAAACATATGTAAAAAAGACTATAATCCTCAGTCCTATATCACCTTTTTAATTCTTGCTAATACCGGAATAAGGGTAGGGGAGTTATGTGCTCTAAAATGGAAAGATATAAACTTTAAAGACGAAACTATCAAGGTATATAAGACTTATTACAACCCTACTAATAACACCAAAAAATATCAACTACTCCCACCAAAGACCCCTTCATCAAATAGAACGATCTACATTGATAGCCTACTAATAAATGAGCTAAGAAAACACAAAGTGCGGCAAAATGAAATAAGATTAAAAATACCTTCCTGGCATGATGAAGATTTCGTAATTACTAAAGTACTAAATTTCCCTGGATATCCTGAGACAACAAAGCAGCTAGGAATTACTATGGCAAGAATAGTTGAAAACAATAATCTAAAAAATCTATCACCTCATGGACTTAGACACACTCATACATCATTATTAGCCGCTGCAGGAGTTGGGCTTGAAGAAATAATGGAAAGACTTGGTCACAAAGACGATGATATAACTAGAAATATATATCTACATGTTACTGAGGATATTAAAAAAGAAGCCCCTCAAAAATTCTTAGAATTCTTGAAGGACTCCTGATGTGAACAAAATGTGAGCATCTGTAATTTTTATATTCTCTAATCCTTTGAAATCAATAGATTCTAGAGATTTTTACATCATGCCGCCCATTCCGCCCATACCACCCATTCCGGCTGGCATTGCTGGTTCATCTTTTGGTAATTCAGCTATTGCTGCTTCTGTAGTTAAGAACATAGCCGCAACAGAAGCTGCATTTTGAATTGCAGATCTTGTTACTTTTGTTGGGTCTGTAATACCTGCTTGGAACATATTTACATATACGCCTTTAGCAGCATCAAAGCCCATACCATCTTCTTTTACTCTTAAGTTTTCAACGATAACAGAGCCTTCTAATCCTGCATTTGCAGCGATTTGTCTTACTGGTTCTTCAAGAGCTCTCCTAACAATAGAAGCACCTGTTTTTTCGTCGTCTTCTAAACTGTTAATTAAATCTTCTACTTTTGAAATAGTACCTATAAATGCTGTACCACCACCGCTTACAACGCCTTCTTCAACTGCTGCTCTTGTAGCATTTAATGCGTCTTCAATTCTGTACTTGCTTTCTTTCATTTCTGTTTCAGTTGCAGCACCTACTTTGATTACTGCTACACCACCTGATAATTTAGCAAGTCTTTCTTGCAATTTTTCTCTATCGTAATCAGAATCTGTTTCTGGAATTTGTCTCTTAATTTGATTGATTCTGTCTTCTACATCATCTTTATTTCCTTGGCCTTCTACGATAATTGTGTTTTCTTTATCTACTTTAACTTGTCTAGCTCTACCTAATTGCTCTAATGTAGCAGATTTTAAATCAAATCCTAATTCATCAGAAATCACTTGACCACCTGTTAATGCTGCAATATCAGCTAACATAGCTTTTCTTCTATCGCCAAACCCTGGAGCTTTTACTGCTACGCAGTTAAATGTTCCTCTTAATTTATTTACAACTAGAGTAGCTAAAGCTTCTCCATCTACGTCTTCAGCGATGATTAATAATTTTCCGCCTGTTTGAACAATTTGTTCTAGTATTGGTAAAATTTCTTGAATATTGCTGATTTTTTTGTCTGTTATTAAAATATATGGACTGTCTAATATAGCTTCCATCTTTTCGCTTTCAGTTGCCATGTATGCAGAAAGATATCCTCTGTCAAATTGCATACCTTCTGTAAATTCTAATTCGGTACCCATACTCTTTCCTTCTTCGACAGTAATAACACCATCATTTCCTACTTTTTCCATTGCATCAGAAATTAATTTACCGATCTTTTCATCTGCTGCAGAAATAGAAGCAACTTGAGCTATACCTTCTTTGTTTTCTACTTTTTTGCTTGTTTTGTGTAATTCCGTTACAATTATTTCAACTGCCTTTTCAATACCTCTTTTTAATCCCATTGGATTTGCGCCAGCAGCTAAATTTTTCATACCTTCTCTAATGATTGCTTGAGCTAATAATGTTGCAGTAGTTGTACCATCACCAGCTACATCATTGGTTTTTGTAGCTACTTCTTTTACTAATTGTGCACCCATATTTTCATAAGGGTCTTCTAATTCGATTTCTTTTGCAATTGTAACACCATCATTTGTGATAATTGGAGAGCCAAAGCTTCTTGATAATACAACATTTCTTCCCTTTGGTCCTAAAGTAACCTTTACAGTATCCGCTAATTTATTAACACCTTCAACTAATGATGCTCTTGCATCTGAAGAAAATTTAATTTCTTTTGCCATTTTTATTCCTCCTCTTATTTTACTTCTTATTCAACTATTGCTAGAATATCGTTTTGTCTTACGATCAAATAATCTTCTCCGTCAATTTTAACTTCTGTTCCTGAGTATTTAGAATAAATTATTGTATCTCCTACTTTAACTTCTAATTCTATTTTTTTACCGTCTACTAATTCACCACTGCCTACTGCTACTACTTGAGCTTCTTGAGGTTTTTCCTTTGCACTACCTGGCAAAACAATGCCACTTGCAGTTGTTGCTTCTTCTTCTTTTACTTTAATTACAACTCTGTCACCTAATGGTTTAAGTTTCATATAATAACCCTCCTCATATTTTATCCGATTGATTGTTAGCACTCATTATTGTCGAGTGCTAATCGACACATATAATGATACAAAATAAGTTCTTAAAAGTCAACTATATTTTGGCATTTTTATTTTAGTTCTATTCGATTTTTTATATTTTCTTCTAACAATTATGAAACAGTAGCTTGCCCAAAATGCAGGGCGATTGGTTACAAGCTATGGCTCAACTTAGAACTCATTTCTTGCATAGTAGAATAGGTACTGTTGTGCAAAACCTGCGTTATCCTTCCACATATCTTGTGCGAATTTTTGAATTTCTTTAGGTGTAGATTCTCTTTTAAAGTATACTTTTTCTGTTATCTTTCGGATCCATACATCTATGGGGTAGCAGTTGTACTTTCTCATAGAAAACAGCAGAATGCAGTCTGCTACTTTAGGTCCAATCCCTTTAATTTTAAGGAGTTCTTTTCTGGCCTCTTCTGTTTCTAAATTCTTAAGGTTATATAAATCTACTTGACCTTCATTGACCTTTTGTACCGCGTCAATAATATACTTAGCTCGATAGCCGCTTTTAATTTCCTCTAAATCCTTTTCTGTAATCCCTTGTAAACTTTCTAGTGTAGGAAAGGCATAATACTCTTCTCCTTTGTAGCTGATCTTTTGACCAAAAAGTTTACTGAAACTTTCTAGTATTTTTTTTATTCGAGGAATATTGTTGTTAGCCGAAATAATAAAGGAGATTAGAGTTTCCCACTCATCCTGGCACAGAATCCGAATGCCCTTACCATATTCTGTAGCAGCTTTCATTACCTTCTCCTTTGATATCTCTTCAATTAATTCTTCATAATTTCTATTTAGATCAAAATAATCTACCCATATATCTTTAAAATCTTTTTCATCCGTATTATAAAAAGAAATTTCCTGTCCCTCTTGATACATTTCTAATACTTTGTCTTTCACTAGACCTATATAGTGCCCTTGTCCTACCTTATTCCAACGGAAACATTGTCCACATTCAAAAGTCTGCTTTAAGTCAAAGTACGCTGTTTGAAGAATTATTTGATTTTTGTGTATAGATGTTTCTTTTAACATACGTGCACCTCGTGTGATTATCATATCTATGATGGAATAATTAATATTACCATAATTCTATAATATTTGATACAATACTATTACGATCTAAAAGAGTCTCTCTTAAAACAATACCTATAGAGGAGTTTATTATGTTTAAAGAAGAAAATTACAAGACTATTATCTATGCCATTTTAGGTTTTATCTTATTTATTATTTTATTATTTGCTAATATAGCTGAATTTCTTACGTATTTTTTGATCACCGATTCTTTTACTTTTTTAGAACTGCCCATAAAAAATGCTAGTGTAATAGAATTTATCATTTTTACTATACTATCTACCTTAATCTCTTTGTTTAGCATTGCTCTCATGCGAGTGAAAAAATACAATGCAAATATAGCCTATGCTTTATGCCTTATATTCATTATTATAAGCGCTCTAAAACTCATCTTTTATTTTCCTAGTATTACCTTAAATAAAGAGCATTTCTTTTTCCTACTAAAGCAATACGTCCCCTTAGTAACCAATACTGTAACGATTTTCTTTGGCGCTATGCAGATATCGGAAATCAAATATGATAAATATAAATAAACCAACGCAAATCGTTGGTTTATTTATATTTATCCTTTAGACCCTAGTCACTAGCACTATGGCTATCTTAAATGCCTAAATAAGGTCCATAAGAAAATCCCCAAATTCTAGTAAACTAACGACTAGAATCTAGAGACTTAATGATGGCTTCTGCTATTTTTTCCATAGACACGCCTTTATTCATGCTGATCTTTCTTATGTACGTGTATGCGTCCTCTTCTGTACATGACTTTTTTTCTATAAGAATGCTTTTCGCTTTTTCTATTATTTTTCGCTCGGCTAGTTGTTTTCGGAGTTTTTCGTTTTCTCGGTCTAGTAATAGCATCCTTTCTCCATTAATTATAGCGCCTTTTACGATATTTAATAATTCTACTTGGTTCATAGGTAAATGCACAGATCCGTATATCCAACCTTTTTCAATCCAATCTATGTAATCATTCCTAAAATCATTTGCTACGATTAAGACCGGGCATATTTTTTCAGTATAAATAATATTTACTACATCAATAGCTCTCAAACCACGGAGTTCTTCATCTACTATGACCAAATCAATATGCCTAGTATGGGCAAGGCGAATCAAACTATTTCCATCTTCGCAAATCAATACATTATAGCCGGATTTTTTAAAGCCTAACTGAATATGAGCTTCAATCTTTTTATTGTTAATACACAGTATTAGACTTTTTAGCATACGTTCCTCCCCCATATCGTTATATTTAATTTAGTTAAGCAGAGTAGCTTTTTAAGTAATTAAAGCATGAAGCGTCCCAGCGTCTTTGGTCTAAGCTCTACGTAAAACCTTTAGGTCACTAATAGTGGCTATTATCTTTGATTATTTGTATCGGACTACAATCTTTTTAAAACAAAAACTCTCTTGACATGCAAAAAAGCGCCTTTGGCGCATTAAACGATTGTTTAACCATAGTTTAACTATTGCTTAACAATCGTCAAACTATGGTTCTTTACTAAATACTGGTCAAGTATTGGTCTAATTCCCACTTTGATACTTGTGTTCTATAGTCATCCCACTCATGTAATTTACCTCTGATATATTTTACCCTTGCGTGCTCACCTAATGTTTCCATCAATAATTCATCTTCTCTCAATGCTTCTATTGCTTCTAATAAAGTACCTGGCAATACGCCGATTTCTTTTTCTACTTTTTCAATTTCCGTCATATCATACACATTTTCCGAAACAGGTTCAGGTGGCATTAGTTTTTGTTCAATCCCTGATAGGCCAGCCGCCAAATTGCCTGCTAATGCTAAATATGGATTTGCTGAAGGATCCGGATTTCGGAGTTCTACCCTGGTAGATAATCCTCTTTTTGCAGGAATTCGAATCAAAGGACTTCTATTTTTAGGAGACCAAGCAATATTAACAGGAGCTTCATAACCTGGAACTAATCTCTTATAGGAGTTTACAGTTGGATTTGTAAGGGCGGCCAAACCTCTTGCATGTTTTATTAATCCAGCAATATAGTGCATTGCTGTATCGCTTAATTGGTATTCTCCATTTGGGTCATCAAATGCATTTTTTTCACCGTTAAATAAAGATTGATTGATATGCATGCCAGAGCCTGCAATGCCATAAATAGGTTTTGGCATAAATGTGGCATGAAGACCATGTCTTTGAGCAATTATTCGAACGACCATTTTAAAAGTCATAATATTATCTGCTGCTTTTAGAGCATCTGAATACTTAAAATCAATTTCGTGTTGGCCTGGAGCGCATTCATGATGAGATGCCTCAATTTCAAAACCCATCTCTTTTAGGGTAAGTACCATATCACGTCTTGCACTTTCTCCTAAGTCTACAGGAGCTAAATCAAAGTATCCTGCATCGTCATTTGTCTTTAATGTGGGCGTCCCATCTTCTCCTATTTCAAACAAGAAGAATTCACATTCAGGACCTACATTCATAGTATATCCCATGTCTAGTGCTTTTTTAATTATTTTCTTCAAAATATTCCGTGGACACCCTGCAAAAGGAGTATTATCTGGATTGTAAATATCACAAATCAATCTTGCTTCTCGTGCAGTTTGAGGCTTCCATGGAAATACGACGAATGTATCTAAATCTGGTTTTAAATACATATCAGATTCTTCGATTCTTACAAATCCGTCAATAGAAGACCCATCAAACATGATTTCCCCATCTAGAGCCTTATCTAATTGCTCTATGGTAATGGATAAATTTTTCATAATTCCTCTTAAATCTGTAAATTGTAAATGTATAAATTCTACGCCCAATTCTTTTGCCTTTTGCATAACTTCTTCTTTTGTCATTCTAAATCCTCCCTATTGATATTCATTTATTATAACAAAAAACGTCTACAATATGAGTAAGAAATACTCAATTTATAGACGTCATTGTCGTTTATATTTACTTGTGTTTATTATATTTAGTTCTCTTTATTTTGTCAATTTAAATATCTAAATTATCTTCATTCATTAGATAAGTCAAGGTATATAAACTTTCGTTGATTGAAACATTCTCAATAATAATATTGTCTGGAACATTGACATCATTTGGTGCAAAATTCCAAAGAGCTCTGATATTGGCGTGAACAAGAATATCTGCGATTTCTTGACTAGATGATTTTGGTACACATATAATTCCAATATCAACACCATTATCTCTTACAAAGTCTTCTAGCTCCAATATATCATGTATCTTAATTTCCCTAATAGTATTGCCTACTAATCTTGGATTAACATCAAACATCGCTAGAAGCTTAAAACCTTCTCTTCGAAATCCTTCGTAATTGCTTATGGCTTGACCTAGATTACCAGCACCTATAATTACGGTTTTGTATTCTCTATTTAAGCCTAAGATGCTTCCTATTTCCTTATATAAATCATTGACATTATAGCCATAACCTTGTTGCCCGAAACCTCCAAAACAATTTAAATCTTGGCGTATTTGAGATGCAGTCAATCCCATAATCTTACCTAATTCTTTAGAAGATATTCTGTTTACATCATTTTCTAACAATTCACCTAAGTACCTATGATATTTGGGCAATCTTCGCACTACGGCCATAGACACCTTTATTGAATTTCTTTGCATATCGTTACTCCTTCCAGATAAACCCATCAAACAAATCTAGTCAACCTATTATAGCAAACTTGATATTATAGTGTCAAATAGAGTTTATTTCTCGTCTTTAATCTGTTAAAATGAATTATTCCTATTATTCACGCCAATATCTTATTTGAAGCCTTTATTAAGTACAAAATGTCTTATTCGACATACAAATAAACTAAAAATCAATTTTCATATAACATAAGTTAGGAGGATGAAAATTGCTCACTTGTAATAATATCACTAAAAGTTACGGAATAGATCTTATACTAAACAATGTATCCTTTAAAGTGGATAAAAACGATCGCATTGGCATTGTAGGTAAAAATGGTGCCGGTAAATCGACGTTATTTAAAATTATTACCAACAATTTATACTTTGATTCAGGGGAAATAAATATAAGTAAAGATACCTCTATTGGCTATTTGTCGCAAGAATTAAATTTAAATGAAGACATAAGGATTTACGATGAGCTATTATCTGTCTTTCAAGTTTGTATTGATCTTGAAGATGAAATATATAAATATCAGGAGCTCATGAGCCAAAATGTTGATTTAGACAATACCATGGATAAATACTCTAAGCTCGTAGAAGAGTTTGAAACCTTAGGAGGCTATGAGTATCGAAGTCACATACGAGGAGTTGCTAGTGGCCTAGGCTTTAGCGAAGAAGGATTAGATAAGAAAATTGGCGAATTAAGTGGAGGGCAAAAGACCCGCGTCGCCTTAGGAAAATTATTGCTTTCAAAACCTCAGCTTTTCTTGTTGGATGAACCTACAAATTATCTAGATGTAACTGCCATCCAATGGTTGGAAAATTATTTACAATCCTATGATGGTGGCCTCATGATTATTTCCCATGACAGGTATTTTTTGGATGCAGTTGTAAACAAAATATTTGAAATTGAAAATCACAAGCTCAACGAGTACAATGGCAATTATTCCAATTATGTGATGAGAAAAAAGGAAAGTTTAGATGTTCAAATGCATCATTATGAACTGCAACAAAAGGAAATTCAGCGCCAAGAAGAAATTATCGATCGCTTTCGGCAGTTTAATCGAGAGAAGAGCATTAGAAAAGCAGAAAGTCGAGAGAAAATGCTAGACAAAATCGAGCGAATTGAAAAACCTATCGTCTTTCAAAAGAAAGCTCGCATTCGCTTTGAACCACAAATTAAGAGTGGAAAAACGGTCTTAGAGGTCATCAATTTAAAGAAGTCCTTTTCTGAAAATACTCTCTTTCAAAATATTGACTTTACTATTTTTCGAGGAGAAAAGGTCGGCATTGTAGGAGCTAATGGCACTGGAAAAACGACCTTGCTTAATATTATTGCGAAAAATCTATCTCAAGATCGAGGAGAAATTATTCTTGGTCACAATGTAAATGTAGAAATGTATCATCAAGAACATCAAGGTTTAAATCCTAATAATAGCATCCTCTCTGAAGTATGGACATCAAAACCTGCTGCAAATGAAGGAGAAATACGAAACTTTTTAGGTGCTTTTATGTTTACAGGAGAGGATGTCTTTAAAGCCGTAGGATCTTTATCTGGTGGAGAAACAAGCAGAGTTTCTCTTGCAAAGCTGATGTTATCAAAATCTAATTTGTTACTCATGGACGAACCTACTAATCACCTTGATATGGAGACAAAAGATATTTTAGAAGAAGCTTTAATCCATTATACAGGAACAGTACTACTTATTTCTCACGATCGATATTTTTTAAATAGAGTAGTAGATAAGCTTCTCGTACTTGAGAACAATGGTATTTTTATGTACAATGGCAACTACGATTATTATCAAAATAAGGTCAATGATGCCAAACTCTTAGAAGAACTAGAAAATCAAGGACCATCTATGACGAAGACTCAGATGAATAATATGAAAAAATTAGAGAACAGTCAAAAGCAGAAATTAAAAACTCTTAAAAAGGAAATAGGCACCTTAGAGACGAAGGTCAACGAATTAGAAGACCAAATCAAAGAATTTGAGTTTCTCATGTGCAAAGAAGATTTCTACGATGACTATGATAAAGCTAATAGCATTACAGAAGAGTATAACACTGCAAAAGAGGTTTTAGATGCAACTTTAGAAGAGTGGACTGAAAAACAAATAGAGCTAGAGCTTTTTAACAATAGCTGAGCGATGGTTGAACTATTGTTAAACAATTGTCTAACTATTGTTAAAAATAATACAAAATTTACAAAAAATATAGGAGATTTTATCGAAAGAAAATCTCCTATATCTTTTTGAATAAACCTACACTACACAACCTAAATTTTCTACTTAAACAATCGTTTAACTACTGTTTAACCATCGCTCAACAACTGTTCAACTATTGTTCAACCATCCTTCAACGATAAATTCGCCACAGCATTTAAATCAAAAGCAGAAAACTCTCCTTTTATATACTTATAATACCCTGCACTTGCAATCATGGCTGCATTATCACTGCATAAATCTGGTTCTGGAAAGTGGATGAATAGCCCTTTGTCTAAAGCCATCTTTTCTAAAGTGTTTCGAAGCAAGCTGTTCCTTGCCACACCCCCAGACAAACATATGATAGACATATTATTTACTAAAGCTGCTTTCATGGTTTTATATGCTAATACATCTATTACGGATTTTTGAAAACTAGCTGCTACATCATTAACATGGACTTCAATATCCTTCATTTTACAGCTATTTAAGTAATTCAAAACAGATGATTTTAAACCACTAAAGCTAAAATCATAACTGTCTTCCTCTAAATAAGCTCGAGGAAAATTTACAGCTTCAGGGTTTCCTAATTTAGCTGCCTTATCGATTGCAGGACCACCAGGATAACCTAGCCCAAGGGAGCGAGATATTTTATCAAAAGCTTCTCCCGCTGCATCATCTCGAGTTTGGCCTAAGACTTCATATACACCATAATCTCTTACGATGACAATATTCGTATGCCCACCTGAAGCTACTAATGTAATAAACGGAGGCTTCACTTTTTCATTGTCGATATAATTTGCACTAATATGCCCCTCCATATGATTTATACCAATAAAAGGCTTATTTAAGCTAAAAGCAACGGCTTTTGCATAGGATAAACCTACTAATAAGCTTCCAATTAAGCCTGGTCCGTAAGTTACGGCTACGCCATCTACATCTTCTATCAATATATGACTTTCTCTTAAAGCCTTTTCTACAATAAGATCTATTTTCTTTATATGATTTCGAGAGGCTATTTCTGGCACGACACCTCCATAAGCTTTATGAATATCGATTTGAGAGTAGATTATATTAGAGCAACACTCTCTACCATTTTTAACAATGGCTGCAGAAGTCTCATCACAAGAAGACTCTATTCCTAAAATGATTATATCCTTATCTATTGTTCTTTCCTTCTTTCTTTAAATTCTTCTAGTACTTTCTTACCTCTTATAAATAAACTTTAGATTTTGATTTCTATTCATTTTACGCTCCATAAGAGAGCCTAGCACTCCTATAGATAAAAGGAGAGCTAAACTTGTACCTAATATAAGTGTTGCAATACTCATAAAAAAGTGAATATCAACCATATTGATGAGTACACTTTCCATTGGATCTAAAATCCAATAATCATTTGTAAAGAATATTTTATGAAAAACAACAAAATACTTATTAAAATCTTGACTTGTTATAATTGCTAGGAGTCCTCCCACTACAATGAAGGTTATTGCGCTGTATTTCATGGCTTTGTATAATTTTCTTTTGTCCTTTTTATAGAAGTATATCCCACATATCACAATAAGAAGACCACAAACATTTCGTAAGATAATACCAATATGAAATAGATCCTTTACGTCCTCCATATGAACAATTTCTCTTTCTTTAAAGACAATCTGTTCTCGGCCGTCTATAACGCCCTTTATAGCAAAATCTTGCCTGTCACGTAGCAAGAAGTCTTGTATTTCATCTGTTATCTTCATTAAATCATCAATCTCAATATTGGTAGTCTTTACAACTCCATTTTCTACATATTGATCCCTAAAAAACCCATCCCACATGACTACAAATTGCACTGTCATCAAGAGAACAAATATGGGAATGGCTATGATTAAGAGAATAAAACCCATCCTTTTTAACATTTTTTCCTCCACATAATAATGGCATCTTCTTGATTATCTTCATAATATCTTGGGCGAATTCCGTATTCTTCAAAATTAAATTTTTTATACAATTGCAAAGCAGCTTTATTGCTTTTTCTTACCTCTAAGGTCATTTTGTAAATATGATGTTCTTCTGCTTCTTTAATCATATAAGACAGGATATGACTACCTAAACCCTGTTTTTGATAATTTGGATCAATTGCAATATTGGTAATATGGGCTTCATCTAAGATAAACCACATGCCTCCATAACCTGCAATCTTCCCAGAAGATCTTATAACTGCGTATTTGGCTAAAGAGTTTTCTAACTCTTCCAAAAACATGTTCTCTGTCCACGGAATAGAAAAACACCTTTCTTCAAGAGCCAAAAGCTCTTTAATTTGATTTTCCTTCATCTCTAAAATGTCTATGATCATTTATTTGCTCCAATTTCCCCATACAATTCCATCTTTCCCATGGTATTCTCATAGGATGCTTGTAGTTTAGCTTTCGTATAATCATTATAATCCCCTTTAAGAGCATCTCTTACAGGAAGCACTTCATAATGAAAATTTCCATTAGATCCTGTTCGATTTACCCAAGTGGGTATGTAGTTCACTCCTACTATTCTCTTATCACCAGATATAAAGTCCTTTTCTAAAGCTAATTCTACAATGACTCCATCTTCTGTATGTGTGCTATTTGCAATAGAGCCTAAGGTCTCTCGCCTTTGATTTGAGATAAAATTACCCATAGAGTATATGACGTATTTTGCCTCCCCATCCACATAAACGATATCAGACTCTTGTATAACGTGTGGATGACTTCCTAAAATAATATCTGCCCCCCACTGAAACATGCTATTTGCTAATTCCTTTTGTTCGGAAGAGGGTTTTAATTGGTATTCATTTCCCCAGTGAATAAACACGATAGTAAAGTCTGCTCCATTTTCCTTGGATTTTTTAATATCGCCTTTTATTTTTTCTTTATCTATGAGATTAACCATATACTCCCTGTCTTGTGATGAAAGCAAACTTTCCATACCATTCAAACCGTAAGTATAGCTTAAAACAGCTATTTTTATATTCTCTACTTCTGCAGTATATATATTCTCTCCTGGCTCTTTATAAGTCCCTACACTGACCATATTGTTTTCTGCAATTTTATCGATGGTTCGGACTACTCCATTTTTCCCTTTGTCTAATGCGTGATTATTGGCAGTAGCTAGTACATCATATCCTATTTTGCTTAAAGTCTCTAAACTTTCATCAGGAGCATTAAATACGGGATATCCAGAAGGTGTTCCACCTGCTGTGGTCGATTCAAAATTGCCTAGTGCTAAATCCGCACTTTCAATGTACTTCTTTATATGTCGAAAGTTTGGTTCAAAGTCATACTTTCCACTCTTATATGCACCCTCAATCTGAGGACCGTGAAACATAATATCTCCATTTGCTCTTAAGGTAATCCTCTCTACTTTCCCTTCATAGTTTCCAGTGGGATAGGAAAAAACTTCTCTTACTAAATCTTCTTGAGGAGTGCTAATCGATAACTGCATTTTCTCGCCATCTGAACTATTTATGAAATTGGGCAAAGTTACAATCCCTACTACAACGACAAGCACTATTAGGATACGCTTGAATTTTTTTTCCATAACTTCTCCTTTCTACCTCTATTTATTCATTACTTATTTTTCGAAGTAAAACCGATGATAAATTCGCTTCCTTCGTTTAATTTACTTTTAATCTCTAGGGTAGCTTTATGCTCATCAATAATCCATTTAGCAATGCTTAGACCTAAGCCCACCCCACCTTGCTCTCTAGAACGGACTTTATCTACTCTATAAAAACGTTGAAAGATCTTGTTTTTGTCCTCTTCCTCAATGCCTATACCTGTGTCTTTAACGCTAATATAGGCTTTATCTGAAGTGGTCATTAAACTAACCTTTACTTGTCCACCTTTCGGAGTATATTTAATAGCATTATCAATAAGTATAACAAAAAGTTGCTCTAGTCCATTCTGATCGCCCTTTACGAGAACATCATCAGCAATAATGCTTTGCAAAAGAATATCTTTTTCTCTTGCTAAAACCGACATCTTTTTACACACATTCTCTACAATAAGAGATAATACTACTATTTGCATATTAGCACTAATCTGCTTATTATCCATTTGGGCTAAGGTTAACAAATTTTGCACCAATTTCGCCATAACATCTGTTTCCGTATAGATATTATCAAACCATTTTTTATTTTCTGCAATCGTTTCTTCTTCCTTTAAGGATAATACTTCAAGATTCGATTTGATAATGGTTAAAGGAGTTCTAAGCTCATGAGAGGCATCTGCCACAAACTCTTTTTGCCTTTCATAAGATTGCTTTACAGGCTCAAGAGACCTTTTTGCAAGAAATGAGCTTATAATAATCAATACAATCACGCTACAAAGTCCAATAGTAACAATGATAAAAAAGAGCTGATTAAGGATAAAATGGTCTATTTCACTAGACTGATAAACTTGAATAACACCGCCTATGCCATTTGGCAAGGTATAATACTGAGTGTATATTCGATAATTGACATTGCTTACCTTCATCTTTTCAAATTCTGTAGATTGATTTTCATATACTTCTCTCGATTGCTCAAATAATTCTTTGATTAAATCTTGGTCTACATAATTTAAAGAAGACAATCTTCCATTATTGTCCCATACGATATAGTGAACATCTAAAGAATTTCTGAGAACATTCTTATTAGAGGAGTCTTCTTCCATATAATCCTCTATAATAATAAAATCAAAAGTTCCAAGTTCTTGGCTTCGCCTTATGATTTGATTTGCTTTATCCCTCAAGGTCACCTTTGAAGATTGACCTAATGCATAAGAAAAGATACTTACAATGGAATAAGAAAAGACGAGTAAAAAACATATTAAAATTAATGCATTTGTAAGAGTTAGTTTTCTGTAAAGTTGTTTAAACATTTTTTACCCTTAGGGTATATCCCACACCTCGAACAGTATCAATACTGATATTAGTGTGTTTTAATTTTTTTCTGAGATTGTGTATATATATTTCAATATTGTTTTCATTTACTTCACTATCTAGACCCCAGACTCGGTCTAGAATTTGCTCTCTAGTAAAAACTTGTTCCGGGCGTTTAATAAGCATTTCAAAGAGCATTGCCTCTTTATACGTTATTTTCTCAGGTTTTCCATCAATTTTCATCGTGTAACTATTCAAATCAAACTCAAGGGTATCTAGTTTAATGGTATCTTCTATATAGTCTTTATCTACTCTTCTGCCCAGTGCCCGCATTCTCGCAAAGAGTTCCTTGGCTACGAAAGGCTTGACTACATAATCATCTGCACCAGTATCTAATCCCTTTACAATATCATCTGTAGCATCTTTTGCTGTCAACAAAAGAACAGGAGTATTGTTACCATCTGCTCGAAGTTCAGATAAAATCTCCAAACCGCTTTTATAGGGGAGCATAATATCAAGAACAATCACATCATACAAGCTAGACTTTGCATATAGCAATCCTTCTTCCCCATCATTTGCAATATCGCATTCAATATTCTGAATTTTACACATCTCTTCTAAGGCATCCGTAACCTTTTTTTCATCTTCAACGAAAAGAACCTTCATATAACCTCACCTTTAGATTCAATTATTCTATTATCTCATTATACCACTACAATCTTTATTATATATTAATTTTTTACACATTGAAAAACCGCGATATCACGCATCGCGGTTTTTCAGTTCTACGTTCTATGTCTCTATATCACCGAAGGCGGCTACAAGCTTTTACATACAACTTAGAACTTAATCTCATCAATGGTGGCTCCACCTAAACACTCTTCGCCATTGTACAGTACTACTTCCTGACCTGGTGTAACAGCCTTTTGTTTTTCGTGAAAAATCACTTTTATCTTGTTTTCTTCTAAAACTTCTACATCAACGCCTTGGTCACTTTGTCTGTATCTAAATTTAGCTGTACAGCTAAAGCTTTTAGCA